>NZ_JAPNKC010000001.1:12227160-12549320 GCF_026626705.1 Pyxidicoccus sp. MSG2
AAGGAGGACGAGATTGCCGCGGTCTTCTGTGGCTCCAAGAAGACGCTGGCCTCCGGGGTCCCCATGGCCCGGCTCATCTTCGGCGCGCACCCGGCCCTGGGTCTCATCGTCCTGCCGCTGATGTTCTACCATCAGCTCCAGTTGCTGGTGTGCTCGGTGCTGGCCGAGCGCTACGCGAGCCGCGAAATACGGTCCACCACCTGAGCAGTACAAGGACACCCCCGAGCCCGAGCTTCGGAGTCTCGCATTCCCTGAGCTGGTCCGAAAAAGCCGGCCCGGCCAACTCGGAGTTGGGAAGGGGCGGCAAGCGGTTACCAGCACACCTCGCTGCGTGACCTCTTCGGCCACGCAGCGTCTGCTCGTCGCGGACCCTCCCGACGGAGGTTAGTAGCAGGAGCCACTGCAATAGACGCCGTCGCAGCAACTACTGCCGGTAATGCCACATCCCGTCGTCGGATAACGACTGAAGTCGCAGGCGGGGTAGCAACCACCACTGCCGGCGATTTCGATACCTACGCAGATGTGATTCGGGTTGCTGCACGGATAGTCATAATCACAGTACTGGACGGCCTGCTCAGTTTCCGAAGTGGAATCATCGACCTGAACGGTCGTGCCGCCACATCCGGCCAATGCGACTAGAGACGCTGCGGCTGCAAGGACCCATCCATGCGCTAGCTTGTTCATTGCATCCTCCGCTGGGTGAACCAGGTGCTGAGCACATGCTCTCAGAGGCCTGGCACCTGGAACAAGGTCGCAATGAGGGAGGTGCGCCGGGGAACGCTCAGAGCGATTCGGGGTGGGGCTGCTGGTGTTCTCGGCGCTGGCCGAGCGCTACGCCAGTCGCGGATCGCGGCCCCAGATAGTTGCCTCAGGCAACCAATTCGTTGACAATGGCAACGAATTCGGAGGAGCACGGACATGGGCGAGGCCAGGCACGAGCGGACCGTGGCGGCGGTGCGGCACTTCAATCGCTTCTACACACAGAGGATTGGCGTCCTGCCCGAGGGGCACCTGGAGAGTGACTTCTCCCTCACCGAAGTGCGGGTGCTGTACGAGCTGGCGAACCGGGAGCAGCCCACGGCGGCGGAGCTGAGCCGGGACCTGGGATTGGACCCGGGCTACCTCAGCCGCGTGCTGCGCGCCTTCGGCACCCGGGGCTTCGTGACACGGGAGCGCTCGGAGTCCGACGGCCGCCAGAGCCTCGTGCTGCTGACCCGGCGTGGTCAGGACGCCTTCTCCAAGCTCAACGCGCGCTCGAGCCAGGAGGTCGGCGCGCTGCTGTCCCGGCTGTCCCCGGCCCGGCAGAAGCGCCTGCTGGAGGCGATGCGGACCATCGAGGAATTGCTCGGAGACACGCCCGCGCGGGAGAAGGCACCCTACCTCCTCCGGCAGCACCGGCCGGGCGACATGGGCTGGGTCATCCAGCGCCACGGCCTGCTGTACTCCCAGGAGTACGGCTGGGACGAGCGCTTCGAGGCGCTGGTCGCGAGCATCGCCGCGAAGTTCATCCAGGAGTACGAGCCGGCGCGGGAGCGCTGCTGGATTGCCGAGCGGGACGGGGAGAATGTCGGCTCGGTGTTCCTGGTGAAGGAGTCGAAGACGGTGGCGAAGCTGCGCCTGCTGCTCGTGGAGCCGTCCGCGAGGGGGCTCGGAATCGGCTCACGGCTGGTGGACGAGTGCGTGCGCTTCGCCCGCGAGGCCGGCTACCGCAAGGTGCGCCTGTGGACCAACGACATGCTCCACGCGGCCCGGAAGCTCTACGAGCAGGCCGGCTTCGTCCTCGTCCACTCCGAGCCGCATGACAGCTTCGGAGACGGCCTCGTCGGGGAGACGTGGGAGCTGAAGCTGTAGCTCCCGATGCCATCACTGGGCGGTAATGCGCACCATCCGCCCCACCGACGGCACGCCCGTGTCGCTCACCAGGAACAACTGGTAGTAGCCCGGCGGCGCCACGTTGTTGTTCCGCGGCGCCGTCACCGTCAGGCTCCCCGAGCCTCGCGTGAAGCTCAGCGTAACGAGCCGCTGGTTCTGGTCGAACGCGTGTGTCACCGACGCGAGCGCCACCAGCGACACCCGCGTTATCTTCGCCGCGTCCGGCGTCGTCACCGTGAAGCTCGTCCCTGGCGCCACCGTGTCCGGTGCCCCGCTGACCCCGGGCCGCGCGCCCTTGAAGAGATAGGGCGGAGAGTAGACCTCCGCCGTGCGGCGCTTGCGTCCCCCCGCGCTCATCACCCTCCCGTCCGGCAGCAGCACTGCCGTCGCGTGGTAGCCCCGATACACCGTGTTGCTCGCCAGCCGCGTCCACCGGTTCGTCGCGGGGTCATACAGCTCCGCGTACAGGACGGGGGAGTCCGCGTTGTCGAAGCCGCTCCCCCGGCTGCCTCCCGTCACCAACACCCGTCCATCCGGCAGAATCGTCGCGTTGTGCTGGCGCCGCGCCGTGGACATCGATGCCACGAACTTCCAGGACGGCGAGGACGCATTCAGGTCGATGGTCTCCACCGTCGCAGTGGGCGGGTCTCCCCCACCGATGAGGAACACCCGGCCGTCGAGGATGACCGCGGGCCCGTAGCTCCGCGTGCCGAAGCTGCTGGAGGGCCCCGAGGACCATGAGCCCGTCCCCGACGTGTTCATCCACCGCGACGCGCGCTGCGGCCCCGCGTAGAAGAGCCGCCCGTCCGGCGCCAGGAACATGCGCGGGTAGTACGGCAGCTTGAGCCGGGCCCCCGTCATGTTCCGCCACGTCTTGCTGCCCGCCAGGTAGCGCTGCGGCAGTTCGTTGATGTCGCCCGAGCCGTTGATCTCGCCGGAGAGCACCATGACGTCCCCGTTCGCGAGCGTCGTGTTCGTCGGGTACCAGCGCCCCGCGTTCATGTCCGGCAGGTGCGTCCACGCCCCCGTGGCCGTGTTGTACAGGCTCGCATCCCTCAGTCCGACGTGGCTCTCGATGTGCCCGCCGGTGATGAGCAGCCGACCATCCGCGAGGTACGAGTGGCCCGCGCAGAAGATGTTGTACCCCGGGCGTGCCAACGACGTGACGGCATTGGTGGCGGGGTCCCATCGCCGGGGCGGGTCGTCCCCCTCGTCGAACTCGCCGAAGAACATCACCCGTCCATCCGGCTGCAGGCTCGCGTGCGTGGCGGTGATGGGCCATGACATGACGCTGGACCAGGCGCCCACGTCCGACGCCGCCGTCTGCGCCCGGGCCGGGCCGGCCAGCAGGAGGACTCCGGAGAGGACGGCCACGAGGCCTCGTAGCCAGGGCAAGGGAGTGCTCCACGACATTGCGGCCTCCAGGTCGGTGCTGCCAACGGCAGGGGGCAGAACCTAAGAGGCGTCTGGCGTGAGCCAATCGGTCCTCGCGTCCAGGGAACTGTCCGTCCCTGACGCCACGACTGTCGCGCGCAGGCGGGGCGTCCCCTCCTCCGGCACGGGTAGGCGTGGGCCCGAAGGCGGCCAGATTCCGCCTGTCCGTCCCCCCGCCTGTCGAGGTCTTCCATGAGACGCTGGCGTGCCCTCCCCCTGGTGCTGGCGTTGCTCCCCGGCTGCACCGAGCCCACGGCCTCCCCCCGGGACGAGACAGAAGCCGGAAGCGTCTCCGCGCAGGAGGCCTCGACGTGGGAGCCGTGTGACTTGACCCCCGTCTCGCTCGGCCCCGCCCTCGCGGACAGCGACCTGGACGCGCGCGAGCCCGTGCATGCCGGCGGGCGTCTCTTCTTCGTCGCGGGCGACGACACGACCGGGCATGCGCTGTGGGTGAGCAGCGGCACGCAGGGCACGGGGACGTTCAAGGTGAAGGACTTCCTCCCGGGGCCCACCGGCATGCCGCCCACGCAGCTCATCCGGGTGGGCGAGCGCGTCTTCTTCGCCGCCGAGGACGACGCCCATGGGCGCGAGCTGTGGACGAGCGACGGCACCGTCTCCGGCACCCACATGGTGATGGACGTCTGGTCCGGACCGACGGGCTCCTTCCCGGGCTCGTTCTTCGAGCACCAGGGCCGGCTCTACTTCGCCGCGGGTGACGAGGCGCACGGGCGCGAGCTCTGGACGAGTGACGGCACCGCCTCCGGCACCGTGCTCGTCGCGGACATCGAGCCGGGGCCCGAGGGCACCAACCCGGACCGGCTGGCGCGCGGCGGAGATGGCTCGCTCTACTTCATCGCCCAGGTCCAGATGTTCTACACGGCGGTGATGCGGCTCTCCTCGGGCGCCGCCCCCGTCGAGCTGATGCGCATGTCGAGCGAGGGCGCCGTCCTCGGGGGGCCCACGGCCGCGGGCCGCCGCGTGTACTTCGTCATGGGCGATCTGCACGGCCACAACGTCCACCTGATGGTGACGGACGGAGGCCCGCCCCTGCTCATCGCGGACTTCGCGTCCACGGGCGAGATGCGGGCACTGGGCGGGAAGCTCTACTTCGCGGCGTCCACGGACATGGAGGGCGAGGACGTGGAGTTGTGGCGGAGCGATGGCACCCGCAAGGGAACGTGGCGGGTGAAGGACATCCGCACCGGAGCCGGGGGCTCCTCGCCCGGCGAGCTCACCGTGCTCGGGAGCCACCTCTACTTCTCCGCGGATGACGGCCCGCACGGGCGCGAGCCGTGGGTGAGCGATGGCACCGTCGCGGGGACACGCCTCGTCACGGACCTGGAGCCCGGCGCGGCGGGCTCCTTCCCCGAGCGGCTGACGGCCCTCCAGGGGAACCTCTTCTTCAGCGCACAGACTTCAAAGCGCGGACGGGAGGCCTGGATGAGCAAGGGCACCACCGGGGTGACGGTGCCGCTCGACGACGTGGCGGCCGGGGCGCTCGATGCGTGGCCGAGGGGCTTCGTGCGCTCGGGCTGGGACCTGGCCTTCACGGCCGTCAATGGCCAGGGCACCCGGCGGCTGTGGGCCGTGCCCCTCAGGCCCGAGGGACGCTGTCCCACCAGCGCCAGGTAGGGCCTCCGGCCCCGTTCGAGCCGCACAGCCTCGTGTCCGTAGCACTTGACCCGACGGGGCGGGCCGGGGAGGAATGCCCCGCATGGCCGAGCGACTCGTCTTCCCACCCATCGTCGAGGGACTCTTCGTCCGGGGACTGACCGGGCGGGTGTCCCCGCTGCTCAAGGAGCAGCTGCGGATGGAGGGACTGGACCTGGACCGGCCGCTGCTCCCCGCGTACACGCTGGAGACGTGGATCCGCTGCGTGGCGCTGACGGCGAAGGCCCTGCACCCGGAGGAAACCGAGGCGGTGGCGTGGCGGCTGCTCGGCGAGCGGATGATTGATGGCTACCGCGACACCATGATGGGGCGCGCCCTGCTCGGGGTGATGAAGCTGTTGGGGCCCTGGCGGATGCTCTGGAAGGCCCAGCACGGCTTCCGTACGAGCAACAACTACACCGAGGTGCGCATCACCGAGCGCGGCCCGAACGAGGCCGAGGTGTGGCTCAACGAGCCCGGCGCGCTGCGGTACTTCAAGCAGGGGGTGATGCTGGCCATGGGACGCGCCGCGGGCGCCCCCGCGACCACGGTGGAGGTGAGCCGGTTCGACGCGGACAGCGCCACCTACCGGGTCATCTGGAACGAGGCGGGCCGCTGACACGGCTTGCCGGGAACACCGTGCCTCTGCGAGCGTTGGGCCTCGGCCGGCGCAGTGGCCGTCCATGAGGGGGACGATATGCCGTCGAGCGAGCGCGCCAACCTGCCGCGCTGGAAGGGCCAGCCAGGGTTCTTCGAGATCTGGTTCCTGGTGGTGCTCGACCTGAACGGGGAGCGCGCCTGGTGGCTGCGCTACACCCTCTTCACCCCCGCCCCCGGCGCGCCCGGGAAGCCCCGCGCCACCGTGTGGGCCGCCGCCTTCGACAGCGCCTCGCCCACGCCCACGGTGGCGCTGAAGTCCCTCCACCCCATCTCCGAGTTCAGCGCCGGCACCCCGGGGCGCTTCGGCATCCGCATCGGTGACTCGGAGCTGGGGCCGGGCCGGGTCCACGGACGGGTGGCGTCGGGCGGGCACTCCATCGACTGGGATTTGCGCTTCTCGCCGGAGACGTCCTCGGCGGTGCGCCGCGCGCCGAGGGGCACGGACCTGCTACCGCTCACCACGCACGTGGCGCACGCCTGCGACGACGTCGCGTTCACCGGCACCGTCACGGTGGACGGCCGGCGGTACGACGTCCGGGGTGCGCCGGGCCTGCAGAAGCACCTCTGGGGCCACCGGCGCATCGAGGAGCTGACGTGGCTGTACGTCCCCGTCTTCAACGAGGACCCGAAGGCCTCCCTGGAGGCGCTCTCCGTGCTGCCGAAGCGAGGCGGCTTCCCTCCCCGCCTCACGCCCATCTACCTGCGCACCGCGCAGCGCTCACACGCGTTCCACGAGGTGCCAGGACTGTTCTTCACCCGCATGGAGGTGCCTCGCGCGGGTGAGCTGCGCTTCGAGGCGACGTCCGCCACGGCCTCCATGAAGGGCCGCGCGTGGTGTGACCCGAGGACGCTGGCGGGGTACGCGTATCGGGACCCGACGGGCTGGGACGTCCACGTGGCGCAGAGCGACGTGGCCAACTGCGAGGTGGAGCTGTTCACCCGCCCCCACCCCTTCGCCGCGTGGCGCCCGAATGGCCGGCTCACCTCGGCGGTGGGCGCGGTGGAGTTCCATGCCCCCGAGCCACTGGAGGGCGTGCGCTACATCGGCTGGGATGGCACGTCGCTCGACGAGCCCGCGTCCCGTGGCGCCGTGGAGGGACTGTGAGGCTGCGCAGGCTTCCCGAGGCACAGCCCGCGATCATGCGGGCGCTGAATCCGAATCGGACGCCGGGGAGGCTCGTCCCGCTCGAGCTGGCGCCCCGGCACGTCCATGCGCTCGGCCTCACGTACGCGGCGCACATCAACGAGACGGGCGGCGAGGCGGACGGCCCGGCCATCTTCACCAAGGACCCGTCGTCGCTGCTGCACGAAGGCGACACGGTGAAGAGCCCCACGCACGACGCGCTGATGATGGCCGTGGAGCGGCTGGACGCGCGGCTGGTGGCCTCGCTGACGTCGCGGTCCTCCGCGCTGCCGCCGCTGCTGGACTATGAGGTGGAGCTGGGCCTGCTCCTGCTGGAGGACGCACGCGCCACGGACCTGGAGCGGCCCGGCTTCGCGCCGCCCATTGGATACTTCCTCGCCAACGACGTGACGGCGCGCTCGGTGCAGGTGCTGGGCGAGGGCCGGCCGGACCGGATGGCGTTCTGGTGCGCGGCGAAGAGCTTCCCGGGGTTCCTCGTGCCGGGGCCGCTGCTCTGGGTGCCGGAGACGCCCCAGCCAGCGGCATGCCTGGACGTGACGCTGTCCCTCACCGTGAATGGCGAGCCGCGCCAGCATGGCCGGACGATGGACCTCAGCCTGTCGCCGCGCGAGCTGCTGCTCCAGGCGGCTCGGGCGGCCTCCTCGGGTGTGCTGGAGAAGGGAGACGTCGTGCTCACCGGGACGCCGTCGGGCGTGGCCTTCACCGTGCCCTCGTGGAAGCGGAAGGTGGGCGCGCTGCTGCCGGCGGGCGCGAGGCTGTCCGCCGCGCTGAGGGCCCATGCGCGCAACCCGCGGATGCTGAAGCCGGGCGACGTGGTGGAGATGGACGGCGGGGTGCTGGGACGGCGGCGATTCGTCATCGGTTAGGATGGCGAGGATGAGACTCACACTCGCACTCGCGTTGCTGACGGGGGCGCAGCTCGGCTGCGCCACGCTGAACACGTCGGGCATGTCGGAGCCGTGCCGCAACGACTACAACGCCTGCCTCGACTTGTGTCAGCCGCCGCCCCGGGCCTCCAACCGCTTCCCGGAGGGGCCCGCCAGCAACAAGCCACAGAGCACCGAGACGGACTTCGACACGCCTGGCTGCGTCAACCAGTGCAACGAGCGCGCGAAGAGCTGCACCTGAGTGAGCCCCCCGCGCAAGGCCACCTCACCTCGTGGCCTCCAGCGCGTCCAGCACCAGCGGGTACGTGTCTCGCGCCGCCGTGCTGCCCATGAACGTGTCCAGGTGGCCGTACCCCTCCAGCACCTTGCGCTGGTACCACTTCGTCCCGTTCTCCTCGCGCAGCCACTCGTACGTCAGCTCCGTGGATGCGGGCAGGTACGTGCCGTTCTGCTCTCCGGACAGGAAGGTGATCGGCCGCCGCAGGTGCTCGGGCCGGAGGTAGGACGGCGGCTTCTCATGGCCGTACCGACGGAGGTTCTCCTCCTTGCCGTAATCGAACCCCACCGCGTGCCCTGCGCGCGCCATCTGCGCCAGGTGGCGGAACGTCAGCATGTTGCAGGGGCCGAACTGCTCCTCCAACCTGTCATGCGTCTCGCGGTTGAGCCGCGCGTGCTTGTACAGGTGCCCGTACATGAACGTCAGCCGGTGACACACCGTGCTGTCACACTCGTGGCTCAGCAGGTCCGAGAACTTCCCGAACGCCGCCTGCCACACGGGATTCTGAGGGTCCTCGTCCGGCGACAGGTAGTCGAGCGCCACGTCCAGCGCCTCCGGCAGCCGCAGCATCGCCTTGAGCTGCGTCGCCGGCGGGACGATGTGGTGCAGCGCCACCTGTGACGCCACCACGCTGCGCACGTCCGGCAGGTGTCCGGCCGCCATCGACATGAAGAACGCCCCCGAGCCCGCGCAGTGCACCACCGCCTGCACCGAGCCCGCCTTCGTCACCTCCAGCATCTTGCGCACCGCGGCCGGCATGTCGTGCTCGGCTGCCTCGTCCAGGGTGAACTGGCGCAGCGGCAGCTCCACGCTCGCGCGCCAGTCCAGCAGCCACGTGTCGTAGCCATGGCGCACCAGGAACTGGACGAAGTTCTCCTTCAGCGTGGGCAGCATGAACATGCCGCTCCACACCCCTGCCCCGTGCACCAGCAGCACCGGCCCCTTCGCCCCTCCCTGGTAGCGGGTGAGCCATAGCGGGACGCCGTCGCCCGTCTTGAAGTCGTGCCGCTGTGCCGGTGGAAGCGTGTCCATGGTCATCTCCTCGAAGTCACGAAACGGGGTCAGAAGCCGTGGGCCACGGCTTCGGCGATGCGCTCGGCCACCGCGCTGATGGTCATCACCGGGTGGAAGCCGATGGCCGTGGGAATGACGGAGCCGTCCGCGACATGGAGGCCCGGATAGTTGAAGACCTCGCCCTCGGTGGAGACGACGCCGCGCTCGGGCGAGTCCGCCAGGTGCGCCCCGCCCAGCGAGTGCACCGTGAAGGGCCGCTTGAACAACTGCCACGTCACCAGCGGCGCGTACGTGCCGCCGTACTGCGACGCCAGCTCCAGCATCGCCGCGGACATGCGCTTCACCAGCTCCGCGTTCTCCCCGGCGTAGTTCCACTCCACGTCCAGCCGGCCACCCTTGAGCCCCATGCGTCCGTTGGCGTTGTCCTGGCCGATGCCGAAGAGGTTGGACGTGCGCGCTGGATCCACGCGGTTGCTCATCGGCTTGCTGAGCAGCCCCTTCGCGAAGGCCTTGTGGACGAGCGGCCCCAGGAAGGTCCACAGGGGATAGCCGATGCCCTGGAACGGCCCCAACCGAGGCTGCCCCATGCCCGCCAGCACCCGCGTCGCGGGCTGGTTGAAGGTCGCCGTCACCAGCGTGAAGCGCGGCGCCTCGTCCGTGAAGCGCATCACCGTGGCCACGTCCGGGCCCACCCACGGGAGGATGTCCTCGCGCGCGTTCTGCAGCGAGCCCAGGAAGTCTCCATTGCCCGAGTACCCGTGCCCCAGCCGCTTGCTCACCCGGGGCAGGGTCTTCGCCCCGTCCCGGCTGCGCAGCAGCAATTCCACCGTCCCCAGCGTGCCCGCCGCCAGCACCACGCGCGAGCCCTCCACCGTCCGCCGCTCCCCCGTCGCCAAATCCTGGCAGTGCACCCGGTAGCCGCCACCCGGCGCCGGCTCCACGTGCGAGACGAGCGTGCGCGGCCACACCGTGGCCCCCAGCGCCTCCGCCCGCGCCAGGTACGTCTGGTCCATCGTGTTCTTCGCGCCGTGCTGGCAGCCGAACTCACACTCCGCGCACAGCTGGCAGATCTTCCGCCCCGGGCCGGGAGGCTCCGTCCAGGCCACCGCCTCTGGCGGGTCGAACGTCGCGCGGCCCATCCGCTGCGCCGCGCGCTTGAAGAGGTCGCGCTTGCGCAGGTCCAGCGACGCGGGCACGGGCTCCAGCCGCAGCTCCCGGGCCACCTTGTCGAAATACGGCTCCAGCGAGGCGCGGCTGTAGCGCGTCGGCCAGCGCGGGTCCTCGAAGATGGCGGCGTCCGGCCGCACGTGGATGTTGGCGTAGATGAGCGAGCCCCCGCCCACCCCGCTCGCCGTCACCGTGCCGATGCCGGACAGGAAGCGCACGTCGTACAACCCCTGCGCCTCCTGCCGCGACGGGTGGCGCCAGAGCAGCTCGTCCGCGCGAGTCACGTCGCGGGGGAACTCCCCGGGCCGGTACCTGCGGCCGCGCTCGAGCACCGCCACGGACTTCCCCGCCTGCGCCAGCCGCAGGGCGCTGATGGAGCCCCCGAAACCCGAGCCCACCACCACCGCGTCGTACCGCGTCGCCGTCGCCAAGGTGCGCTTCTCCTATTCCAGCTTCGTGCGGGCGAAGACGTCCCAGAGGTGGCCCATGAACATCTTCCCGAAGCGCCGCAGCGCGTCCGCCTTCGCCACGGGCGACTCCGTGCCCAGCACGGCGAAGGTCGTGAGTTGCTGCAGGAAGTCCGGCAGGTGCAGGCGGATGATGCCGCTGGACACCACGGGCGAGTCCCGCTCCGTGCCCCGACGGATGACGGTGTAGAGCGTGGAGGTGTCGTTCCACATGTCGAAGCCGTCGTCGTCCCGCACCTCCTTGTACCCGTCGAGGACGTACGCCTGGCCGTCCGCGCCGGTGAAGGGCAGCAGGTAGAGCATGCGCCGCTCATTGAAGCTGTCGGTGTCCACGAAGAGGTTGAAGACGCCGTTCACGACGTCCGCGCCCTCGGGTGGCGTGAGGCCGTTGACGTGCACCGTGCCCTGGACGATGCCGCCGTGGGCCTTCTCCGCGAGGAAGCGGTCCAGGCTCGGCAGGGTGATGGTGATGACGAACTCCGCCAGTTGCCCTGCCCGCTTCCCGGCCTTCTCCGCGCCCGTGAAGTCGTCCGCCGGTACATGCCCCGGCGCGTGGAAGCCGCGCATCCGCTCCGTGAAGCGCAGGCCCACCACCGGCGTGGGCGACGGCACCGTGCCACCCTCGGGAATCACCACCGTCCTCATCGGGTCCTCTCTTGGCACCACGCGTGCCGGTTGCGGTTCCGGGGAGAAGCGCAGCCCCGCGCGGAAGGGCTGCGGCTCCATGGGGGCGCGCTCCGGGGCCACCCAGCCGGGGTTGCCCAGGGCGTCGCGGATGGCGCGCTCCACGTTGCGCTCGGCCACCGCGGCGATGGTGGACGAAGGGTTGACGCCGGTGCTGGACGGCAGCGCGGCACCGTCGAGGACATACAGGCCAGGGTAGTTGTGAACCTGGCCGTCGGGCTTGAGCACGCCGTACGCGGGCGCCTCGGACATGGCGCAGCCGCCCAGGTTGTGCACCGAGACGGGGATGTGCAGCCGCTCCCACAGCGGGTTGTAGACGGCGCGCGCGCCCAGCGCCCGGGCGATGTCCTGGCAGAGCTGCTCCTGCGTCCGGTACAGCGGCAGGTTGGAGGGCACGTCCCAGCGCGCCTCCAGCTCTCCCGTGAGCGGGCGCAGCGCCAGCCTTCCATTGGCCCTGTCACGCCCCATGGCCAGGAACACGGCCTGGAAGCGCCCGCGCTCGCCCTCCATGGACGCCGCCGCCCGCGAGCGCTTGCGCAGCGCCTTCACCAATTCCTTCTGGAGCAGGTCCACCGGCACCTTCAGGTCCCGGCCCGGGTCCATCGCCTGGAGGATGCCGGCCACCTGTCCCGGGTGCCCGCCCTCCTGGAAGAGGAACCACGTCTTGTCCTTCCCCTGCCCCTGGTCCACCACCATGCTGGTGGTAATCGTGGGCCCCTCCGACGGGTCCCACAGCTCGCGCGTCTCCAGCGCGAAGGCGAGGAAGTCCCCGTTGGCCGAGTAGCGGCAGCCCAGCTTCTCGCCCAGGCGGGGCAGCGTCCCCCACTCGTCCCGGCAGCGCAGCAGCAACTCCGTGGTGTTCACCGCGCCCGCGCACAGGAAGACGCGACGCGCGTCCACGGTGCGCACGACGGCGCCCGCGCCATGGTCGACGAAGGTGACGCGGTAGCCCTCCGGCGACAGCGGCTCGATGCGCGTGGCCTCGGCCTGGGTGGTGACCTCGGCGCCGCGCTGCTCCGCGACGGCCAGGTAGTTGAGGTCCAGCGTGTTCTTCGCGCGGACGTTGCAGCCGATGTCGCACTCGCCGCAGTAGTTGCAGCCCTCCTGGTGCACGCCGAACTTGTTCGGGAGTGCCTCGCCCGCGGGAGCGAAGCGGACGGCGAGGTCCGGGTAGAAGAACTGCGCCTCCCGTCCGAGCTGGCGCGCCACGTCCTTCATCCGCTGCGTCTTGGTGGGCAGCCCCCGCGCGGACGCGGTGATGGGCTGCAAGTCGAGCATGTGCGCCACCAGATCGAAGTACGGATCCAACGACTCGCGGCTGTAGCCCTCGGGCCAGTCGGTGGCGAAGGTCTCCGCGGGCGGACGCAGGTGGACGTTGGCGTAGATGAGCGAGCCCCCGCCGTAGCCCGCCGCTTGAACGATGCTCATCCCCTGCATGAGCTTCACGTCGAACAGGCCCTGCCCGTGCTTCCACAGCCAGCCGTTGAGCGGGTTGTCCCAGTCGCGCGGAAAGCCGCCCTTGGGATAGCGCAGCCCTCGCTCCAGCACCCGCACGGAGAGCCCCGCCTGGGCCAGCCGGCAGGCGGCCACGGCTCCCCCGAAGCCGGTGCCGATGACCAGCGCGTCATACGTCGGCGCCATGTTCCCCCCCTCGTTGAAGACTAGACGCACGAGGTCCGGATTCTTGAAAGAACCCGTTAGTTGCTCAAGCCCCTCCCCTCAACCCCCTGGAATCGCTACGACCCGGCCCCGGTCCTCGCGGACCCGGGCCGGGCCGAGACATGTCTCATGTTTCAGCGGGGCCTACTTCTCGAAGATGACGCCGTACCTGCCGCCGTACGCGGTGACGTGGCGGACGCGGTAGTTGAACAGGCCCGCGTAGAGGTCGCGGTAGCTGCGGAACTGGTCCGGGGTGAGGTCGATGAAGGGAACCAGCGTCTTCGACGTGACGTGCCAGATGGCCTGGTAGCGCTCCCCCAGACCCGGGTGCCAGTACTTCTGCACACTGACCATCTTGAAGCCCGAGGCCTTCAGGGTGTCATCCGTGTCCCACAGGGAGGTCTCCGTCATGCCCTGGTAGGCGTACTGCGCCGTCACTCCCGGCTGCTTCACCCACGTGCCGGTGAAGAAGAGCTGGCCCGCGTCCAGGTACGCCGAGGCGTCCGTGATGAGGTAGCCCGCGTTGTAGTTGTCGTTGATCTGCGTGCCGAACCAGCTCGGCGTCATCTTGTGCCGGGCGATGAAGCCGGTGGTGATGGGCGCGTAGATGGCGGTGAAGCGGGCCTCGTCCGGCGCCGTCATGCCCACGACCTTGTCCGGGCGCCAGCCGAGCGGAATCCACGTGTCCGCGTCCGACTGGTGCTGCGCGAAGGTGCGGAAGGTGCGCGTGACGGGCGCGGACGGGTTGTATTGGAACGAGCCGCCCATCTTCCACGTCCAGCCGCTCGACTCGGTGGCGAGCGTGGAGGGGAACCAACCGAAGGACGCGAAGTAGTTGAAGCCCTGCTGGAACTTCCCCGAGTCCAGCCCGGCGAAGTCCTGGAAGAAGGGCGCATAGTGCGCGGCGTGCTGGTCGGCCTGGCCGCCCTGCCCCGTCGGGTACTCCGTCTGGTAGCAGGACGCGCTGAGCGCGTAGAGGCCGTACGGGTCGAAGAACGTCCACAGGTTCTTCTTCACTCCGCCCACCCAGTGCTCCGCGGGGCGCGCGAACATGATGTGCAGGTGCGTGTTGGTGATGGAGCTGTTCATCCCGTGCGCGCCGGTGAGCCCGGCCATGCCGATCTGCTGCCCCGCCTTCACCGTCTGGCCCTCGCTGACCAGAATGCCCTGCGACGGCGTGCCCCAGCGCGCTTCAATCGCGGTGAGCTGCGCGGACGTCACGCCGTTGGCCAGGGCCTTGCCGTCCGCGTCCGCCTGGTTCTGGTAGTTCTTCCACGCGGCGTCCGCCGTCGCGAAGGAGCCGGCGCCGTTGCCGTTCTCGTAATACGTCTTCGTCAGGCGGGCGCGGGCGATGTCCTCGTCCCGGCCGTCGCGCAGGTGGTGATAGACGGTGCGGAACTTGGAGCCGTCCTTCGCGGTGTGCTCGACGATGACGACGTTGCCCGGGCTGGGCATGTAGCCCACCCACAGCACCACGCCGTCCGCCACCGCGTCCACGCGGAAGCTGGCGCCGCCGTTGGCGTAGTCCAGCGCGTTGTGGCGCGAGTTGGCGCCGTACATCCAGCCCGTCACGGTCTGCACCGCGCTCTCGCGGAACGGCTTGTAGACGGGCATGCGCGCCACCGTCGCGTCGAGCCATGCGCCGCGGTTCACCATGCTGGCGGAGCTGATGGGGTAGTAGCCGTCCGGGTGCGAAGCGGCGACGTTCCCCGCCCCGTCGATGCGGTGGTACCAGTTGTTGGAGGTCGCCGCGGGGGCGGTCTGCGCCGCGCTGTCGATGTCGCAGGCCGCGTGGACGAACGAGGGCGCAAGGGTGCTCAGGGCCATCAGGCCGCTGGCGGCCGAGGCGAGGAAGTGGTTCTTCATGGGATTTTCCGAGGGAGGTGTGGTGGGGCTACGGCCATTGAACGAGAGCCGCCGCGGATATTCCCGGGCCTCTCGAAACGGCCGGGCACGCCGCCTGCACTGACGCACTCCCGGGCCCGCCACTGATGGCCGGTGGAGGGGTCCTCAGGCAGCGCCATGCGTCGGAGCCAGGGGGCTTCACGACAGCGCGACATCGGGGCGACGCGGTGGCCTGACAGAACGTCACGAGGGGTGCGGAACAGTCATGAACCAGAACAAGTCGAAGCAGCAGCGCCGTCGGAATCGCGGAATGACGCTCATCGAAATCATGGTGGTCATCACCATCCTCGGCCTCATCGCCGCGGCGGTGGGTGTCTCCGTGATTCCCATGTTGGAATCGGCCCGGAGGGATCGCGCCGCGCTGGACATCAAGAACATCCAGGGCGCGATGAAGATCTTCTACACGCAGAAGGGGAAGTACCCGGACACGGCCTCCGGGCTGAATGCGCTGGTGGAGTCGCAGGCGCTGGACGTGATGCCCAGGGACCCGTGGAACAACGACTACGTGTACATCAACGAGGGCGGCAAGCCGGTCATCATCTCCTACGGCGCGGACGGCACCGCGGGTGGTGAGGGCAACGACGCGGACATCTCCTCCGTGGACGAGCGCAAGGGCCGCTCGTAGCGCCAGCCTGGCTGCCCTCCCCCTTCCGGCGGTGGCTCCGAGTCAGGCGCCACCCCATGCAATCACCGGACGACTTCTCCATAATGAGCCCGTGCGGAAGCACACGCCGGCCGGAGACTCGCGCCGTGAAGGGGGAGGAGCTCCAACCGATGAAGAAGCTGCTCGTGTTTCTCGCGGTGGTGGTGGTGGCCGTCATTGCCGGCCGGCCGTTCGTGTCCCGATACGACGAGCTGGTGCGCCTGCGCGAGGACACCTACCGTGAGTGGGCGCAGATCGACGTGCTGTTGAATCGCCGGTACGACCTGCTCCCGCGCCTGGTCGCGACGGTGAAGGGCTACGCGGGCCACGAGAAGTCCACCCTGGAAGAAGTGGCGCAGGCCTACAGCGGATACACCCGCGCCTCCACCATTCCCCAGAAGATCCAGGCGTCCTACGAGGCGGAGCGGCAGCTGCGCAGCCTCTCGCTCTTCGGACAGCTCCACCCGAACCTCAAGGCCGACACCCACTTCACCGAGATGATGCGGCAGCTCGCCGAGACGGAGGACCGGCTCGCCAACCAGCGCATGCGCTACAACACCAGCGTCTCCGCGCTGAACAAGGAGGTGAAGAGCTTCTACGGACGGCTCATGGCCCGGCTGGCGAAGGTCGAGGAGGGCACCTACTACGAGCCCCCCGCCGAGACGAAGATGGCCCCTCCGGTCCGCTTCTCGCCGGTGGCGACCACCACACTCAGCGCGGGTGAGCTGCTGCTCAAGGGGACGCTCGCGAGCGGGAAGACGCGCCACGCCATCCTCCAGTTCCCGGACGGGCGCGAGCTGGTGGTGAAGCAGGGCATGGAGGTCAAGGAAGCCTCCGCCCGCGTCAAGCACATCGGTGACTCCGAGGTCACCTTCCAGGAGACCGTCTACGACAGCTCCGGCCAGCCGCAGACGCGCGAGATCCGAATCCGTCAGTGACTCGCCGAAGCCGCTGCCCGGCAGGGACTCCCCCTGCCCCGCCGCCGGGCCGTGCTGCCGGGAAGCGGACGGGACGGGCAGCCCCGCGTCCGATGGAGCGTGGCTCCGTGGCTCGTAACCTCGCGCGTTCTCCGGGAGCCATCCTCCCGGTGCGCCGAGGAGCCACGCCATGCCGCGAGTCCTGGACCGCCGTACCGTCCTGAAGTGCCTGGCCGCCGTGGCCGCGAGCACGGCCTTCGGGTGCTCCGACGATGACGACGACGACCTCCCCATCATCGAGGATCGTACCTTCTACCCGCAGTCCGTCGCGTCCGGGGACCCGCGCCCCACCAGCGTGGTGCTCTGGACGCGAGGCATGGACCCCGGCAACGCCGACGCGGATGTGACACTCACCCTCCAGGTCGCCACGGATGAAGGCTTCACCCAGCGCGTCCTGGCGCTGACGGGCGTCACCGTCACGTCGGCGCATGACCACGTCGTCAAGGTGAAGGTGACGGGCCTGGTGCCGCGCACGACGTACTTCTACCGGTTCCTCCAGGAGAAGAACGACCGGCGCGTCGCCTCGCCCGTGGGCCGCACCCGCACCGCCCCGGACGCCGGCACGGACACACCGGTGCGCTTCGTGGTGGCCAACTGCCAGAACTACAACGGCCGCTACTACAACACCTGGCAGCGCCTGGTGCAGCTCGACGAGGACCTGGACTTCGTCGTCTTCCTCGGGGACTACGTCTACGAGACCACCCTGGAAGCGGCCCTGCCCGGGAGCACGCGCCAGGTGAGCTTCACCGAGCCGGACGGTGCCCTGCGGCTGGCCAGCTCCGCGGGCACGGTGCTCGCGGCCGCGTCGCTGTCCAACTACCGCGACCTCTACCGGACGTACCGCTCGGACCCGTTCCTCCAGCAGGTGCACGAGCGCTACCCCTTCATCGTCACCTGGGATGACCACGAGTTCTCCGACGACTCGTGGGACGCGCACGCCAACTACACCGACGGGCGCCAGGACGAGAGCGAGCCGGAGCGCCGCCGCAACGCGGAGCTGGCCTTCTTCGAGTACGTCCCGCTGGACCCCGATGATGCGCCCGAGGGCGCGGTGAACCTGGACGCGACGCAGCTCTACCCGGACTCGCACATCTGGCGCAGCTTCGACTTCGGAACAGCGCTGCGCCTCATCGTCACCGACTACCGCAGCCGGCGCCCGGACCACCTCGTCCCGGAGGACGCCTGGCCCGCTACGGTGGCAGTGGACGCGGCGACGCTGACGGCCCTGGGCGTGGCGGGGGCCTTCACGGCGGACACCTTCGCGTATGTGGACATCAACGCGCCGGAGTACGCGGAGGCGAAGGGCATCCTCCGGCTGGCGTACACGCAGCTCGCGGTGGCGGCGGGGCTGACGCAGTCGGAAGCGGAGGCCCGCGCGGCGGCCGTGGTGCAGGGCCCCGCGGCGCTCGCGTACGTCAACCCGGTGCTCGCCCAGGCGGGCCGGGCGCCCATCTCCCCCACGGACAAGCCCCGGGGCCTCGGCTTCGTCCATATCGGGAAGACGGACCTCTTCTCGCGGCTGGGTTCGCGCTACGTGGTGGTGAAGGACACCTACGACGTGTACGCGGCGGCGCGCGACATCGCCACGGGCGGCGAGGCGCAGAACGCCCTGGGCGCCGAGCAGTCCGCCTTCGTGCTGGACGCGGCGGCCGGCGCGCAGACGTGGAAGGTGCTGGTCAGCTCCGTGTCGCCCACCTCCATGGTGTGGGACTTGAGCAACAAGCCGGACGTGGAGCCCGCGACGGTGCGCAACCGCTACTACTTCGACGTGGACCAGTGGGACGGCTTCCCGCAGGAGCGGGCCCGGCTGTTGGGAGAGTTGCGCGGACGCACCTCGGACCGGACGGTCGTGGTGTCCGGGGACATCCACGCGGCCTTCGCCTCCGTGGAGGTGGGCGTGCCCGCCCTCACCGCACCGGCCATTTCCTCCGCGTCGGTGAAGGAGGAGGCCGGCGAACAGGTGGCGGCCGCGGGCTTCCCTCCTGGCTCCGCGGTGTACCGGTACGTCGTCACCGAGCAGGACGCCACCCTGCGCGAGGGCAACCCGAACATCGCCTTCGTGGACACCGACTCCCACGGCTTCACTGTGGTGGAGGTGCGCGCCGACGAGGTGCGGGCCGCCTACCACCTCATCCCCAGCGCCGAGGCGGGCACTTCCTACGCCGACCAACCAGAGGCCCTGGCCGCGCGCTTCACGCGGCGGGACTTCGTCGTGCGCGGAGGCACCATCTCCGTGGGCTGAATGCCAGCCCACGGGGTGCCCGGTACCCGGCTCTGACAATGAACGTGCTATCCTGGAAAAGCCTTACAGCTCTGAAAACGTCTTCCAGGAGGTACGCATGCAGGCGAAGCGCTTCATCGGAAGTGCACTGGTGCTCGCGGGACTGGTTGCCGGGTGCGGTGGTGCCGGAGCGGACATGCAGGAGGAGTCCACCCTCGAGTCGCGCGAGGACGCGCTCCCCACGTGTGGGGGCCGCAGTTACGCGCGGATCTTCTACAGCGAGCCGGAGATGATCAACGAGGTGGGCAGGTGGTACTGCGAGTGCACCAGCGACTATGTCTATATGTACGGCCGGGCCACGGCGTACTTCGAGTTCACGGACGTCTCCCAATGTTTCTGAGCGGAAGGGCGTGCGCGCCTTTTCCGTAGACGGAGGCCCGTCACCCCACGCGGCCCGCTTCGGTGCTCCGGCGGGCCGCGCTGTGTCCTTCAGACGCGATAGGTGCTGGCCACGACGTCCATGCGCTGCGCCACGTCGCGCAGCAATTCGGTGGCGCGCTGGGTGCTCTTCAGGCCCTGCATCGTCTCGTCCATCATCCGGGAGAGGTCCGTCACCGCGGTGAAGATCTGCGCGACGCCCGCGTTCTGCTGCGTGACGGCGGCGGCGATCTGCTGAGCGGCGTTCGCGTTGTCCTGGATGATGCTCGACAGCTCGCGAAGGCTGTCGCCGCTGGCGCGCACCTGGGACAGGCCCGACTCGGTGCGCCGCTGCCCTTCCTCGGACAGGCTCACCGTCGTCTGGATGCCCCGGCGGATGTCCTCGAGGATCTCCCGGACGCGGCCGGTGGAGTCGATGGACTGGTCCGCCAGGCTGCGAATCTCGCGCGCGACCACGCCAAAGCCCTTGCCATGCTCACCCGAGCGCACGGCTTCAATCGCCGCGTTGAGCGCCAGCATGTTGGACTGGTCCGCCAGGTCCTTCACCGTCTGGGTGATGCCGTCGATCTGCAGCGTGCGCTCGGCGAGCTCGGAGATACTCCCGGCCACGCGGCCCACCTGCTCGCGGAGTTGCTCGAAGCCCTGGAGGCTGGCGCTGACGGTGGCCTCACCCGCCTGCCCCACCTCGCGAGCGCGCGAGCTGGCACCGAGCACCGTCTGCGAGCGGTCCGCCGCCATCATCGACGTCTGCTTGATTTCCTGCGCCGTCACCTGCGTCTCCTGGAGCGCGGCGGCCTGTCGCGTCAGGTTGCGCTCCTGCTGGGAGGCGGCGCTGGTGAGCTCGGACACCGTCTCTCCCAGCACGCGCGTGCCCTGCTGCAGGCTGGCGGTGGACTCGCGCAGGTGGCTCATCATCTGCGAGAAGGCATTCGCCAGTTCGCCCACTTCGTCACGGCGCGCGGGCACCTCCACCTTCTGCGTCAGGTCTCCGTCCCGGACGATGCGGCCCACCACCTCGCTCAGCGTGGAGATGGGCCGCGTCATTCCCCGCGCCAGCAGCCACGCGGCCACGCCGGCGACGAGCAGCGCCCCCACCATGAAGGCCACTGCCACCGTGGCGGCGCGCTGGAGCGGCGCGTAGGCCTCGTCCGGGTCCACCGTGGCCACGAAGCACCAGCCGTCGCCCACGTCCTTCACCGTCTCCTGATTGATGGCCTCCTCGTGGACGACATCCGCGGGACGCGACACCCCCGCCTCGTGCGAGTCGTACAGCGTCGTCCCACTGGCGGAGAGCACCTCCAGCGCGAAGCTCTGATGCCCCCGACCCTGGGAGCGCTCCAGGGCGGAGGACACCACGGTGCCCATCTGGTCCCAGTCGAAGGCGGCCAGCAGCACGCCGATGTGCGCCCCGCTGATGGGGCTGAGCACCGGTACCGCGAGCGGCAGCACCCGGCGGCGGAACACGGGGTCCACCTCGGTGAGGGCGCGGGTGTCCAGCCGGCCCTCGCGTGCCGCGCGGAACCAGTCCGACGCGAGCACGTCCTGGGTGCGGCCGGCGAAGGCCTCGCGCAGCGCGGGCTCGCTGGCGGAGACGGCGCGGCCGTCCTCGGTGAAGAGCACCAGCCCGGAGAAGGACGGGTGGCGCTTGTGGAGCGCGGCGAGCACCGCGTCGCTCTTCTCGAAGGTGTCGAACAGCAGCGCGCCGCGGAGGATGGCGTCCTCCGACCAGCTCCGCGCGTTGGCCTCGCGCTCGGCGAGCGCCGCCTCGACCAGGTCGCGCAGGCCCTCGGCCTCCACCTTCAGCATGGCGTGAATCTGGTGCTGGAGGTTCTCCGTCGTGGAGAAGCGCAGGAAGAGGTTGACGGGCAGCAGGGCGCAGAGAATCAGCAGGGACACCGCCAGCGTGAGGCGGGTGCGCAGCTTCATTCCGTCCAGGAGTCTCATCGGGGAGTGCGGAGGCAAGGGTTCAGAGGTCCAGGAGTGAGAGGCCGACGGTGATTGCGCCGATGGTCCGCGCGCCGTCGCGCACCGGGAGGGAGACCTGGATGACGTAGGCCTGGGAGGATTCGTCGAAGAAGGGCTTCTCGCGCAGCGGCTGGCCCTTCGCGTAGGGCACCTGGAACTTGGCCTCGTCCCCCTGCCAGTAGTCGGACGTGCGCCGCGTGGAGCCCACCAGCGCGCCCTGCTCGTCCATGGCGAAGGCCTCGGCCACGATGACGCCCAGCCGCTCACGGTACCGGTTCAGGACGCGAGAGCACGCGGTGTCCAGCACCCGCTGCTTGAAGGGAGTGAGCATGGGGCTGGCGCGCCACGTCTCGTCCTGCTCGCGGATGGTGGCCAGCGGGACGTGCCGCGCATTCTGGGCGAGCACGGCCTGGATGAGCTCGGGGTCCGCCGCCATCCGCCTCAGCGTCGGCATCACCCCGTCCACCTTCTGGAGCTGCGTCGCCCCATCCGCCGGGAGTTGCGCCAGCATCAACACCGCCAGACTGCTCAACCAGGCCATCCGTACTCCGCGTTCCCCCGGGTGCCAGCGCGACCGGGGCGGGGCCCCACCATGTCCCCACCTGAATGATACGGATTGTTGCACAGCCGACGTTGGAGGTTCGAAGGCGGCGGGGCGGCCTTGCCCTCCCCCACCTGTTCTGGATGGGCGCGAGTGGTGAATGATGGGCGCATGACTGCCACCTCCGTCCCGGTCGACCTCCAGCGGGCCGCCCGCCTGGCCATCGTCGTCGCCGCGCTGGGCTACTTCGTCGACATCTACGACATGGTCATCTTCAGCGTGGTCCGCGCGCAGAGCCTGGAGGCCATCGGCGTGCCGGCGGCCGAGCGGATGAGCGCGGGCGTCCGCCTGCTCAACATGCAGATGCTGGGCATGCTGGCTGGAGGCATCCTCTGGGGCGTGCTGGGAGACAAGCGCGGGCGGCTGTCCGTGCTGTTCGGCTCCATCTTCCTCTACTCGGCCGCCAACTTCGCCAACGGCTTCGTGCAGACGATGGAGCAATACGCGCTGCTGCGCGTGCTGGCGGGCATCGGCCTGGCCGGCGAGCTGGGGGCCGGCATTACCCTGGTCAGCGAGTTGATGTCCAAGGAGCACCGCGGATACGGCACGACGCTGGTGGCCACCAACGGGGTGATGGGGGCCATTGCCGCCGCCCTGGTGGGCAGCCGGCTGGACTGGCGCTCGGCGTACATGGTTGGCGGTGGCCTGGGCTTCGCGCTGCTGTGCCTGCGGATGACCGTGCACGAGCCCCGCCTGTTCACCGCGCTGAAGGACCAGGCGGTGCAGCGGGGCAACTTCCTTCGGCTGCTGAAGCCGGGCCCGTCCGCGCGGCGCTACCTGTCGGTGGTGCTGGTGGGCGTGCCCATCTGGTTCGTGATTGGCGTGCTCATCACCTTCGCGCCCGAGTTCGGCAAGGCACTGGGGATGAAGGAAATCCCGCTGGCGGCGCACGCGGTGCTGATTGGCAACGTGGGCACGGTGCTGGGAGACCTGGCCAGCGGCCTGTTCAGCCAGTTCACCCGGAGCCGCAAGCGCAGCGTGGCGCTGTTCCTGGGGCTGGGGGCCCTGGCCACCGTGGCGCTCTTCACGGTGGGGAGCACGTCGCTGTGGGCCTTCTATGCGTGCTGCGGAGCGCTGGGGTTCTCCGCCGGGTACATGGCGGTGCTCGTCACCATCGCCGCGGAGCAGTTCGGCACCAACCTGCGCGCCACGGCGGCCACCACGGTGCCCAACTTCATCCGGGGCTCCACGGTGCTGCTCACCTCGGGGTTGCAGCTCGCCACGCCGTCGCTCGGGCTGAAGGGCGCGGCGCTGGTGGTGGGTGGCGCCGCGCTGGTGGCCGCCTTCGCGGCCCTGCGCGGCATCGATGAGACGTTCGGCCGCGATCTGGACTTCGTGGAGGAGTGAGCGTCAGCGCCCGGCCGCCTCCGCGAAGTGCCGTGCGAGGCGCTGGAGCAGCTCGGTGTTCTCCGCCTCGGCAGCCTTGAGCTTGGGGAGCTGGGACTTCAACTCCTGGAGGTCCTTGCCACGCCGCTGGAGGTCCTCCGCCTCGATGTCGTACCAGCGCCCCAGCTCCGCGGCGGTCAGCTCCAGGTGGAACTGGAAGCCGTAGGACGTGCCGAACCGGAAGGCCTGCTGCGCGTAGCGGTCCGTGGAGGCCAGCAGCGTGGCTCCGGGCACCGGCTTGAAGGTGTCCCCGTGCCAGTGCGCCACCACCGTCTTGGGGCGCACGCCGGCAATCACCGGGTCCTTCAGCCCGTCCTGTGTCCAGCGGACGGGGGCGGCGCCCACCTCGAAGCCATTCTTGCCGGCGAAGACCTCGGCCCCCGCTGCGGACGCGAGGAGCTGCGCGCCCAGGCAGACACCCAGGCACGGGCGCTCGTTGGCGAGCCGCTCGGTGAGCAGCGCCAGCTCGTCGTGGAGGAAGGGGTGCTGGTCCGCCTCGTACACGCCCATGGGGCCGCCCATCACTACCACGAGGTCCGCGTCCACGTCCTCGCGGCGCACCGCGCGGAACCGATTCACGAGCGTGAAGCCCACCTCCGCCAGCACCGGCCCCAGCAGGCCGACTCCCTCATGCTCCTCGTGCTGGAACACCACCGCGCGCATCGTCGTGACCTCCGTCCGGGAATCGCGCGCGAGCCTAGCGGGATTCCTCGCGGAAGTGCGCCGTGGCATCCGCCATGCGTCACTCGCACCGTCCCCGAGGGCTTCGCGCAGCGGAGGCACTGCCGGGTCTGACGCAGCCGTCAGGGGCCCCGGAATTCACGCGGCGGGCCCTCGGAAATCCACGGCACTTCCAGGCACGACACGCACGCGTCCCGAGGCGCGCCGTCGGGAATGCTTCCTGCACAGTCACGCGTGACATGACTTCACGAAGCCTGATGCTGCTCCCGTTGTTGCTGCTGTCCGCCTGTGCCGCGGAGGACGACACGACCTGCGACAACGCCATCTGTCCGGCAATCTATTACCCGCCTGTGTCGCTCACCGTGACGTCACCGGCGGGCCGGGCCCTGACCGACGTCACCGTGACGGGAGCACAGAGCCAGTGCTCCCGAGTGGGGGACACCACCATCCTGTGCACCATCGGCTCGGGAGCAGGCGAGTACGTCCTCGACATCCAGGCGGAGGGCTTCCACCCGGTCCACCTGGAGGCGACGGCGGCCGCGCGTCCTCGGACCGAGTGTGACTGCTGTTCACCGGAATACGTGCCGCAGACCCTGGGGCTGAGGCTCGAGCCCGCGACCTGAGCGGACCCGAGCCTGGATTCACGGCTCCGCCGGCACGGGACAACGGTTGCGGAAGCTCTCGCTCATCGCGACGGCCACGAGCAGCTCCGGCAGCCGGTGTCCTCCCTGGGCGAAGCGCTCGTCCACGCTGCGCACCACGGGCCAGTCCGCGTCCGTCAGCTCGCGACCGAGCCCGTAGGCCAGGGCCTTGCGGCTCATGCACTTCGCGAACTCGGGGTCCTGCTTGAGGAGGGTGGCGAGCTGCCTCGGCCCCTGGAAGGCAACGCCCTGGAAATTGCCCGCCGCGTCCACCGGTGAGCCGTTGTCCACCTCGCGCCAGGCCCCGGCGGCGTCGTAGTTCTCCAGCCCGAAGCCGATGGGGTCCATCAGGTTGTGGCACCCCGCGCACGAGGGATTCGCGCGGTGCGCTTCCGTGATCTGCCGCAGCGTGGCCCCGGGAGGCAGCGTCGTGGGCAGGGCCTCCACGCCTGGAGGCGGCGGTGGCGGCTCCATGCACAACAGCCGCCCCAACACCCACCTCCCCCGGCGCACCGGTGAGGTCCGCGTGGCGAGCGACGACTGCGCCAGCAACCCCGCCTGTGCGAGCAGCCCTCCGCGCCGCCCGTTGGCAACGGCCACCCGCGAGGCCGACGCCGAGCCCGGCCGGGGCAGCCCGTAGTAGTCCGCGAGCCTGTCGTTCACGAAGGTGAAGTCCGCGTCCAGCAGGTCCAGCGCGCTGCGGTCCTCGCGGAGGAAGGTGCGGAAGAAGCTCTCGCCCTCCTCGCGCATCGCCTGCTTCAGCGCGGTATTCACATTGGGAAAGAGCGCCGGGTCCGGGCTGATGCCGTCCACCTGCCGCAGCCCCAGCCACTGTCCCGCGAAGTTCTGCACCAGCGCCTCGGAGCGCGAGTCCTTCAGCATGCGCCGCACCTGCGCCTCCAACACCACCGGGTCCTTCAGCCGGTCCCCGTCCGCCAGCTCGGCCAGCTCCGCGTCGGGCTGGCTGCTCCAGAGGAAGTACGACAGGCGCGAGGCCAGCTCTCGGCTGCTCAGCTCGCGCCTGCCGGAGTCCGGTGCCGGCGTCTCCACCACCTGGAAGAGGAAGTGCGGTGACAGCAGCACGCCCCGGAGCGCGAACTTCGTCGCCAGCTCGAAGCCATCTCCCGAGGTGCGCACGAGCGAGTACACGCCCATCAACTCCGCCACTTCTGCTTCCGTCGCGGGACGACGCCATGCGCGGCGCGCGAGCCGCTCCACCATCTGCCGCGCGCACGGCTGCTCGCCCACCTGGACCGGCTCACACACGCGCAGGGCCGGCTCGGCCGTGCCACCCGTCGGGGCCGGCGCCGTCACCTCCAGCCAGTCCACCAGCAGGTTGCGATCCGTGGACGTGTTCGGGTCATACGTGTCGTTGGTGAAGCGCACGGCGAAGCGCTTCTGCCCGGGCGCCGTCACCTTCACCTGCCGCGTATAGAGCGTAGGCGTGGTGGCGGGCACGTCGAGCGACGCCACCACCGTGCCGTCCAGCAGCCACTCCATCTTCACCGGGTCCGGCGGCGCCTGCGTGCCCCACGCGCGCACGGACAGTTGGTAGTCCCCTGCCCTCGCGAAGTTGAAGGTGGCCGTCAGGTCGCCGTTGGACCAGAGGTTCCACGCGGTGCCGTTCACCTCGGCCGCGCCCGTGGTGGCGCTGGCGGCCTCCGCTTCGATGCGCACCGCGGCGCCCGACGTGCTCGCGGCCACGTCGCGCGCCCACGCCTGGTCGATGAGGCGGCCCGCGGTGGCTTCGTACGCCTCCACCAGCGCGGGCGACACGCTGAGCAGGCTCGCCTCGTTGTCGAAGCCCGTGCCGGTGGGGTCCGCCGGGAAGGTGGACGCGGGGCGGCCCGTCTCGCCGAGCAGATCCCTCACGGTGTTGTCGTACTCAGCGCGGTTGAGACGGCGCAGGGCATGAGCCCCGTCCGAACAGTCGAGCGCGGCGGGCTCCTCCGTCGGGGGCCCGGCGGGCTTCTCGCCTGAGCAGGAGATCAGCAGCAGCGGCAGTCCGAACAGAATCGTGGATGAGCGCATGGTTCCCCTCCCCCTCACGCCAGTCCGGACAGCGGCCCCTGCGCGAGCGGACCGAAGCCGCCGCGCGGAATGCCGAAGGCCTGGAGGATGGACAGCAGGACGTCGCCACAGCGCTTGTCCTGCGCGCGCACGTGACGCCCGGTGCGGAAGGCGCCACCCGCGCGGCCCGCGAGGATGACGGGCATGTCGTAGTGGTTGTGCCAGTCGCTGTTGGAGATGTCGCTCGAGTAGTAGACCGCCACGTTGTCCAGCAGCGTGCCGTCCCCCTCGCGCACTGCCTTCAGCCGCTGCACGAGGCGCGCGAGCCTCGCCACCTGCCATCGGTCTATCTCCACCTTGGCGGCCTTCTTCACCGGGTCATTGCCATGGTGCGACGCGTCTCCGTGGTGCGAGAAGGCCCGGCCATTCACGGTGAAGGTCATCGGGCTCACGCACATGCCGAGCATCAGCGTGGCCACGCGCGTGGCATCGCACTCGAAGGACTTCACGATGAGGTCGCACATCAGGTCCGCGTACGCGGTGCGGTCCATGGGGATGCCCACTGGCTGCGCCCCGGGGCTGCACGCGGGCGCCGGATTGCCCTGCTCCGCCTTCTGGATGGACTGCTCAATCGCGCGGATGCCGGACAGGTACTCGTCCAGGCGGAGCTGATCCGCCTGGCCGAGCTTCCCCTGCAGCGACTTCGCCTGGGACGTCACGCGATCCAACACGCTGCGGCGGTACGTCCAGATGCGCCGCTCGGCGTCCGTGGGCCCCGTCGACGTCAGCGAGCCGAAGAGCCGGGTGAAGAGCACGCGCGGGTTGTAGACGTTGGGCAGGCGCTGGCCCCGGGCGAAGGAGACCATGCACTGCTCGCCGCCACTGCAATGGTCCTGCGTGTCGTCGTAGGACGACGTCTTCGGGTCGATGTACCCGTCACCATTCGCATCCTGGTAGCCCGGGTTGTAGTAGCCGTTGTTCTCCACGCTCAGCGTGAGCGACGGCACGCGCACCTGCGAGGCGGTGGCGCTGGCAATCACCTGGTCGATGGAGTCCGTGGCGCCCGCGGTGATGTGCTCGCTGGCGGTGAGCATCATCCAGAAGCCGCCCTCGTGCGTCTTTTCAAAGTAGTCCCACGCGCCGAGCCGCAGCCCGCTCAGCACCAGCACGTCGCCCTTCACCGTCTCCAGCGGGGAGAGGCTCGCGGGCAGCGCGTAGCCCGAGCCCTCCGCCGTAGGGAACCACTGATCCGGGATGACGCCCGCGGAGTGGAACATGCCCACGAAGCGCAGCGGGGGTTTGCCACCGGCGGCCTGCGCGCGCGCCACCGACGGCGCCATGGCCTCCAGCCACGGAAGCGCGAGCACGGCGCCCGCGGCGCCTCGCAGCACGCTCCGGCGGGAGAGCTCCCAGGATTTCGTTTTCGACACGCATTGCCTCGGGGGTGTGAGCCGACGACGCAGTGAGCAATGCGGGTGCCACGTCCGGAAAACCCCAAGAGTCCCAGAGAGTTGCAGCCTCTGTGGATTATCGGGTGTGGGTGGGTAGAGTCGACCCCACAGTCCGGTGTGGGGTGTCGACCCCGGGCGAGGAGGCGTGCGACGCCTCAGGGCCTACACGGCCTCACGCCGTCTGCCAGAACAGGGAGAACGCGTCGGGCGCGTGGCGTGCGGAGCAGGCGAAGACGTAGGCGCGGCCGGCGCCTCCGAGGTTGAGGTCGTCCTCGAACTCGGCGAACTGGAGCACCAGCTCACGCGGCGCTCCGCAGGAGCACGGGCCCGGGGTGGCCTCGCCCTGCACCCAGTCCGCGAAGCCGCCCACCTGGATGTCGAGCCAGCCGGACATGGCGGCATACAGGCTGTACTGCTCGGGCGTCGCGACACCGGCGGGCATCCGCACCGAGGGGCGCGACTCCCACGACTCCACCACGTGCGACTGCGCGAGCCGTGGACCCGTGGGCTCCACGGTGACGCCCAGCGGGCCGTCGGGCCGCGTCTGCACGAAGCAGCGCTCCGCACCCAGGTCCACGTCGTGGCAGGGACAGATGGCGCCCTCCATCGCATTCACGTCCACGCGCTGGCAGAGGAATACGTAGAGGAGCCCCTCCTGAGGGAAGCGCAGCGGCCGCTCGGGCCCCACCGCGACCTGCATGACGAAGGTGAGCGGCTGGCCACAGTGCCGGCAGCGCGGCCACTCCACGGGGGCGAGGAAGGCGGGCGGGCCTCCCAACCGCTCCAGCGTGTCGACGTGCGCGGGCGACGCCTCCAGCTTCGGCACCCACGCGTGGGCCACACCGTCGTCGCCAAAGGCCCGGCGCAGGTTCTCCTCGGTGAGCGCCTCCTCGGGCACGGGGGTGACGGTGCCGACGATGGGACGGCCCTCCTTGCGAGGCGCGCTCCGGAACCGCTCCACCATGAAGACGGCCACCGGGACGAGCAGACCCAGCAACAGATAGGGCATGGCCCGCTCGAGGGGGAGCAGCGTGACGAGCGCGGTGGAGGCCGCCGTCCACACGCCGAGGGCAATGAGCGTGACCCGAAGGTTCTTCACTGCGCGCATCGTGCCATGCCCCCAGGACACGCCGCCCGGTGATTTCGCGGGCTGCCCGTCAGCGCACGTTGTCGAGGCCGCGCCCTCAACCTCCGCGCTTCTTTCCGTCCTTCTCGACGATGCGCAGCAGTCCCTCTTGCGCCGCCGAGGCCACCAGTCGCCCGTCGCGGGTGAAGATGTTCCCTCGAGACAGGCCGCGCGCGTTGCCGGCCCAGGGGCTGTCCATGGAGTACAGCAGCCAGTCATTCACCTTCAGGTCCCCATGGAACCAGAGGGCGTGGTCCAGGCTGGCGCCCTGCATGTGCGGCTGGAAGAAGCTCGTGGCGTGCGGCAGCAGTGCGGTGCTGATGAGGTTGAAGTCGGACGCGTAGGCCATCACGTACCGGTGCACCTGCGGGTCATCCGGCAGGTCGCCGTCCGCGCGGAACCAGACGTGCTTGATGGGCTCGCGCTTGTCGGGATGGAACGGGTCCACGTACGCCACCGGGCGGATTTCAATCGGCTTGTCGCAGAGGAACTTCTCGCGCAGCCGCTCGGGGATGAGGTGGGCCTGTCGTCGCAGCAGTTCCAGATCCGTGGGCAGCTCTTCGGGCCCGGGCACCTGGGGCATGGCGGCCTGGTGCGAGAAGCCCGGCTCGTCGCCATGGAAGGACGCCATCAGCGTGAAGATGGGCTGGCCCTTCTGGATGGCGACGATGCGGCGGGTGGTGAAGCTGCCGCCGTCGCGCACGCGGTCCACCGTGTAGACCACGGGCAGGCTCGCGTCTCCGGCGCGCAGGAAGTAGCCGTGCAGCGAGTGCACGTGGCGCTCCGGCGTCACCGTCTGGCTGGCCGCCGACAGCGCCTGCCCCAGCACCTGGCCACCGAAGAGGTTGCGGAAGCCCAGGTCCTGGCTCCGGCCGCGGAAGAGGTTCTCCTCGATGGGCTCCAGCTTGAGGAGCTCCAGCAACTCATCCAGCACTCGGCTCATGGTCTCCCCTCCTAGTCGACCTCGGGTATCGATGTCTCGGGCGGCGGTGCCAGCCCTTCGTCGAGAATCGGACCCGGACCGGGGAGCCCGTCACAGCGGAATGCGGCGCGGTTTTCTATGTTCCCGCCGCGCGGCCACCGTCCCCGGCCCTACCCAAGCGAGCCCCACCTCATGCTCCGTCCCCCGCTCCTGCCCGTGCTTGCCCTCCTCGCCGCACCGGCCGTCCATGCCGGCGAACCCCCGGCGACAGCGAAGTCCGCGCCGGCCACTGCCCTCTCCCCCGAGGCGGAGCGCTGGTGGGGCCACGTCCGCTTCCTCGCCAGCGACGCCATGCAGGGCCGGGACACCGGCAGCGAGGAGTACCGCAAGGCCGCCGCGTACGTCTCCGAGCAGCTCGCCACCTTCGGGGTGAAGCCCGCGGCCGGCGACTCGTACCTCCAGCAGATGGAGCTGGTGTCGCGCACCCTGGTGGAGGCGCACTCGCGCCTGGCCCTCGTGCGCAACGGCAAGGAGACGCCCCTCGTGCTGGGCAAGGACGCCATCATCTCCTCGCGCTCGGGAGAGACGGGCACCGTGGACGCCCCGCTGGTGTTCGTGGGCTACGGCCTGTCCGTCCCCGAGGCGGGCCATGACGACTTCGCGGGCCTGGACCTCCAGGGCAAGGTCGCCGTCTTCCTCCGAGGCGGCCCGTCCGGCATCGCCGGCCCGGTTCGCGCCCACCATGCCTCCAGCGCCGAGCGCACGAAGGCGCTGATGAAGGCAGGCGCTGTGGGCGTCATCACCCTCCAGAATCCCAAGCACCTGGAGGTGCCCTGGTCTCGTGTCGCCGGGGCTCGCAAGAAGCCGTCGATGCAGTTCGCGGACCCGTCCCTCAACGAGGACCAGGGGATGAAGATTGCCGTCACCTTCAACGCCGAGCGCACCGAGCAGCTCTTCGCTGGCAGCCCGCACCGCTACAAGGACATCCTCGCGCTCGCGGACGCGGACAAGCCGCTGCCCCGGTTCGATCTGCCCGTGCGCCTCAAGGCCCGCGCCGAGTTCGTCAACGCGCCGGTGAAGTCCGCCAACGTGGTGGGCGTGCTGCCCGGAAGCGACCCGGTGCTGGCGAAGGAGTACGTCGTCCTCTCCGCGCACCTGGACCACGTGGGCGTGGGCGAGCCCGTGAAGGGCGACGGCATCTACAACGGCGCCATGGACAACGCGACGGGCGTGGCCGCGGTGCTGGAGGTGGCGCGGGCGATCCAGGCCGCGAAGCCGAAGCGCTCGGTGCTGTTCGCGCTGGTGACGGGCGAGGAGAAGGGACTGCTCGGCTCGAAGTACCTCGCCGCCCGGCCGCCCGTGCCCACCGAGAGCATGGTGGCCGACTTCAACCTGGACATGTTCCTGCCCCTCTTCCCGCTGACGCGGCTGATGGGCCTGGGCCAGGAGGAGTCCACGCTCGGCACGGCGCTACAGCAGGTGGCCGCGGCCCACGAGGTGAAACTCGTCGGGGACCCTGATCCCAATCAGATGCGCTTCATCCGCAGCGACCAGTACTCCTTCATCCTCGAGGGCGTGCCCGCGCTTGCCTTCAAGTTCGGCTTCGACAAGGGCTCGCCGGAGGAGAAGGCTTTCAAGACCTGGTACACGGACCGCTACCACGCACCGTCGGATGACCTGGCCCAGCCCATGGACAAGGAAGGCGCGGCGAGGTTCGTCCAACTGCTCGCGGGGCTGACCCGTACCGTGGCAGACGCTCCCGAGCGCCCGCACTGGAATACGAACAGCTTCTTCCGCCGCTTCGACACCACCGGCAGCCGCGGGGGGGCGGCCCTGACACCGTAGGCCCCACCTTCCGCCTCCGCGCCTGAAACACTGACGCAACGAGCCATCCATTGATTTCGGGGGGTGGCTTGAAGCGGGTCGCCTGATTTTGAGACGATCCTGCGTTCAACGCAGGACAGTGCAGGGGGGCGAATGCAGGCGAACGTCTTCACCGGGGTCCTGATGCCTGTAGCCCTGGGCATCATCATGCTGGGCCTCGGGTTGTCACTGACCCTCGAGGATTTCAAACGCGTCATCGTCTATCCGCGCGCGGTGATCGTCGGGCTGGTGTGCCAGATGTTGCTGTTGCCCGTGGTGTGCGCGCTGGTGGCCCACGCGTTCAACCTCCCTCCCGAATTGGCGGTGGGGTTGATGCTGCTGTCCGCTTCTCCGGGCGGGGCGACGGCGAATCTCTTCAGCCACCTGGCGCGAGGCGATGTCGCGCTCAACATCACGCTGACGGCGGTGAACAGCGCGCTCACGCTCTTCACCCTGCCCCTCATCATCAACCTGTCGATGACGCACTTCCTGGGCGAGGGGCGCGCGGTGCCCATGCAGTTCGCCAAGGTCGTCCAGGTGTTCGTCATCGTCCTGGGGCCGGTGTGCGTGGGGATGTTCGTCCGCTCTCGCCGCGCGGAGCTGGCGCAGAAGCTGGACCGGCCCATCCGCCTGTTGTCCGTCCTGTTCCTCCTCGCCGTCATCGGCGGCGCCGTGTACCAGGAGCGGGAGAACGCCCTCGGCTACTTCGCGCAGGTGGGCCCCGCCGCGCTCGCCTTCAACGTGGCCAGCATGCTGGTGGGCTACTGCGTGCCGCTGCTGATCCGGCTGCCGCGGAAGCAGGCGGTGGCCATCGGCATGGAGATTGGCATCCACAACGGGATGCTCGCGATGGCGATTGCCCTCAGCCCCACGCTGCTCGCCAATCCCACGATGGCGATACCGCCCGCCATCTACAGCCTCGTCATGTACTTCACCGCCGCCGCCTTTGGCTTCTTCGTCAGCCGCGGCCACGCCGAAGCGAAAGACCTCCCCGAAGTGTCGTCCCCCACGCCCGAGAAGGTGTCTTGATGAAGATGCTGCGCACCCCCATGTCGATGCTCACGCTGTCCCTGTGTCTCGGCCTCGCCGCCCCGGCCGTTGCACAGGAGGGCACCGCATCCCCGGAGACCCCGCAGTCGGCCACGCCGGAAGTCCCGCAGACGCCCGCGCCCACCGCCGACACCGCCCTGGCCGGTCCCCCCAGGGCGCCGGACCTCCGGCTCTACTTCGCGAACGCCAACTTCCTGCGCGCCAACCCCATCGGCATCGAGTCGCAGAATCGCCTCATCCTCCAGAAGCGGCTCTCCGACAGTGACTCGCCGCTGTTCCGCGACACGTTCATCAACGGCGGCGTGGCCGTGAAGCTCAACCCGGCCGCCACGCGCGTGGGAGCGGAGGTGGGTTTCCAGCCCATCGCCGTGTTCAACCTGAAGGCCACCGCCGAGTACGCCCGCTACTTCGGCCTGTTCGGCTTCCTCCAGTCCTATCCGAACCCGCTGGCGGACTTCTCGGACGACTCGCGCAGCACGACCGAGGACAACGCGTACAGCACCAACGGCATGCACTTCATGCTGGAGCCGACGCTGCAGGCGAAGGTGAGCAACTTCGTGCTGCGCAGCAAGGTGTCCATCGAGTACTGGAACGTGGACCTGAAGGAGGGAGACGGCGCGGCCTTCTACGACGCGTTCCTGGACACGCTCGTCCCCGGCAAGGGCTGGGTCTTCACCAACGACTCCGACCTGATGATGCTGGCGTCCCCGCAGCTCACCCTCGGCGCCAGGTTCAGCGCCGTGTGGCCGCAATACGACGAGGCGGCCGCGGGCGCCGCGCTGCCGGACAACAGCCACATGCGCATCGGCCCCATGGCCGCCTATGCCTTCCACACGCGTGAGGGCTCGACGTTCAACCGGCCCACGCTCTTCGTCAACGTCGCGTGGTACCTCAAGCACCCGAACCGCGAGGGCGCGATGCCGTACATCGCCACCGGCTTCGCCTTCACGTCCGACCTGCTCGGCGGAAGATAGCGTCCTGCCGTGCAGGTGTTCCCGTGGCCCGTTCCCTCAGTCCGGGGGACGGGCCACGGGCTTTTCGACTCTCCGGGCCTGGAAGGCCGCCCGAGTCAGTGGTCGTCGTGGTCGTGGTCGTCGTGCGGGCCGTGCGCGTGGCCGTGCTCGAGCTCCTCGGCCGTCGCGGTGCGCACGTCGCGCACGGTGACGTCGAAGTGGAGCGTCTTGCCGGCCAGCGGGTGGTTGAAGTCCACCAGCACCTTGTCGCCCTTCACTTCCTTGATGAAGAAGTCCACCTCGTCACCGTCCGGGTCGGTGGCGCTGAGGACGCCGCCGGCCACCAGCTCCAGGCCGTCGGGGAACTCGGTGCGGGGGACCTCCTCGAGGCCCTCCGGGTCGTAGTCGCCATAGCCCTCGTCGGGGGTGACGGTGACCTGGAGGGTGTCGCCCTTCGCCTTGCCCTCCAGCGCCTTCTCCAGGCCGGGGACGATTTCCTCGTGTCCTTGCAGGTAGACGAGCGGCTCGCCGGGCTCGCTCTCGTCCACCGCCTCGCCGTCACCGAGGTGGAGCCGGAAATCGATGGAGACGACGCTGTCCTTGGTAATTTTCATGGGGCCCTCATAGCGCACGGCGATGGCACATGCCTCAATGATGTGCCTGTCTGACAATGGAGCGAGCGTCCCTTCCCCGGCTTCTGTCCGATTCCGGCGAAGGAGGAATGCCGGACAGCCGCGCCCGCACTGGCGGAGGGAGTCAGCCTGCACAGGAGCCGCACGTCCGGAGGGCACGCGCGGCGCCCTCCCGGTGCCGGGTGTGCTCCGAGGGTGCCATGCGCTTCCGTCCCTTCCTGAAGATGCCCGCTTCCCGAGAGGTGAAGGACCGCGCCGGCCCGGGGGGGACCTGGGTCGCGCTGGAGAAGCTCCATGGCGCGCAGCTCGTCATTGGAGTCCGTGGTGTCCCCGGCGTGCGTGCGGGAGCGGTCCGGTTCGGCAAGCGGAAGGCCTGGCTGGCCGACGATGAGCCGTTCTTCGGCTGGCAGCTCCTGCGCGCGGAGCTGACCGACGGCGCCTTGCAGGTGGCCCGCGCCGTGGGCGGCGAGGGGCGAGACGTGTACCTGTACGGCGAGCTCTTCGGGGGCCGGTACCCGCACCCGGACGTGCCCGCGGTGCCCGGGATGGCGCCCGTGCAGACCGGCATCTGGTATGCGCCGGACCTGCGGTGGGCGGTGTTCGACGTGCTCGTGGCCGACTCCGAGGAGGACGAAGGCGTGCTGCTGGCCCATCACGAGGTGGAGGCGCTGGCGCGCGACGCGCGGCTGCTGACGCCACCGGTGGTGCGGCGCGGGCCGCGCTCCGAGATGGGCACCGTCCCCACCCGTGCGACGACACGAGTCCCTGCCCTGCTCGGCCTTCCGCCGCTCGCCGGCAACGTGGCCGAGGGCCTGGTCATCAAGGCGGACGCGCGCGCGGCGCCGGGCCAGCGCATGGCCTGGAAGCGGAAGATCGAGGAGTTCGACGAGGCGCGCTTCGACGAGAGCACCGCCTGGGACGCGGAGCAGCGGCTGTCGCCGGAGGAGCTGCGGGCCTGGGCGGAGCGGCTGGTCAACCCCGCGCGCATCGCGAGCGCGGTGTCCAAGTGCGGCCGGGCGTCGCGGGCGGCGGTGCTCGACGAGGTGGTGCTGGACGTGCGGGTGGACCTGGAGCTGGCGTTCCCCACCGCCTACCGCGCGCTCACGTCCGCCGAGGAGGAGCGGCTGGACGCCAGCCTCCGGGAGCGTGCCGCGCCCGAGGTGGACGCGGCGCTCCGGTAGGCGTCAGGTCGTGGCCCCGGTGCTCCGCTCACGCGTCGGAGCGCTGGGGCCGCCCGGCGAGGTCCAGCGGCCAGGCCCGGGCCAGGCGGGCAAGCCTTCCCTCCAGGCGTGCGACGCGGCGCTGATGGTCCTCGGGGAGCTCGGCCGCGGCGGAGAGCCTCGCGTGTTGGAGGGCTCGCGGCAGGTCCTTGAGGGCGTGCTCGTAGAGCTTCGTCAGCTCCAGGTGGAGGGTCGCCGCCTGGAAGCCCCGGGCGGAGTGGAGCGCCTGGTGCAGGTGCGTGGCCGCCGCGGCCGGGTCGCCCGCCTTGCGGGACAGGCGGGAGGCCAGCGCCAGTGCCTCGACACCCACCGCGCCCTTGTCCCCCGCGGCAGCCGCCTGGGCGAAGGCCTGCGCCCGCGCATAGTCGCGAGCACGGAGGGCCACGCCGGCGAACCCCAGCAAATCTCGCGGGTCCTCGCTCGCGGGCACCGAGGCGCCCGTGCCGCCCGCGCGGAAGCGCCGCACCAGCTCTCCGAGGAGCGCGGCCAGCAGCAGCAGGTCGTTGACGTTGTGCTCCAGCACGGGCGTCAGCGCCGAGCCGTCCCCTCCCCGCAGGAAGCGGAAGTACAAATCTGGGATGAGCGCGCCGTCCACGTCGCCGATGCGGCGGTGCCCGAGGACGGTCTCCTCCATGTGCACCAGCCGCGCGCCGGAGCCCCGGTGCTTGAAGACGCGGCGGGCGCAGTGCAGCAGGTCCAGGTGGGGCAGCTCCGCGGGCGTGGGCACACGGTTGAGCACGAAGCGCGTGCGGAGCAGCGGCCAGTCGAAGCTCTTGCCGTTGAACGTCACCAGGCAGGACGACTGCGCCATGCGCTCCGAGAGGACTCGGAGCATGGGGGACTCTTCTCCGAGCCGGCGCAGGAAGAGCTGATGCACGCGCAGCGAGCGCCCCTCGAACCAGGCGAGGCCCACGAGAAAGGGCACGGTGCCCGTGCCACCCGCGAGGCCCGTCGTCTCCGTGTCCAGGAAGAGCATCCGCTGGAAGTCCACGCCCGCGAGCTCCGCCTGCAGCGCGAGGCTGGCGACGAGCTCGCCCTCCACGTCCAGGGCTCCCGCGAGCGGGGCGCTGCCGTGGTGATGCTCGGGGGCCAGGAGGCGCTCGGAGACATGCACGGTGCCGAACGTCGTCGAGCGCGCCTCCACGGGCAGCGGGCCGGGAGGCGCCGGCGCCGGAGCCTGGGCCCGTCGCGCGGAGGAGGTCTCCTGTCGCTGCGACCAGTCCGCGAGCATCTGGCGCAGGTGGGCGATGCGCGGGTCCTGCGGACGCGAGGGCTCGGTGCCGGCGGATGATTCAGGGGCGGTGCTTCGCGTGCCGTCATTCGTGCGCGAGGCCGTGGCCGCGGTGACACCAGCGCCGCCCACGTTCCAGCGTGGCACACTCGAAGTCGAGGCAGCGTCGGACGCAGGGCTCGCGGAATGAACGTTCCTTCCGCCGCTGTCGGCCGCCGGAGGGGGGCTCCCTTCGAGCATGCCGTCCCCGGCTGGCACCTGTCCCTCAGGGACGACGTTGACGGAGGGCTTCGCCGGAGCCCTGCCCCCGGGACCCACGCCATTCAACCGAGCCAGCTTGCTCTTGAGGTCCATGGGCCCGCCCTCCGCCTACTGCATCCCCGCGACGCCGAGCGCCGACAGGACGTCGAGCCCCAGCCGCTTGCGGGAGAACGGCTCCACCGGTGCATTCCCGGGCGTCGCCCCCGTCGAGGGGCCGATGCACGCCGGACAGCCGTCCTCGCACGAGCACGACTCCAGCAGCCTGCGCGCGCGCAGCAGCAATTCGTCGCGCTGGTCATAGAGGCGCGCGGCCAGCCCCACGCCACCGGGAATGTTGTCGTAGAGGAAGATGGTCGGGTCGAAGCCCACGCCGCCGTCCTTGCGCGGCGGGCCCTCCGCGTCGTCACGACTGCCGAGCGTCTTGCCCACGTCCCTCGGGTCGATCATCAACCCCACGCACGCCACCGTGCGCAGCGCGGTGGCCACCCCGCGCAGCGCGTCGATGACCGAGGGCCGGGGCGCGCGCATCGAGCGCACCACGGACTCCGGCACCGTCAGCCAGAGCGACGTGGTGTGCATCTGCATCTCCGGCAGCGCCACGTCGCCGTAACCCACGTTCTCGTGCGTGTGGTACTTGATCTTCTTGTAGCCCACCACCTTCTCGATGACGCTGACCTCGCCCATGCCCGCGTGGAGGTCCGGCCCCATCGGCGCGGCCTGGTCCTCCTGGATGACGTGCACGCGCACGTAGGTCATCGCATCGGTGAAGTAGTCCGGCGCCACCTTGCGCACGAAGGCCTTGTGGTTCTCGTAGTCGAACTGCTCGACCTGGTACTGCTCGCCCTCGTGCTGGTAGATGGCCTGCTCGTGCAACATCGTGTGCGCCGAGCGGAAGTCCATCTCCGCCAGCGTCCGGTCCGTGCCGCGCTCGATGATGACGACGTTGTCCCAGCCCACGCTGCGCAGGGACACGTGGTTGGCCGGGTACGCATCCGTGGACCAGTGGAACACGCGCTTGCCCGCCTCGCCCACGGTGGGGTGCACCACCTCGTGCTGCGCGAGGAAGCCGAGCGCCTCCGCCGTGGACTCGGGCGGCACGTCTCCGAAGGGCTCGCCTTCCTCGAAGGGCAGCTCGAACGAGGCGCACTTGAGGTGCTGGACCAGAATCTCCACGTTGTCCGGGTCGATGCGCGCGTGCTCCACGGGGGCGCCGATGAGGAAGCGCGGGTCCGACGCCATGTACTGGTCCAGCGGCGCGCTCGACGTCACCAGGAGCGCCAGGCTTCCCGCCCCGCGCCGCCCTGCCCGGCCGAAGCGCTGCATCAGCGCGGCCACCGAGCCGGGGTAGCCCGCACACACCACCGCGTCCAGCGAGCCGATGTCGATGCCCAATTCCAGCGCGTTGGTGGCCACCACGCAGCGGACCTCGCCCGCGCGCAGCGCCGCTTCCGTGGCGCGGCGCGTGCCGGGCAGGTAGCCGCCGCGGTAGCCCTGGATGAGCGACGGGTCCAGCTTCTCCTCGACGAAGCGGTCGCGGAGGTACTTGAGCATCACCTCGATGTTGTTGCGCGACTGGCCGAACAGCAGCGTGGACACGCCCGCGCGTACCAGGTCCGCCGTCAGGCGCACCGCCGTCTTCAGGTAGCTGGCGCGGATGCCCAATTCCGCGTTCACCACGGGCGGGTTGAAGACCATGACGCGGCGCTCGCCGGACGGGGCGCCGCTCTCGGACACCAGCGCCACGTCGCGCCCGAGCATCCGCCGCGCATGCGCCTGCGGGTTGCCAATGGTGGCCGACGCGGCGATGAACACCGGGTCCGCGCCGTGGAAGCGCGCCACGCGCTGCAGGCGGCGCAGCACGTTGGCGAGGTGCGAGCCGAAGACGCCTCGGTACGTGTGCAGCTCGTCGATGACGACGTAGCGGAGGTTGGAGAACAGGCGCGCCCAGCTCGCGTGGTGCGGGAGGATGCCGGTGTGCAGCATGTCCGGGTTGGTGAGCAGCACGCCGCTGCGCTCACGTGCGGCCCGGCGCGCGTCCGCGGGGGTGTCCCCGTCGAACGTAATCGCACCGTGGGACAGGCCCGCCTCGCGCATCAACGCGCGGAGGGACTCCTCCTGGTCTCGGGAGAGCGCCTTGGTGGGGAACAGGTACAGGGCGCGGGCCTGCGGCTCGCGGGCGAAGCGGTCCAACAGCGGCAGGTTGTAGCAGAGGCTCTTGCCGGAGGCGGTGGGCGTGGCGATGACCAGGCTCTGCCCCGCGCGGGCCAGGCGGTAGGCCTCGGCCTGGTGGGAGAAGAGCTGCTCGATTCCGCGCTGGCGCAGGGCCTCGCGGACCTGGGGGGCGACGGCCTCGGGCACGGGCGCGAAGGTGCCGGCGCGCGCGGGCGTGGCCTCGTCGAGCACGAAGGAGGGCCAGAGCTGCCGGTCCGAGCGCCACCCCTGGAGGACGGCGTCCAGCCCGCGAGGCGCATTCCAGGGAGTGCGCCGGGGCCCGCCGAAGGCGTCGGTTTCCTTCTCAGGCTTCATGGGTCGGGCACTGTACAGGCGTACACCGGGGCGGACAACGCGCTTGCGGCGCGCCCGGCAACTCTCGGCTAGGGTGCCGCGCCCGTGGCCCTCGCCATCTTCCTGTTCACCTACGTTTTCATCGCCGGCGCGCGCCTTCCGTTCCTGAAGCTGGACCGGCCCGGCGGCGCGCTGCTGGGCGCCGTGCTCATGGTGGTGCTCGGCGTCGTCACGCCCGCCGAGGTCTTCAACCACAGCGAGAATCCCGCCCGGCATGCCATCGACGGGGACACCATCGTCCTGCTGCTGGGGATGATGCTGCTGGCGGCCTACCTGTCGCAGGCGGCCTTCTTCCGTACCGCCGGTGCGTGGGCCGTGCGCAGGGCGCACACGCCCCGGCTGCTGCTGGTGGCCGTGACGTTCATCTCCGCGGTGCTGTCCGCGTTCCTCGTCAACGACACCGTGTGCCTGATGCTCACGCCGCTGGTGCTCGTCACGGTGGACGACGCGAAGCTGCCGCCCGTGCCCTACCTGCTCGCCGTGTGCATGGGCAGCAACAGCGGCTCGGTGGCGACCTTCACGGGCAACCCGCAGAACATGCTCATCCAGGGCGCCTCCGGCCTGTCCTACGCCAGCTTCGCCGCGTACATGGCCCTGCCCGCCCTGCTCTCCACCATCATCGTCACCGGGGCGCTCGTGTACCTCTTCCGGTACGACCTGCCCTCGAAGCGCTTCGACCCGCAGCCGCCCCCGCCTCCGGTGGACCGGGGACTGCTGTGGCTCACTCTCGTCGTGCTCTTCGGGGTGGTGGCGGCCTTCTTCGCCGGCCTGCCCATGAGCTGGAGCGCCCTGGCTGGCGCCGCCGTGGTCATGGCCCTGTCCCGCCGCGAGCCGCGCGAGGCGCTGGAGCGCGTGGACTGGGTGCTGCTCCTGTTCTTCGCCAGCCTCTTCGTCGTGGTCTACGGCGTGAACAAGCACGGCTGGGCCGAGGAGATCCGCGTGCTCTTCGCTCCCCTCATGGTGGGCCCGCCCTGGCGCGAGACGCTCGGCTTCGCGGGGCTGACGCTCGTGGCGTCCAACCTCTTCAGCAACGTGCCCTTCGTCATGCTCGCGCGCACGTGGGTGCCCACGCTGCAGAACGTGGAGCTGGGGTGGCACGTGCTGGCACTGGGCTCCACGCTCGCGGGCAACCTCACCCTCATCGGCAGCGTGGCCAACCTCATCGTCTTCGAGGCCGCGCGCGGGAAGGTGAACATGACCTTCCTCGGCTATCTGCGCATCGGGCTGCCCGTCACCCTGCTCAGCTTCGTCGTGGGGCTGGCGGTGCTCCTCGCGGAGCACGCGCTCTTCTGAGCGTGCCTATTCCGGGTCCGGGTCCGGCAGCTCGCCCGCGGGCAGTTCCTTCTCGGGCGGCTTCGGCGGCTCGGGCGGAGACTTGCCGGCGGTGCCGGGGACGGTGTCCGGCGCGGCCGAGCCGGGCGGGTCCGCCACCGGTGGGCCGCCACGCCTGTCCCTGGGCGTGAGGTCCTTCACGAAGACACCGGCCACCTCGTCCAGCATCGTCGTCAGCGCCTGGCGGAACAGGTCCGGATTCTTGCCCACCTTGAACGGGTCCAGGTGCGCGGCTCCCGAGGCCACCTGGTCCACCTCGAACGGGCGGCGCCACACCTCCGAGCGCCCGTCCAGGGTGAACATGCGCCCGTAGCCGCGCACGTAGGCGCCCGCGTGGCCGCCCTTGCTGCGCATGCCGTACTCCTGGACGACGAACTCGACGATGGTGTCCGCGCCCAGCGGCGTCACCAGGTCGTAGTCCGGCGCGTTGGCGGGCACCTCCTCCACGAGGAAGCTCTCCAGCACCGACGCCACGCGCGCCGGGTCCACCACGCGCGTCCACGGGTACTCACGGGGAAGCTGCGTCAGCGTGTTGACGCGCAAGCGCTCGGAAATCTCGAAGCGCGTCACGGCGTGCTGCAGCTTCACCGTCAGCCGCCGGTCGGCCTCCACCGGCTCCAGCTTCTTGAGCTTGTCGCCGTACGCCGAGTCGTCGCGGAACACGACGCTCTTGGGCCCCGCACCGTCCTCGATGCGGGAGATGAAGGCGGGCCGCCGGACGCGGTCCAGGTCCGCGCCGGCCAGCCGCTGCGACGCACAGCCGGCGGTGAGCGCCAACGCGAGGAATGGAAGGACGCTTCGAGTCATTCACCCACAGTTGTATCCCAACTCGCGCCTTCATGCTCCTACCCGGCCGTACCCCTCCCTTTGGGGCATCCCATAACCGTCCGCTGGTATGCTCCCCCGCCGTGAGTTCCTCGCCTACCCCGCCCCCTGTTTCCTTCCCTGGTCGCAAGCGCCGGCTCGGGGAAATCCTGATGGACGCCGGCCTGCTCACGGAGACGCAGTTGCGCTCCGCGCTCGCCGAACAACGCAAGTGGGGCGGCCGACTGGGGCTCACCCTGGTGCAGATGGGCTTCGTGGACGAGAGCTCCATGGTCCACGCGCTGTCCCGGCAGCTCTCCATCCCCACGGTGGACCTGGAGGTATTCACACCGTCACCGGTGGCCCTGCAGGCGCTCCGGGTGGACATCGCCGAGCGGTACACCGTCTTCCCCACCGCCGCGGACCCGGCCAACAAGCTGCTCACCGTGGCCACCGCGGACCCCACCAACGTGGAGTCGCTCCAGGAACTGGCCTTCCACACCGGCCAGCGCATCCAGGTCGTCGTGGCGGCCGCGTCGTCCATCGAGCGCGCCATCCGCCGCAACTACCACCATGAAGTCACGTCCCCCACGGCGACGCCGCTGACGTTCGGCATGGACGAGCCCACCTTCGAGCTGGCCCCGCCCTCCGAGTCGGAAACCCTGCAGGCGATGTCGCGCATGTCGGCGCACCCCAGTCCCCGGGAGAGCGAGCTGCTCCAGCGGGTGGAGGAGTTGTCCCAGCAGGTGTCCACCCTGGAGCGCATGGTGGCCCAGCAGGCCCGCTCGCTGCGGGCGATGCTGGAGCTGCTGGAGACGCGGGGGCTGGTGACTCGCGACGACTACCTGGCGAAGGTGCGCTGAGCGCGCGCCTCACACCAGGATGAGCTCCTCGTCGACCTCTTCCGGCAGCTGGCCGGTGGAGGAGCGCTCGCCCAGCACGCGCTGGGTGCGTTGCAGGCGCTCGTCGCTCAGCTCGGAGATGAGCACCAGGATCTGCGGGTGGCTGGAGATGAGCGCGTCGAAGTCCGCGCGCGGCAGCCGCAGCAGCGTGGTGTGCCGCGAAACCGTCACTGTCGCGGTGGCGGGCGTCTTCTGCAGGAGGGAGATTTCTCCGAAGAGGTCGCCCTCCTTCAGCCGCGTCAGCAGGTGGCCGTCCTTGCTGACCTCCACCTCGCCGGACAGCACCACGTAGAGGCCGTCCGTCTGGTCGCCGTCGCGGATGATGACCTCGTCGCGCTCGACGTCGCGGGCCCGGAAGCGCTCCACCAGCGTGCGCCGGTCCTTCCGGTTGAAGGGCCGGAACAGCGCGGAGGTGTTCATCACGTTGGTCAGCAGCCGCTGCCGGCAGAACTTCTTCAGCGCCTGCGCTACCAGCGGATAGCTGCGTGACAGCTCGGCGAGCACCGGTGCGGAGATCTCCAGGAGCTGCGTGTCGTCGGACGCGCTCTCGACGGAGGCGGTGCGCGCCGCGCCGGACAGGAGCGCCATCTCACCGAAGCAGGCACCGCCTTCCAGCGTCGCGAGGTCCTGGCGCTGGCCGTCCTCCATCCGGAAGACCCGCACGGTGCCCTCGCAGATGACGTAGAAGGCGTCGCCGCGGGTGCCCTGGTCGATGATGCGCTCACCCGGGCCGAAGCGGCGCAGCGGGCAGCGCTCGAAGAGCTCGATGAAGGCGTCGCGGGGAAGGTCCGAGAACAACGGCACCGTGGGGAGGTCGCTCAGCGAGCGGCCGTCGGCGCCGACCTCCTCGGTGAGGCTGTAGACCTCTTCCTCCTCCGGGCTCGAGGGGATGGCCATGGCGGCGCGCTGGCTCAGCCCGGCCTGCGCGGCCAGCTCCACCGCGTGCAGGAGCGAGTCGCCCTCCAGCTCCAGCTCCGTGAACGACGATGCCCCCACCGCCTCCCGGAGCGACGCGCCGAGCTCTGGCGACAGCTCGCGCAACGGGAGCGCGGTGGCACCGGCGGGAGCCTGCGGCTCGGCACGGCGCGGGCGCAGGCCCGGAGGCGCGGAGGAGGCACTCGTGGGAGCGGGCTCCGAGGGGCTCACGGTGGACGCTGCCGAGTTCGAGTCACCGATGGGCGACGAGAGGGCCTTCCACTTCCCGCTGGGAGTCCGCGCGGACGGCGCCGCCTCCACGGGGGTATTGCTCGGCGTCGGCGGAGACTGGAGCGCGGTCGGAACGGCCACGCGCTGGGAGGTGCGCGGCGCGAGGCCCGGAGGCAGCGAAGACGTCGCGGGACGGGCCGCGACAGCGGGCTGAGCAGGCGTGCTCGCCGCGGCAGGCACGGTGTCCTTCGGCGAGGCAGCGACCGCCGCCGGGGCAGGCGCGCTCGGCGCACCCGGGGATGCAGTCACCTCAGGGGAAGCGGCCCGCGCCTCCTCGCGCGTGGGTGCCACTTCAGCTGCGGCAACCCCCTCCAGAACGCCACCGACCTCAGGCAACGGTTCCGCGGAGGCCTCGGCGTGCCCGGCGTCCTCCACCGGCTCGCCCACCAGGATGGGCTCGTCGTCAACCTCCCCTTCGGCGCGCGCCTCCCCGGCGTCATCCGACAGCCCCACGCTCACGGAGTGGAGGACCACTTCCTCCGAGCCGGACCGGGCCCCCGCTTCCGGTGCCTCCACGGAGAGCGACAGCTCCGCGGGCAGCTCGGAGGACAGGTCCACCGGCGTCCCCGTCGCCGCCAGCCCGTCACCCTCGACGTCCACCTCCAGGTCGATCTCCGCCACCGCCGCCCGGACCTCGGCGGGCAGCCGCGACGTCGAGACAGGCGCGGACATCGGCACCGGCGCCTCGGAGAGCGCGCTGCCCATGGGGCCACGGGCCCTCGCACCGGCGGGCGTCCCCCGGCGCGCGTACAGGTCCGCGAGCATCTGCTGCACGCCGCGATGCGCCGGGTCCAGCTCGAGGATCAGCTTGCTCGCGGCGATGGCGCGCGGAAGGAAGCCCTCCTTGGCGAAGCCCTCGGCGGCGGACTGGTACGCGGAGATGGCGCGGTCCCGCTGACCGGCCTTGGCCCAGGCGTCCCCCGTACGCAGACGCGACTGGAGGTCCTTCGGGTCGGCCCGGCAGTACTCCTCGTACAGCTCCGCGGCTTTGGAGAAGCGGCCCTTGGTGAAGGCTTCGGTGGCCTTGTCCTTGAGCTTGCGCAGCTCCATCAACGTGCCCCCCCGGCAGCGGTGCCGTCCTTCGTCAGCGCCGCGCCCGCGGACTCGCGGACGGAGCGGAAGTAGTCCCCCTTGAGCGCGGCCAGCGACTCGGCCTGCGCGGGGGTGCCAATCTTCTTCAGGGCCGATGCCGCGGCGGCGCGAATCTCCGGCAGGTCGTGGAACAAGTCCCTCGCCACCACCTCGGCCGCCTGCGTGTCACCGATGGCCCCGAGCGCCAGCAGCACGTCCCGCCGCGCCACGCTGTTCGGCTCGTCCAGCGCCTTGATGAGCGTGGGCACCGCGTCCTTCGCCTGCATCCGTCCGAGCAGCTCCGCCGCGAGCGCCGCCTCCGGGCCGCCCTCGCGCACCACCGTCTGCAGCGCCGCCGACGCCGAGGCCGCCGGCACGCCCGGGCCCCGCGTGAGCGCGTCCAGCACCAGCAGCTTCTCGCTGCCCATCTTCGGCAGCAGCTCCATCAGCGCCGCCTGACCGGCCTCGCCCGACTCCGCGAGCGCCTGGGCCAGCGACTTCTGCAGGTCACGCTCGGGCTCGAGCAGCCCCGCCTTCGCCACCTCCACGCCCTCGGGCCCCAGCCGGGCCAGCCCGACCAGCGAGGCCACTCGCAGGGGAGTGCTCGCGTCCTGGCTGTAGCCCTTGAGCAGCTCCAGTGCCCCCGGGGCCTTCAGCGCGCCCAGCGCGCGCAGCACCGTGGCCAGCGGCACCAGGCGCTCCGGCTCCACGTCGTCGTACAGCTCGGTGGGCACGCGGTGCTGCACCAGCGACTGCCCCGCCTCCTTCGCGCGGGCCGCGTTGAGCGCCTTCACGCGCTCGAAGAGCGTCGCGTGCTTGGCGGCACGATCCCCGTCGGCCGCGCCGTGGGCATGCGGCTCGGAGGGCGAGGTGGCCGGGTCGAAGCCCGGGCCGTAGCGCTCCGGCAGCTTCTGCGTCACCCAGTCGGCGCGCATCGCCTCCAGCCCCTTCACCTCCTGCTCGTACAGCTTCTGCAGCGCGGGGACGGAGGACGCGTCGCCCACCGCCGCCACGGCCTCCACCGCGAGGTTCCGCAGTGCGGTGTCCGGCTGGTTGAGCCACGGCGTTACCCTGGCCAACAGCGGCTGCGCCGTGGGCCCGAGTCCGATGACGGCCTGGAGCCCGCTGGCGGCCGTGGCCGGGCGGGCCAGCCGCTCGCCAATGGGGTCCACCGGGCAGCCACCGCGAGCGCGCATGCTCCTGCCGGCGTCCATCGCCTCGGCGGGAGCACCGTCCAGGACGATGGCGCACAGGGCGGCGTTCGTCTCCGGCGCGCGCGGGAAGGCGAGGATGGCGTCGAGCGCCAGCGGACTCACCGCGCTCTTCTCCACCGCCACCGCCTGGAGCCGCTGTGCGACGGCCGGGTCCTGCAGCTTCATCAGCGCGGTGATGGCGGACTCGCGCAGCTCGGGGAAGCTCTCGTCCAGCAGCAGGGCGATGGGCCCCACCGCCTGCCTGTCCCGGGCGTCGCCCAGGCCCCGCACCGCGGCGGCGGCGAGGATGACCTGGCTGTCGCGCACGAGCGGCAGCAACCGGCTCACCGCCTCCGGACGCCCGCTCTTGCCCAGCTCTTCCGCGGCGCCCACGCGCTCGGGGAGCACGCCCTCGGTGAAGGCGAGGAGGTTGCGGTCCCACTGGGCCTTGGCCTCGGCGGAGACGACCTCCGCCATGGCGTCGGGGACGTTGGCGTTCTTGAGGGCCTGGACGATGACCTGACGCGTGGCGCGGCCGCGGCGGCCGTACTGGAGCGTGAGGTACGCCTTGGCCTTGTCGTTCTTGACCTTGGAGAGCGCCATGGCGGCGCGCCCCTGGACGTCCTCGTCCGCGTCCTCGAGCAGCTCGCCGAGCAGGTCCACCACGCGGGGGTCCTGGCTCTCACCGAGTGCCACGGCGGCCTCGGCCCGGACGATGGCGGCCAGGTCCTTGGCCGCCCGGGTGAACAGGACGAGGTCGTCCGCGTTGCCCTGTCCCGCCAGCTTCTTCACGGCGAGGGCGCGGACCTCCGGACGGGGACTCTGGAGGTCGGCGAGCAGCTGGTCCCGGCTGCCGTTGCAGCCGAGGACCAGTGCCAGGACGAGGATGAAGGGGCGCGCGCCGGTTCGCATCGGTCTCCGCTGCGGGAAACGGTGGAAGATTCGGCGCCCGTTATACCACCGCGCAGGTTCTCAGCGGGGACGGCGGGGACCACCCTTCGGAGGGGGTCGGCCTGCACCGCCTCCTCGGGAGCCTCCCCGCTCGTCGGCGGGGCCACGGCGGCCGGCACGGACGACGCGCTCGTTGGGATTGCCGCGCGAGTCGGTCGGGCTCCACTCCTTGCGCTCAGGACGGCTGCCTGCCCCCCGAGCACCCGCGCCACCCCGGCCCCGAGGCGCTCCACCCTCGGCGCCTCGCGGCGACCACTCCTTGCGCTCCGGACGGCCCGCGCCGCCCGCGCGGGGACCGGACTCCCGGCGCTCGGGACGACCCGCGCCACGGGGGGCACGGCCTTCGTCACTACCGCCCCACGCCTTGCGTGCCGGACGGGCCGCGCCACCGGCACCGAAGCTCCGGCCACGCGGCCGGTCCTCGCCGCCCGCGCCGCGCTCGGGACGACCCGCGCCGCCGACGCCGTAGCCACGGGCGCGAGGCCTGTCCTCCCCCCCCGCGCCACGCTCCGGACGACCCGCGCCACCGAAGCTACGCGCACCACCGGCGCGCTCCGGACGACCCGCGCCGCCGAAGCCACGCGCACCACCGGCGCGCTCGGGACGACCGGCTCCACCGAAGCTGCGCGCACCACCGGCGCGCTCGGGACGACCGGCTCCACCGAAGCTGCGCGCACCGCCCGCGCGCTCCGGACGACCCGCGCCGCCGAAACCACGCGCACCACCGGCACGCTCCGGACGACCGGCGCCGCCGAAGCCGCGCGCGCCACCCTCGGGGCGGCTCCGGGGCGCACTGCCCTCGTCGCCGCCGCCAGACCACTCCTTGCGTTCCGGACGGCCCGCGCCACGGGGGGCACGGCCTTCGTCACCACCGCCCCACGCCTTGCGCGCCGGACGAGCCGCACCAGCCTCGTCACCACCGGCGCCCCACGTCTTGCGCACCGGACGAGCCGAGCCGCCCTCTTCGCCACCCCACGCCTTACGCGCCGGACGGGCTGAGCCACCCTCCTCGCCGCCCCACGCCTTACGCGCCGGACGGGCTGAGCCACCCTCCTCGCCGCCCCACGCCTTGCGTGCCGGACGAGCCGAGCCGCCCTCTTCGCCGCCGCTCCACTCCTTGCGAGCCGGACGGCCCGCGCCGCCCTCGCCACCACCGGCGCCCCACTCCTTGCGCACCGGACGGTCCGCACCACCCGCACCGAAGTTCTTGCCACGCGGACGGTCCTCACCACCCGCGCCCCTGGCACCGAAGCTCTTGCCACGCGGACGGTCCTCACCACCCGCGCCGAAGCTCTTGCCACGCGGACGGTCCTCGCCACCCGCGCCCCTGGCCGCGTAGCCACGACCACGCGACTTGTCCTCACCACCCGCGCCGAAGCTCTTGCCACGCGGACGGTCCTCACCACCCGCGCCACGCTCCGGACGCCCGGCACCGAAGCTCCGTCCACGCGGCTTGTCCTCCCCCCCCGCGCCCCTGGCACCGAAGCTCCGGCCACGCGGCTTGTCCTCACCACCCGCGCCGCGGCTCCGGGGCGCACCCTCGTCACCGCCCCACGACTTGCGCACGGGACGACCCGCGCCAGCGCCCTCTTCCGCCCCGCGCCCACGGCCGAAGCGAGCCAGGCCCGCACCACCGCCGGCCGCCGGCTTCCGCTCACGCTTCTCGGGACGCGCATCCATGGCACGCGCAGCCTTGGCCGCCGTGCGCGCCATCCCGGACTTCGCCTTGCGAGGCGCGGGCGACTCATCGTCCATCGACAGCTCTTCCTCGTCCCCTTCGAAGCCCGGCGCCGCGCGCCCGTGACGGCGCGGAGGCAGCTTCAGCTCCACGGCCGCGGGCTGCGCCCGGCCCTCGGACACCTCGTTCAACTGCTCCACCTCGCCCTTCTTCAGCGCGCGCAGCTCACCCGGGCGCATGCCCTCCACGCCGATGCCCGCGTACGCCGGACGGAACAGGCGCACCACCGGGTGGCCCACCGCCGCGCACAGGCGCTTGATGAGGTGCGGCCGCCCTTCGGCCACGACAATCTTGATCCACGTGTTCCGCTCGGCCGCCTCGAACACGTCCACCGACAGCGGCGTGGCCATGCCGTCTTCCAGCCGCACGCCACCGCGCAGCTTGTCCAGCGTGGCCGCGTCCGGCGCGCCCTTCACCTTCGCCAGGTACATGCGCGGCACCTGGAAGCTGGGGTGCGTCAGCTTGTGCGCGAGCGCCCCATCGTCCGTGAACAGCAGCGCGCCCTCGGCGTCGTAGTCCAGCCGTCCCACCGGGAACAGCCGCTTGCCCGTCTCCTCCACGTAGTTGGCCACCGTGGGCCGGCCCTGCGGATCCGACAGCGTCGTCACGACGCCAATCGGCTTGTAGAGCAGGTAGTACGAGGACTCATCCGGCGGAGTCACCAGCGTCCCGTCCACCGCGACCAGGTCCGTGCCCGGTTCCACCCGGCTGCCCAGCTCCGTCACCGTCTCGTTGTTCACCGTCACTCGGCCCGCGGTGATGAGCTCTTCTGCGTGCCGGCGCGAAGCCACTCCCGCGCGGGCCAGATACTTCTGCAATCGTTCGGCAGCCATCTATGCCTTCTTCCGTCATTGCCCGTTACTCGGGCTTGGGCCCCTCTTCGCCCGTCACGGGCTTCGGGGGCGTGTCCAGGACGCTGGAGCTGACCTTCTGTGTCCGGTCAGCGGCCTCCATGGCCTCCTCCAGCTCCTCCAGCGCGGCCTCACTCGCCGCCGCGCTCTTCTCCATCCGCTTCGTAAACCCGGGGTCCGCCAGGGTGTCCACGGTTCCTGCCGCAGCCGGCGCTGGCTGCGTTTCCTTCTCTACGATTTCCCGGTGCTCCTGCGTCAGCTCGTGGAACTCACGCAGCGTGGGCAGGGCCGACAGGTCCTTCAGGGCGAAGAACTCCAGGAACTCTCTCGAGGTCCCGTAGAGGATGGGACGCCCCACCTCTTCGCGCTTGCCCAATATCTTCACCAGCTTGCGGTCCATCAGCGCCTTGAGGACCGCACCGCAGTCCACGCCGCGGATGTCTTCAATCTCCGGCCGCGTCACCGGCTGCCGGTACGCGATGATGGCCAGCGTCTCCACCGCCGCGCGCGTCAGCCGCTGCGGCTTCACCCGCAGGTAGCGCCGCACGTACTCGCCCGAGTGCGGGTCCGTCCGGAACTGCCACCCCCCGGCCACCTCATACAGGACAATCCCGCTGATGCCGTCACGGTGGATGCCGGAGAGCTGGTTGATCGCCTCGGCGATGAGCGCCCGGTCGATGCCGGTGGCCATGAACAGCTCGTCCACCGACAGCGGCCGCTCCGCCACGAAGAGCACGCTCTCGATGACGGTGCGGATGCGGTCCGGCGACAGCTTCCGGCTCTTGGTGATGAGCTTCTCGAAAGACGTCTCGAGGTCCGGAACGGTGTCGTCCGAGTCCTCTTCAATCGCGACGGCTTCCACCTCGTCGAGGTCATCCGCCGGGCCGGGGCCGGTGACGGCGGCGATCTCGTCCTCGGAGAACGGGCCGGGGCCTCCGGGCGTGCCAGGGGCGGGCGTCTCGTCCTCGGGGCCGTTGCTACCGGTAGTCACTGTCGTCGACCTCCGTGGGGGCCAGCTTCTCCAGCGCGTCCCCGTTGGGTAGGAGCAGGATGGGGCCGAGCGGCTCGTCCTGCACCACCCGGATGAGCCGCCGCTTCACCATCTCCAGGATGGCCAGGAAGGTGATGACCACCTCCTGCCGCGTCCGCGTTTCCTGCTCGTTGAACAGGCTCTCGAAGAGGACCTGTCCGTGCGGCCGCAGGCGCTCGATGATGCGGAGGATGGCCTCGGAGAGCGTCACCCGCTCGCGCACCACCTCATGCTGCAGCTTGGGCGTCAATCGCTCCAGCACCCGGTCCAGCGCCTCGATCAGCTTGAGGACGCTGAACTCCTGGAGGCCCACCTCCTCCTCGGGGATGGGCACCGCCTCCACCGGCACGTTGCGGGTGAAGACGTCGCGGCCAAGGATGTCCTGCGTCGCGAGGTGCTCGGCGGAGTCCTTGTACTTCTGGTACTCCAGCAACCTGCGCACCAATTCCGCGCGCGGGTCGCCCGCCTCCTCGATGGCCGCGAGCGCCTCCGCGCCCTCCTGCACCGCCGCCGCGTCCTGCCGGGGCAGCAGCATGCGGCTCTTCAGGAGGGCCAGCGTGGAGGCCATCACCAGGAACTCACCGGCGATGTCCAGGTTGATCTCCCGCATCTTCTCCAGGTGCTGAAGGTACTTCTCGGTGATCAGCGCCAGGGGGATGTCGAAGATGTCGACCCGGTGCTCCTTGATGAGATGGAGCAACAGGTCCAGCGGACCCTCGAAGCTGGGCAGCGCGACGCGGAAGGCGTCACCCGGGCTGCGGGGCAACTCCCCATCACCGAGGCCCTCTTCGGCCGGTGCGCGGCGGCCCTCACTCACCGGAGGTCCTTGGGCTGCCTTCGAAGGTGTGTGAGGGACGGCTCGTCATCGCGCAAAGGCCCGACTTTCCTTGGCCTGAGGCGCGAGTCGGGGGGACACACCTCCTTAGCAGTGCCCCTCTGGTGGGTCAAACAATCGGCAGTGAAAGCCCGTTCAGTCACTCCACCTCAGGGGATGCCCACGGCGCGGCGGACCTTGTCCATCAGCTGGGTCGCCTCGGCGCGGGCGCGGGTGGCGCCGTCCTGGAGGATGCGCTCCAGCTCGGCCGGGTCGCCTGCCAGCTCGGCGTACCGCTTGCGCGCCGGGCCGAAGGTCGCATGGAAGGCCTCCAGCAGCAGCTTCTTGTACTCCCCGTAGCCCTTGCCGCCCGCCCTCCAGGACGCGTCCACGTCGCGGAACTCGGACTCGGGCAGCATCACCTTCATGAGGTCGTAGAGCGGCACCTCGGAGACGAGAGCCCCCTCCCCCGGCTGGGGAGCTCCAGGGGACTCGGACGCCACCTTCCCGTTGGCCCCGGGCACCGGCTTGGGCGCCTCCACCGGTGTGGAGTCCGTCTTGATGGACATGATGCGCTTCTTCAGCTCCTTGTCGTCCCCGAACAGGTCGATGGTGTTCCCATACGACTTGGACATCTTCCGCCCGTCGATGCCGGGCACCGTCTGGGTGGAGGACTGGATGCGCGCCGAGGGCAGCTTGAGGATGCCGGGCGCGTGGCCCCGCTCCTTGCCGTCCGGGTCGGCCGGGTCGTACCCCGGCACGTACTGCACGTTGAACTTCACCGCCCAGTCGCGGGCGAACTCGATGTGCTGGATCTGGTCCTTGCCCACCGGAACGGCGTCCGCGCTGTAGAGCAGGATGTCGGCGGCCATCAGCACCGGGTACGCGAAGAGGCCGAAGTCCGGGCTCTTCCCCTGAGCCACCTTGTCCTTGTAGCTGTGCGCCCGCTCCAGGTGGGCCACAGGCGCGACCACGCCCAGCAGCCAGTACAGCTCGAGCACCTCTTTCACGTCGCTCTGGCGGAAGAGCACCGCCTTCTTCGGATCCAACCCGAGCGCCAGATAGGACACCGCGGCGTCGCGCGTCAGCTCCAGGGCCCGCTTCGGATCCCTCACCTCGTTGAGCGAGTGGTAGTTCGCGATGAAGTAGTACGAATCGGCCTCGTCCTGGAGCTGCACGAACTGGCGAATCGCGCCGTAGTAGTTGCCGATGTGCAGCTTTCCGGACGACTGGACGCCTGAGAGAATCCGCATATCGATTCCAACTCGAGTGACGGGTGGTGGACGCGGCTGGTTCGCACACCCGCCGCGACCCTGCAACCTTCCGTTGCGGCTGCGGTGCTTCCGTCCGCTTCTGGAAACCCACCCCATCCTTTCGTGAAATTTTGCGGCGCCCTGGAAAATTCCCAGGAAATCCGGGCACTTGCAATGAGAAGGTGGTGGGTGGGACGATACCCTGGCAGCACCCCCTGCGAGCACGCGTGGGCACTTCGTTGAGCTACCTCGGGAGGATGCACCGGCATGGAGTCATTCAACGGGAGTCTCGCCAGCTATCGCCTGCAGATGGTGATGCCACCGCTCTTCACGGGGGCCGGCGTGGAGGGAACGCTGCGGGTGGAGCGAGGAGCCATCCGCCGGTGCTTCCAGGTGAAGGACGGCTTCCTGGTGGGCGAGAGCTCGAATGACGCGCGCGAGCACCTGGCGCAGGTGCTCGTGAATCTGCGCATCCTGGACGCCCCTCGGGCGGCGGCGGCCTTCGAGGCGGCCGAGGGAGCCGGCGTGCCCTACGGCACCTTCCTGGTGCAGCGCTGCTTCGTGGAACTGCCCCGGCTCATCGAGGCCATGGAGCACAAGGCGCGCGAGGCGCTCTTCGACTGCTACGACTGGGAGTCGGGCGAGGTGGAGTTCACCCCCGGGCTGCCGGTGATTGGCCGGGCGGTAGGGCTGAAGCTGCCCTTGTCCACGCTGCACCGGGACGCGGTGTCGCGGCTGCGCGAGTGGGGGGTGTTCCGGGACATCTTCCCCCGGCAGGACGTCACGTTCCGCGTGTTCCGTGAGTTCGCGGTGGAGACGTTCTCCGAGGAGGAGGACGTGCTGCTGGACCTGGCGTCGGGCGGGGCCACGCTGGGGGAGATGCTGGCGAACACGAAGGAGGGGCCGCTGTTCGCCGCGCGCTGGGTGCTGCACCTGTACCGGCGCGGAGCGCTGGCGCCGCAGCGGCCCAAGGGCCCGAAGGTGGGCGAGGCGGCGGAGTTGGCGGAATTGCTCAACCTGGTGAAGCGCTTCCTGGAGACGGGGAAGTACGACCACGCGGTGGCGCTGGCGGCGCAGGTGCTGGAGCGCGGCCCGGTGCCGGAGGCGCACGCGCTGTACCGCGAAGCGGAGGTGCGGCTGACGCTGGCGCTGAGCGACGAGCTGTTCGCGCTCGACGGGCGGCTCGTCTTCGAGCCGATTCCGCGCCCCACCCCGCCGGACCTGACGGCGGATGACCTGTACTTGTATTCGAAGCTGCGGGGCAGCCGGAGCATCCGGCAGGCGCTGCGCACGGCAGCCATGGGAGAGCTGGCGGCGTCGCGCTCGGTGCACCGGCTGATGGCGACCGGGCTCATCCGCGTGGCGTCCCTGCCCGGGAGCGAGTCGGCCTCCGCGACGCGGCGCGCGAGCACGGACCCGTACGGCATTCCGGTGGTCGGCGTGGGCACCTGAGCCCTGCCTGACGGGCGAAACGGAAAGGGCCACCCCCGCGTGCGCGGAGGTGGCCCTTCCTCACTCAGACTCCAGCGTTGGCGGCTACTGCTTCGCCGTCACACGCCACGTCACGCTCTCGGAGCTGGCACCCTTCCCGTCCTCGGCGATGACCTTCCAGAGGTAGTCCCTGCCGGACTCCAGCGTCACCGTCCTGGCGGTTTCGCGCGTCGGCTTCGACTCGCACGTCTGGAAGGTGAAGTCCTCATCCACACTCCAGACGCAGTGCCGGTAGAGGACGGTGTCCTGGTCCTTGTCGAAGGTGCCCTCCCACTGGAAGGTCATCGTCGCGGAGGCGATGGCAAAGTCCCTCGGGAACACCAGCCCCGGAATGCCGGGCGCGTTGTTGGCTTCAATCGTCTCGGACTCCACGAACGTGTGCGCGAAGATCGGGTCGCCCGTCCCCGCCACGTCCTGCGCGCACTGCAGGCGCCGGTCTCCGTTCACGACGGCGTGGCAGATCTCGAAGGCCTGCTCCATCGGAATCGACTTCAGCGCGTCCTTGACCGGAACCCCGACGGGCGGCTTGGTGACCTTGCACACGTCCGCCTTGTACTCCGGCCATTCCTTGATCGTGTACGAGTCGGTGGAGTACCCGGGCAGGTAGTCGAACAGCGACGTGGCGTTCGTCACCCGCCAGGAGTCCTCGAACTTCTCGTACAGCTGGATGTAGCGATCGTACAGGTTCGTCGGGCGAGGCCCCAGCTGCGTCCCGTCGGAAAGCGTCGGCAGCCAGTTGCCCTGGGCGATGGGACCGAGGATGCCCTCCGTGGCGCGCGCCTGCTGCACGCTGACGTTCATGTAATAGACCTGATAGTACGCCCAGAAATCGACGGTGATGATGATGCGCGTCCCACCCGGGCCTTCGATCTGGATGCCACCCTGCGAGGGCGTCCGGACGATGCGCCCGCCGCCGGCGAGCAGGAGCTCCGTGCCGAGCTGCACGGGCTTGCCATTGACGCGCAGCTCCAGCCCGTCTCGCCACTCGGGATTCAGGTGGTAGGTGATTCGGTTGTTGCCAACGCGTACCGCCACCGCCGTCATGATGCTCACGCACGAGGTCAGCCCGGTGTGCGCGTCCGGCCCCACGGGGCCTTCGGTCTGCACGGGCATGTGCCGCGCCTGGATCTCCATCCCCGGATCACGCAGCAGCACGAACTCGCCCGCGCTCTGGAAGTCGTAGCGCACGCCGTCGATGGTCGTCAGGTGCGGGTCACCCCACGTGGAGGGATTGCCACCCACGATCCAGCGGCGAATCGTGTCGATGTCCGCCTGGCTCAGCGCGGGCCCGCCACACGGCATCAAGCCGCCCGGGCAGGCTTCCGACGTGGCCGTGATGCGGCTGTACAGCGGTCCCGTCAGGGTGGTGGCCCGGGCCAGGGCATCGGCGTGCGGCGCCGTGAGCGGATTCACGAGCAGGCCGGACTGGTCCTCGGCGAGGTTCAGGGCCGTCCCGTAGTTGGAGTACGGCGGATAGTTGAGCCCGCCGTGGCACTCGACGCAGCTCTTGTTGAAGATGCGCTGCACGTCCGTGTACGTCGGCACGGCGTTCGCCGGAGGCAGCGACGCCAGCGTGGAGTTCACGTACGGAATCAGGCTGGCGCAGGCGTAGGGCGACGTGAGGCCGGGGATGGGGTCGGCGGTCAGGTTGGCCTGGATCGCAGTCTGGAGGGCGGAGTTGTACGTTGGGAAGATGTCGGCGAAGGCATAGGTGCGCGACCGGCCGCGCACGCCCATGGACCACTTGTCCACCGAGATACCGAGCGGCTCGAGGAGATAGCGGTACAGGGCCATGGGCGTCGTGTTCTGGCTGTAGATCTCACGGTCCACGAAGAGGCCGCCCATGTTCGTCGCGTCAGCGCCGCCGGCATCGATGATCCGGCGGAACACCTCGCTCCGCAGGCGGGGGAACGAGGCACTCGTCCCCGCGGTGGTCGCGGCGCCGTACTGCGGGACCAGACCGTTCACCGCGGGCCCGCTCGTGACCACGTACTGGTCTCCGTTCCGGTCGAGGTTGAACTTCTGGATGTCCACCTTCCGGCGCGGCACGCTCTTCTCGCGGATGTCCGTGTCGGTGCGGATGGCGTTGATGTTGTTGCCGCCGTGGCGCGACGTGAAGAAGGTCTGATCGAACGTCAGGGCCCCGTAGGGGCTGGTGACCGCTCCCGAGCCGATGGTGAGGCAGTTCTTCGCGATGGCCAGGGCCACCGGCCGGGGGTCGATGAACACGTTGCCGGTCGCCCAGCGGTGGCTCGCGATCTCATCCGCGACGCGCTGCTGGTTGAGGGTGCCGTCGAGGCCGCCGAGCAGGTCGAACAGCTGGACGCCGCGTCCCTCGCCCGCGGTGAATCCCGAGTGGTGGAACAGCGTGATGAACGTGCCCTGGCGGATGATGGAGCTGGTCGGACCCGAGGGGGGCGTGTTGTTGAAGTTGTACGCGGAGGAGACCGCCGGGCTGGAGCCCACCGGAGCCGGCTCGGCCGTAATCGGAGCCGACGCGTCGAACGAGAACTGGGGCGTGCCGTCGCCCGCACCACCGCGGAAGCGGGTGATCTTGTCGGCGGCGGGCAACCCGCCCAGCGGGGGCTGCAGGCGCAACTGCTCGATCAGGGAGCGGATGGCGTGGTTGTTGCGCCACGTCCAGGGGTTGTAGAGCTTGCGGTACGCGGCCGTGTCCAGCGAGCCCTGATACAGCCGGTCCCGGTTGAACGGCATCATGCCGCCCCAACTGTCATAGGGGTCCCAGTTGGGCTTGTTCTTCGTCTTGATGATACCCACGGGCAGGCCGTCCGTGCCCGGGAGGGTCGACCGGTTGAGCACGTTCCGCGTCGAGTGGCAGCTCGAGCACTTCAAGTCATCCACTTCGACCGTGCGCACGCGCGGCGGGATGGCGCCCATCGCGGGGATGGGCTTCAGGATGATTTCGTGGAAGCGGAAGTTCTTCGTGGCCGCGTCCCACTGCATGTATTCGATGACGTCCGGATGCGAGCCCGGGTAGGCGGTGTGCTGCATGGGTCCGATGGAGAAGACGGACTTCGCGTTGATGCTCGACAGGAGGATGCGCGGGTACTCGGCGGTGCCCGTCTGCAGGCTCTCCGAGCGCGTCATCATGATGGGGCTGTACTTGAACGGGGCGGGCAGCGCGGCGACGAAGCGGGCCACGGTGTCGACGCTGGGGTTGAGGGAGAGGTACGTCTGGATTTCGGCGGCCGTGATGTTGGTCGGGTCCGCGGCCGTGATGGTGGGGACGGGGGTCGTGAGGTTGAAGACCGGCCTCACCGACTTCGCCGTGGCCATGTTCAGGGTGCAGGTCAGCGCCATGCCCGTGCAGTCCGAGGGGGGCCCGGTGGTGGCTCCATCGGCGTCGGTGTCCCATCCACCGAAGGTGGACAACGCACCGGGCGTGGCGGTGAGCGTCACGGTGACGGACCCATAGGGTTCGTCACAGTCGGGGCCACCGGATTCATTGCAGTTGATGGTGCCCGACACGGACGAGGTGACCGTGCCCGTGCCGAGTCCCATGGTCACGACCTTGAGGGGGGCGGCCTCCGCGGTGAGCGCGAACAGCGAGGACGCGACGAGCAGTGCGCCCATGCCCGCTCGACGGTGGATGGGTGGGAAAGCTGGGAAGAATCTCTTGAGTCTCATGGTTGAGCTCCGTGGGGGTGTGCGCCCATGTCCCTGTCGTGCGTGCGCGTTGGGGCGGGCGTGAATGCTGCAAAGGCGCGGCCGTCCCGAACCGCGTGGAAACACCCTGCGACGCACGGCGGCATGTAGCCCCGAGGGTTACAGCGCCTCGTTCAGAGTGGCGTCGCGGGCCACAGGGGCCCGCCGCCACGTGCCGCGCGTGTGAAGGAAGCGCGCGGCGGCGGCGGATCATTCCGAGCGCACGGCACATGACCTGGCAGGGCACCCACTCCCGCAAGGCCGCGCTCTACGCCCCCGCGTCGCTCAGCCGCGCCGCCTGCGTGATGAGGTAGTTGCGCTCCGGAATGCTCGTCGTCCGGCCAGCCGCCTTGCGGTAGTTCGCGATGGCCGCCTCCGTCTCCCCTGCCCGCTCCAGCAGGTGTGCGCGAACGGCATCGAGCCGGTGATGCCCCGCCAGGCGCCCGTCGGCGTCGAGCGCCTTCAGCAATGCAAGCCCTGCTTGCGGCCCGTGCACCATCGCCGTGGCGACGGCGTGGTTGAGCGCCACCATGGGGTTGTCGGACATCCCCATCAGCACCTCGTACAGCGCCAGGATCTGCGGCCAGTCCGTGTCCTCGGCGCGCGCCGCCTCGTCGTGCACGGCGGCAATCGCGGCCTGCAATGGGTACTCCCCCGTCGAGCCCTTCGACAGCGCCGCGGTGACGAGCGCGATGCCCTCGGCGATGGCCTCCGGGTTCCACAGGCCCCGGTCCTGCTCGGGGAGTGGAATGGGCATCCCGTCCGGCGCGGTCCGAGCCGCGCTCCGGGCATCCGTCAGGAGCATCAGCGCGAGCAGGCCCATGACATCGCCATCGTCGGGCAGACGGGAATGCAGCATGCGCGTGATGCGGATCGCCTCGCTGGACAGGTCCGTGCGCTGCAGCTCGGGGCCGGAGCTCGTCGTGTAGCCCTCGTTGAAGATGAGGTAGAGCACGTGCAGCACCGCGCCGAGCCGCTGCGCGGTCTCCTCAGGCGTGGGCAACTGGAACGGGACGCCGGACGTCTTGATGCTCTGCTTCGCCCGGCTGATCCGCTGCGCCATCGTCGCCTCGGGCACGAGGAACGCCTTGGCAATCTCGGCCGTCGTCAGGCCGCCCACCGCGCGCAACGTGAGCGCGATGGCGGACGCCGACGTGAGCGCGGGATGGCAGCACATGAACAGCAGGACGATCGTGTCGTCCCGCCCCGCCGCCTCGTCGCTGTCGGCGCCGAACACCAACTGCAGCTCCGGTGGCACCAGGCTGACCACGAACTCCTCGCGGCGGCGACGCGCCGCCTCGGCCCGGACGTGGTCGGTGATGCGCCGCGCAGCGACTTGAATCAGCCACGCGCGCGGGTCATCCGGCACGCCGTCGCGAGGCCACTGCGTGGCCGCCGCGAGCAGGGCCTCCTGGACCGCGTCCTCCGACGCCGCGAAGTCACGGAACCGGCGGATGACCACGCCGAGCACCTGCGGCGCCAGCTCGCGCAGCAGGTGCTCGTTCCGGGGGTCGGGTGACGCGGGCCTCACGTGCACTCAGACTTGCGGCGCGCTCATCACCTGCCGCACCTCGATGGCCATGTTGATCGGCTTGCCGCCAGGGCCGGGCGCGGCGGACGCCTCGGCGGCGATGGCGTAGGCGCGCTCGGTGCTCTCGACGTCCACGATCCAGTAGCCGACGAGGAACTCCTTCGACTCGGCGAACACGCCGTCGGTGATGGGCTTGCCGTCGTTCCCCGCGCGGATGATCTTCGCCTGGTCGGGCCCGGCCAGGCCCTCGGCGGCCACCAGCTCGCCCGCCGCGCCAAGCTTCCTGGCGAAGCTCTTCATGAACTCGATATGCGCCTTGAAGTCAGCCTGCGACCAGCTGGAGATCTGGTACGGCCCCTTGCCCGGGTGGTTCATCATCAGCATGTACTTCATGGTCGACTCCCTTTCGGTACCAGCGACCCGTCATCGGGCGCGCTGTCATGGGTATGTCGAAGCCGGGCGCGCGCTCTCTACATGCCCCATGACGATTCTTTTTCGGCCGATTTTCCGCTGACACAACCCACTGGAATCATTGGGCTTCTGCACCTACGACGCCGTCTTCCGCTTCTTCGGCTTGGGGACGAACACGTCGCTGCGCGGGTGGAACTCGTCGTACACGGAGCGCAGGCGGGCGCTGTTCACGTGGGTGTAGATCTGCGTGGTGGCGAGGTCCGCATGGCCGAGCATCTGCTGCACGGCGCGCAGGTCGGCCCCCCGCTCCACGAGGTGCGTGGCGAACGAGTGCCTCAGCTTGTGCGGTGACAGCGGCTTGCGGATGCCCGCCTTCAGCGCGTAGCGCTTGAGCAGCTTCCAGAAGCCCTGTCGCGTGAAGCCCCCACCGCGAGGCGTGACGAACAGCGCCTTCGACTGCCGCTTCCCGATGACGGCCGGCCGGGACGCCTCCAGGTAGGCCTGCACCTTCTCGATGGCCACGCGGCCCAACGGGACGAGACGCTCCTTCGCGCCCTTGCCTTTCGCCACGAGGTAGCCCGCGGTGAGCTGGATGTCGTTGAGCCCCAGGCCGCACAGCTCGCTGACGCGCAGGCCGGTGGCATACAGCACCTCCAGCATCGCCTTGTCTCGCAGGCCCGTGGACGTGCGCTCGTCAGGGGCGGCCAGCAGTTGCTCCACTTCCTCCAGCGTGAGGAACGAGGGCAGCTTCTTCGCCGAGCGCGGCGTGTCCAGGTCCTCCGTCGGGTCCTTGTCGGCCATGCGCTCGGCGACGAGGAAGCGGTGGAAGCCCCGCAGCGCGGCCAGGTGACGCGCCTGACTGCGCTTGCCCACGCCCCGCTTGCCCAGCGCGGACAGGTGCGCGGACACGTCCTCCTGCTTCGCCCGCGTCACGTCGTCGAGGCCACGCGCCCGCAGGTCCTCGAAGTACGCGGTGATGTCCGCGGCGTAGGCGTCCACCGTCTTGCCGGACAGCCCGCGCTCCGCGCGGATGAAGGCGATGAACGCGTCGAGCAACCCTTCCATGGCCGCCACCGTACCGGAGGCCCGCGCCGAGGCAACTCAGCGTCCCACGGCCGGCGGCCTACAAGGCCCCCGGCCACACACCGGAACAGCCCACCGAGGCCCACCCGCCGCCCTACAGACCCCGGCACGCGGAGGCCCAGCCACCGTCTCAGCTCCGTGGCTCCGTCGCCCCATTCCCCGAGGCCGCCTCCAACGCCTGCACCACCCACGGCCACCCCACCAGGATGTTGCCCGGCGAGCGCAGGCACGCATCCGCCACGGCCAGCACCTCCGCCGGCCGCGAGCGCACCGCCAGCGCCAGGTGCCGCCCCAGGAAGGGGTGCGGCAGGTAGCTGAGGTTGTGGTGGCGCACCGGCACCCAGCTCAGCGTGGGCTTCCCGGTCCACCGCTCCACCGCGTACGCCACCGCCGACGCCAGCACCTCCAGCGCGTACAGCGGCAGCCGGAAGGCGCTCACCAGGAAGGCCACCAGCGAGCTCGCGGCCACCGCCCCCGCGAAGGACACGTTGGACGCGCCGCTCCACACCAGCATGGGAATCACGCTCGTGAAGATGGCCGCCACCTGCACCCGCACCACGGACGGGCCGCGCCCGCCGGAGATGCTCGCGATGCTGCCCGACGCCAGCCCCGCCACCACGCCCAGGCACGTGCCCACCGCCACGCCGGCCATGCCGCCCAGCAGCGGCCCGAAGGCGCCTCCCGCCGTGGCATGCAGCCCCACCAGCATGGACAGGCTCGCCAGCGAGCCCAGCAGCACACCCGACGCCAGCCCCGACACCAGGGCCAGCGTCAGTCCCGCCGCCGAGCAACACAGCGCCGACAGGCCCCACCCGCGCTGCAGCGGAATCCCCGCGCCGAAGAGCACCAGCGCCAGCACCCCCGTCATCAGCGGCGAGCCCACCACCAGCAACAGCAACAGGCGCTTCACGTAGAGGCCCGCGGCCCTGCCCCCCTCCGCCTGCTCACGCCAGAGCTGGCCGATACGGCCGCCCGGCACGCGGATGCCCGCGGCCCGCAGCCGGTAGTGCAGGTCCACCGGTCGGAAGAGTAACAACAGTAACAACTCGAGCAGCCCAGGTACCTGTTCCGGTACATCCACGGCTCCTGGCGCTGTTCCCCCCTGTGCCAAGACTTCCCCCCTTTGTCGGTCAATCCCCTAGCCTACCCTTGCCTTGCCTCAGGATTTCAAGCGTATCGCCGATGAGTGAAATCACGGTGGAGGGCTCGTTGAGTGTGACGCCCCCGTCAAGGATGAGGTCCAGGCCGTGTCCGAGCTCGGCCTTGATGTCCTTCGCGTCCGTGAGCGGCACACCCTCCGTGCTGGTCGCGGACGTGGTCACCAGAGGGCGGCCCAGCAACCGGGCCAGCTCGCGCACCAACGGAGCGTCCGGCACGCGGATGCCCACCTGCTTCTGCTTGGACATCATCAAATCCGGCACCAGCCGCGTCGCCTCCATGATGAAGGTGAACGCACCCGGAGTGAGTCCCTTCATGGTCCGGTACGCGAAGTTGCTCACGTGCGCGTACCGCGCCACGTCCGACAGGTCCGGGCACAGGAAGGACAGCGGCTTCTTCTTGTCGCGCCCCTTGAGCTGGTACAGCCGCTCGATGCCCTTCTTCGAGCTGAGGTCACACCCCAGGCCGTAATACGTGTCCGTGGGGTAGGCCAGCAGCCCGCCGCGCTCGAGCACCTCCACCGCGCGCTGCAGGTGGCGCGGCGACGGGTGCTCCATGTCCACCTCGAGGATGGGTGCGGCCATGATGTCTCCGTGGTTCCAGTAGCTGCCCGGTGAGATGCGGATCAGCCTATGCCGTTCCGGCCGCCTCGTCCGTGCGGATCTCCCCGCTGGCGGCCAGCGCCCGCCGCGTCAGCACCGGCCCCACCAGCTCGTGCGCGGTAATCATCGCGACGATGAGCACCTCCACCTGAGACCCGAACGTGGGGAACGTGCGGGACACCAGCGCCGCCAGCCCGAAGGTGACGCCTGCCTGGGAGATGAGCCCCATCCACAGGTGGCTCTTGAGGCGCGGGTCATCCACGGGCGCGAGCTTGCGGCACGAGAACCAGATGGCCCCGCCGCGCAGGCCCACCAGCAGCAGCGCCACCGGACCCACCGTCACCAGCGCGTCCAGCTTCAGCCCCGCGCCGGCCGCGGCGAAGAAGAGCGCGAACACCGGCAGGCCCGCCTGCTGAATCGCATGGTGGATGCGCTCGCCCGCGTGCTCGTCCAGGTTGGCGATGAGCGCCCCCGCCGCCAGGGACACCAGCAGCGGGGACAGGTGCAGCCGCGCGCCGCCCTCGGCCGCCGCGAAGGACAGGCCCACCAGGAACAGCGGCAGGTCCCGCTTCACCCCTCGCATGTAGACGAGCACCGCCACCGCCAGCACGCACCCCACGCCCACCGAGCCGAACAGCTCCCACCCCACCCCGCCCAGCAACTCCGCCACGTCCAGCCCGCCGCCGAAGCTCGCCTTCGTCACGCCCGCCGCCAGCGCGAAGGCCACCATGACGAACAGGTCGCCGATGATGACCAGCGCCATGAGGAACTCGGTGAAGCTGCCCCGCGCGCGCGTCTCCTGAACGATGGCGATGGTGACGGTGGGCGAGAAGGACACCACCACCGTGGACACCAGGGCGCTGACGGCCAGCGCCTGCGACACCGTCATGTCCGCCATGAATGGCAGGAGCGGCTTGAAGAGGAACGTGGCCCCGAAGCACACCACGAAGGTCAGCCCGCACACGCCCGCGCACAGGAGCGCCACCCGCGTGCCCACCCGGCGGATGAGCCCCAGCCGCAGCTCCGTGCCCGCCACCAGCGCGATGAGGCTCACCGCCAGCCCCTTCACCAATTCCAGCCCCTTCACGCCCGCGTTGGGGATGAAGCCCAGCGCGTACGGGCCCACCGCCACGCCCACCAACAGGTAGCCCGTGAGCCGCGGCAGCCCCAGTCCCTTGGCCACCTTCCCCGCGAACAGGCCGCACAGCAGCAGCGCGCCCGCGGCCAGCGTCACCGGCGTGCCCGCGTCCGCGCGCAGCACCTGCGCCCGGCTGATGATGGCCAGCAGCACCACCAGCAACCCCAGCCGGATGACGGCGCCCTTCATGTCGCCACCTCCACGCCCGGCTGTGCCCGCGCGGGCACCTGCGTGGGGCCCAGCACCTGGCGGAAGGCCTGGCCGGCGAGCAGCTCGTTCACCACCGCGCCCACCACCACCACGTCCAGCACGCGCTGCGACAGCCCGCCCGGCACCAGCATCCCGTACTCGGCGACGAGGCACAGCGCCAGGCCGCCCTGCGCAATCAGCGCGTAGCCCAGCCGCGGGGGCAGCTCCAGCGCGCTCCCCGCGAGCCGCTGCGCCAGCCTCCCGCCCAGCACCTTGCCCAGGAAGCGCAGCCCCACGAAGCCCGGCACCAGCGCCCACGCGCCCCAGTCCCGCGCGTGCACCCCGCAGCCCACCAGGAACACCAGCACCAGGAACGCGGGCCGCTCCACCCGGGCCAGCGCGCGCGACACCCGCTCCGCCGTGCGCCCGCCCACCAGCGCCAGCGTGGCACCGCACGCCACCCCCGCCAGCAGCGCGGACACGCGCAGGTACGCCGCCGCGCCCGCCACCAGCGCCACCCCGCCCAGCGTCACCGTGGTGAGCTCCGCCAGGTCCTTGAGTGAGTGCGTGAGGAAGGCCAGCAGCGCCCCGCACAGCACGCCCAGCAGCACCGCCAGGCACACCAGTCCCAGGCCCTCGCCGAGGTTGCTCGCCGCGCCCAGCACCAGCGCCAGCGCCAGCACGCCCATGCCCACCGCGTCGTCCAGCATGGTCAGCAGCGCCACGCCCAGCCCGCGCGCGCGGTCCATCCGCCCGGCGCGGTACGCCAGCACCGCGAAGTGGCCGGAGGACAGGCTCGCCGCGGCGCCCAGGAGCGCCGCCGCCCCCACCGCCGCCTGCGGGGACAGGTTGAAGGCGAAGAGCAGCGGCGCCACCAGCGGCAGCGCCACGAAGAAGAAGGCCGTGCCCGCGTGCGCGAGCGCCGCCGAGTACACCGGCCGGGGCAACAGCCGCAGCAGCCGGGGCTCCAGGTTGAGCCCGAGGATGACGCCCGCGATGCCCAGGCCGAGCGCCATCACCGGGCGCAGGCCCTCCAGGTTGCCCGGGGTGAGCAGCCCCACCACGGACGGGCCGAGGAGGACGCCCATGAGCAGGAAGAGGAAGCCGCTGGCCGCCAGCCTCGCCAGCGCCGGGAAGCGCCCGGGGTCCAGCACGCGGCTGGAGGCGAGCAGCGACAGCGCCGCGATGGAGAGGAGGACGAGCAGCGCTTGCACAGGATGTGCTTACACCGCTCCGTCCCTCACGTCACGAGCGCCGGTGCGTGGGCGCCGAGATCACCGGTAGGGCGACCAGGCGGCCCATGGGCGGGTCGTCCGCATCCATCTCCAGTTGTACGCGCTGCACCAGCCGCTCCATCTCCTCGGCGGAGATGGCGGGCAGCAGGCTCACCAGGAGGACGCGATCCTCGTCCGCGCCCAGCGCGAGGCTGCGAAGGCCCGCGAACACGGGCACCTCGGCGGACAGCGCAGCCGCCGCGCTCCGAGCACGAACCACCAACGGCTCCGGAATGCCAAACTCCCGGAGCCGGCGGATGGCCCGCTCGGTCCCCTCCAATTGTTCGAGGAACGTGATGACCAGGTACACGCGGCCGTCTTACCGGGTCCGCGCGCCTGACGCCACGCTACTCGTTGCCCTGGCCCTGACCGGTCGGCTCGGAAGCCGGAGGAGGCGCCACGGGAGCCGCGCCTTCCTGCGGGGCCTGGCCCTCACCGCCGGGGGCGGCAGCCATCGCGGCGCGAGCCGCGCGCTTGCCCTCTTCGATGAGCTTCTTCACCTTCTGCCCGCCCTTGCGGCCGATCTCCTCGTAGAAGTTCGGCCCGCGGGTGGCCTTGACGCGGTCACCACCCTTCTTGCCGATCTCCTCGTAGAACTTCGCGCCGCGCTCGGCCTTCACCGTCTCGCCGCCCTTGCGGCCAATCTCCTCGTAGAAGGAACGGCCCCGCTCGGCCTTCACCGTCGCGCCGCCCTTGCGGCCGATGGTCTCGTAGAACTCCCGGCCTCGCTCGTTGCGGACAGTCTCGCCGCCCTTACGGCCTGCCTCGGCCACCGTCATGCTGCCCTTGTTGTCCTTGTCCGACATGTCGCCATCTCCTCTCGTGACTGCCACCCGACCCTCGCCTCGGTGTCCCTTGCCTGAAACCTTGGGACGGAAGCGCCCCGATGCAAGCAAGCTCCGTACACCGCCAGCCGTTCGCGTCTGACACACCACACAAAAACCCGAGCAATTTCGGGGAGTTGGATGCGCTTGCCCAGCATTCGTGCCGGGCGGTGGCACGCCCGGCAGGACGCTTCATTGTTTGAAACACCGCACTGCACATTGCCGATTCCCGATCCACCTCCCACCTTCTGCCAACGGCGCGTCCGGCGATCGGGCCGCGGGGGAGGCACGGCGTGGCGCAGTCGGCGAAGAGTTGGCTCCGGGTCCTGGCACCGATGCTCGTCTCGGTGGGAGGCCTGGTGATGCTCCGGCTCCTCGGGCCGGACTTCATCGACCAGAAGCGCATCGCCTCCGTCCTGGAGCCGTTTGGCGACGCAGCTCCCCTGGCCTACGTCGCCTTTCTCGCGATCCGCCCGGTGACGCTGCTGCCCGGTCAGCTCCTGACCGCGGTGGGCGGGATGATGTTCGGGACGCTCGCAGCGACCCTCTATTCACTAACGGGCAGCTTCCTGTCTGCCATGTTGCTCTTCGGGGTGGCGCGCAAGCTGGGCACCCGGCCGATGAAGCGCCTGGCTGGCGGCAAATATCCGGCGCTGGTGCGGGCCGCGAGGCGGCACGACTTCCTCTTCGCGCTGATGGCGTGCATCAACCCGCTGTGCCCCACGGACGTCATGCTGGTGGCGGCGGCGGCCAGCGGCGCGCGGCTGTGGCCCCTGCTCGCCGGCGTCATGCTGGGCACCATTCCCGGCACCTTCCTCACCGCGCAGTTCGGCAGTGGACTGGCGCAGGGCCGCACGGTGATGACGGCCGTCTCGGCGGTGGGGCTGGTGGTGTCGCTGGTGCTGGGAGTGTTCATCGGCAGGCGCTTCTACAAGGAAATCAACGACGCGCCGGAAGAGGACCCGGACGCGCCGGCCCACGCCGCGTCGGGTGCCGCCCAGGACGACAGTCCCGGGACACCGGTGCGCCCGGGGCATTCGAAGCAGGATGGCGTACCCGCCACCTGGTAGGGCCCCGGCTCATCTCGTTGGACGCGCCTGACGGCTGAAAGGTTCCCGACTACGCGCGGCCCCCGGGTCGCAGCTCCTCCGACAGCAGGTGCAGGAGCGCCTGCACGCGAGGCACGGACTGCCTCCCGGGGAGGCACAACGCATGGACGGGAGGCCCCTCGGCGGAGTGCTCCGCGAGCACCTCCACCAGCCGCCCGTCCCGCGCGCGCTCATCGAGCATGAAGTCCAGCACCTGGCACAGGCCGGCTCCGGCCGCGGCGAGGTCCAGCAGCGCGGGGCCGTGATTCACGTCCATGGCCAGGTGCGTCCGCACGACTTCCGGCGGGCCTCCGGGTGCGCGGCGGAAGACCCACTCGCGCGCCAGGCCGCGCGGATCCACGAACTTCAGGCACGGGTGGCGCGCCAGGTCCTCCGGATGCGTCGGGGTGCCATGACGCGCGAGGTGCGCGGGCGCGACCAGCGTCACCCAGCGCGTGGACAAGAGCCGCCGCGCCACGAGGCTGGAGTCCTCCAACCCGCCCACGCGGATGGCCACGTCGATGTGCTCGTCCACCATGCGGCTGAAGCGATCATCCAGGCGGACGTGGAGCGTGAGCTGCGGGTAGCGGGCCTGGAGTCGCGCGAGCCGGGGCAGCACCACCGGCGCCAGGATGTGCGTCAGCGTCACCGTGAGCGGCCCCCGGGGGGCCTGCTGCGCCCGGGCCACCGTCTCCCTCGCCGCCCGCACCTGCGCCACCGCCTCGCGGGCGCGCTCGAGGAACTCCGCGCCCTCGGGCGTGAGGGCCACCTGCCGGGACGTGCGCTCCAGCAGCCTCGCACCCACGTCCTCCTCCAGCTTCCGCACCGCCTTGCTCACCGCCGCCGTGGTGACGCCGAGCCGCTCCGCCGCCTTCCGGAAGCTGCGCTCCTCGGCCACGTGGAGGAATGGGAGGATGCCCGCGAACAGGTCCATGGGCCGGATTGTCAACCTGGAGTTGATGATGGTTCAACTCCCGCGTGCTCGATGCGCGCCGGGTTGACGGTTAGGTTGGCCCCAACCACGAAGCAGGAGGACCTCATGAAGATTGCCATCCTGGGCACGGGCATCGTCGGCGAGACGCTGGGCAGCAAGCTGGTGGAGGTGGGCCACGAGGTGCGCATGGGCTCGCGCACGGCGAACCACGAGAAGGCGGTGGCGTGGACGAAGAAGGCCGGGGCCCGCGCGTCGCAGGGCACCTTCGCGGACGCGGCGGCCTTCGCGGAGCTGGTCTTCAACTGCACCTCCGGCACGGCCTCGCTGGAAGCGCTGAAGCTGGCGGGCGAGAAGAACCTGAACGGCAAGGTGCTGGTGGACGTGGCCAACCCGCTCGACTTCTCCAAGGGCTTCCCGCCCACCCTCTCCGTCTGCAACACGGACTCGCTGGGCGAGCAGCTCCAGCGCGCCTTCCCGGACGTGAAGGTGGTCAAGAGCCTCAACACCGTCACCGCCAGCGTCATGGTGAATCCGGCGAAGCTGCCCGCGCCGACGGACATCTTCGTCGCCGGCAACGACGCGGGGGCGAAGAAGCAGGTGACGCAGCTTCTCACCGAGGGCTTCGGCTGGAAGCGCGTCGTGGACCTGGGGGACATCACCGCGTCTCGCGCCACCGAGGGCCACATGTTCATGTGGCTCCGGCTCTACGGGGCGTTCGGCAACGCGGACTTCAACGTGCAGATCGTCCGGGCCTGAGCAGCGTCAGCTTTACGGAGTCCGCAACATCCGCCACGCCGTCAGGGCTCCCGCCGCGGAGACGAAGGCGCCCACCGCGGCGCCGGTGAAGTCCACCGCGAACTGCAGCGTACCCAGCACCAGCCCCAGCGCCGCGACGGCGGCGAAGCCACGGCGGACCCACGGCCGGGCCTTCCGGCCCCGGCCCAGGGTGACAGCGGAGACCCAACCCAGGCCGTTGGCCAGGAGCAGGCCCGAGGCCACGAACTCCGGGCCCAGTGCCCGGAACGCGAGCTCCAGTCCGGTGCGAGGCCTCGGCGCCTGGCCCGCCAGGGCCTCGGCGGAAGGGGGCCAGTGCCGCCCGGGCTCGTGTCCCATCGTCACGAAGGAGAGCTGCAGCAGGGCCGCGAAGAAGAGCGTGGCGGTGAGCGCCAGCCACGGCACCGGCAGCGACCAGAGCTCCCACCTGCGCATGGCGACCAGCCGCTCCGGAGGCACGCGCAGCGCGTGGGGGTAGCCCAGGTTCAGCAGGGTCCGCGTGGCCACGATGCTGGGCTGCTCCCCGACCTCGTCCATGAGCCCATCCAGGGCACCCGCCTCCAGCAGTCGCTGGAGCCCGGCCGAGGTCTCCTCCGTCCCCGCCTCCGCGGGCAGTCGCTCGATGAGCGCATTGATGGCCCCGGCCATGCCGGGCCGGCGCAGGTCCGGCGCCGTCGACGCCTCACGGGCGAGCGAGGTGATGAGGCCCATCAAGCCGCCGTGCGACGCTTCGACCTCGGACGCGGAACGCATGAACCGTGAGCGGCCCCCTCGCGCCGGGAGCGGCGCACCGCGCCATCCTACCGGGGCGCAACCACCCTCGCGCAACGCCGGTGCCCGGACCCTGGTGGAAACGCGGCGGGCCGGAGAACATCCCAGGGGCGACCGCCATGTCCCAGCCCCTCTGCGCCTACGAGACGCCCGACAGTCCCCACGCCCGGCCCCCGGGCATCGAGCGCTTCTTCATCCACGGCCGCCGCTTCGCCGCGGACATGCACGACCACCCCGTCTGGGAGATTGGCCTCCTGGAGGCCGGCGTCGTCACCACGGAGACGGACTCACGCCTGTACACGCAGGGCGCGGGCTCACATGGCGCCCTCTTCTTCGTCCCTCCTGGAGCGCCGCACGCGGCCTCGGCGGATCCGCGCCACCTGCCCATGCTGCGCAGCCTGCACCTGGAGCCCCGCGTCGTCACCCGGGCGCTGGAGGGCCTCTCCCGCATTCCCCTGCGGTTGCCCTCCGAAGTCACGGCCCTGGAGGACGCCCGCGCCGCGCACAGCTTCCTGCGCTTCCACCAGCGCCTGGGCGAAGGCGCGTCCGCGCTCGAGTGGGAGACGTGGCTGGTGGAGGCGCTGGTGGACCTCTTCGTCCTGCATGACGGAGAGGCCGTGCTCTATCCCGTGGGCCTGGAGGCCCGGGCCGTGCGCCGCGCCCGCGAGTACCTGCACGCCCACGCCAACGAGCGCGTATCTCTGGAGGACCTGTCCGGCGCAGTGGGGCTGAGCAAGTACCACCTGGCTCGCGTCTTCGCGCGGGAGACGGGCCTGCCGCCGCATACGTACGTGCAGCGGCTGCGGCTCGCGCGCGCCCTGCCCCTCCTGCGTCAGGGAGCGCCCGCGGGAGAGGTTGCATACGAACTGGGCTTCGCCGACCAGGCCCACTTCGCGCGCACCTTCAAGGACTCGTACGGCCTGACGCCCCGGGCCTATGCACGAGGCGCCTGAGCCTCGCGAAAACGAGGCAGCAAGATTCTTCAATAACGCCCGCGCCCCCGCTGACACCTTGCCTCCCGTTCGCTCATGAACGCGGAGGCAGACCATGAAGGCATCGAGTGTGAGCATCCTGGGCAGTGCGCTGTGCATCCTGGCGTGTGGCGGAGTCCTCGGGTGCTCGGAAAAGGAAGAGCCGCAGCCCACGCCGTCGCGCGACGGGGTGACGGAGATTGTGCTGCCGGGCAATGACTTCTACCCGGAGGGCATCGCCGCCAGCGCGGACAACACCCTCTACGTGGGCAGCCTGATGACGGGCCAGATTGTCCGCGTGCGCCCGGGCAGCAGCGAGGCGGAGGAGTTCGTCGCCCCGCGCTCCATCGTCACCGGCACCGTGGGCCTGCACGTGCAGGAGGACAAGCAGTACCTGTGGCTGTGCAGCAACGTCTTCGGCACCTCCAACGCGCCGGAGCTCATCGCCGTGAGCCTGTCCACGGGACAGGCCGTCCACCGGCACGTCTTCCCCGCGCAGGAGGGCGCCGGCTCCGGTTTCTGCAACGAGATTGCGCAGGACAAGGCCGGCAACCTCTACGCGACGGACAGCTTCCTCGGGCGCATCGTCCGCGTGCCCTCGGGGAAGCTGGACACCGACAACCCGGCGGAGGTCTGGGCTCGCTCCGATGCCTTCTATGGGCCGCAGGGACAGTTCGGCCTCAACGGGCTCACCTACGACGGAGCGTCCACGCTCTACGCGGTGAAGACGGCGGACGGGAAGCTGTTCCGCATCCCCATCGGCGCGGGCGGTGCGGCGGGCACCGTGCAGGAGGTGGTGCTGGACCGGCCGCTGGCGGGGCCGGATGGGCTGAAGTACTCCGCGTCGGCGGGGCTCGTGGTGTCCGAGCAGTACGCCACGGCCGTGTCGCGCATCGCCCTGTCGACGGACGGACGCGGCACGGTGACGAAGCTCCTGGAAGGGCTCAAGGACCCCACCTCCGTGGAGCTGGCCGAGGGCAGCGCGTGGGTTTCCGAGAGCCAGCTGACGCACCTCACCAGCGCCAACCCGCCGCCGCTGACGCTGCCCTTCTACGTCCGCCGCGTGTCCCTGCCCCAGCAGTAACGGAGACGGCTACGCATGCAGCGGGGGCACCGAGTACGGCCCCGGCTGCTGGGGCGCTCGCTCGCCCGGGCCCACACCCGTGGGCTGCATGGCGGAGCGGGCCATCTCCTCGCCGTGCCGCATGCGCATGCGAATCATCTCCGGCGAGAAGTCGAGCGTGTTCCCCAGCGGCTTCGCCGGCTCGATGACGGTGATGCGGCAGTACCGGTAGGGCGTGCCGTCGGGACGGCGCAGCGACACGCCCTCGTCGTACGCCTGGCGGACGATGTCGTTGATGCGGATGAAGGTCTCCACGTCGTTGAGGAGGATCTCGTTGATGGTGATGTCGGTGAGGGCGCGCACGGCCACATCGAGGATGTTGTTCGGGGCCTTCGCCGGCTCGACCTTCTGCGAGGAGCAGGAGATGACGACGATCTCCGTCGGGCCGTACTCCAGCGCGTCTCCCAGCGGCGTGACGTTGCGCAGGCCGCCGTCGACGAGGTAGGTGGAGCCGATGGGCTCCCAGATGACGGGCATGGTGGCGCTCTGCCACACGGCGTCCAGGAAGTCCTTCGCGTCACTGGAGACCAACTCGTACAGCCCGGACGTCAGCGACACGCGGCCCACGTGCGCGGGCACCACGTAGGGGCGACCCGTGGCGTTCTTCAGGATGAAGTCCCGCAGCGGCGTGCCGTCGTACAGCCCCAGCTTGCGCAGCAGCCCGATGCGGATCGCGATGACGGCCCAGGGAAACCGCCGGTACACGTCCGACTCGCGGATGTTGAGCCAGATGTCGTTCAGCTCCTTGTAGGCCTGCTGCGCCACCAGCGTGGCGTTGAGCGCGCCGACGGAGACGCCGAAGACGCGCTCCCACTGGAAGCCATGCACCTCGCGCAGGACGCGCTCGGCCCCCACCTGGAAGGCGCCCTTCGCGCCACCACCTGAGAGCACCAGCGTTGCGGGACGGTCCGTCATGGCCATGTGACACCTCCAACGAGTGGAGAAGGGATAGGCGCGGGGCGCGGGCGCGGAAATCGCCCCCGGGCGCGGCCTCGTGTCCACCGCGAACCAGGCGCCCCTCCCGGGGGCCCGGGGGTGCGATGCTGCGCGAGTCAGGACGGCCCCGACCGGACGTCCTGTCCGGCCGGTGGTGCCCCCCATGCGCGACGACGACGACCTTCACCAGCAGCGACACGGAGCACGGCCGGACGACCTCGCGTCCCTCCGGCGCCTGGATGCCGCGATGGTGCGCGCCGGCTTCCGGGTAGCGGGCAAGACGGTGCGCGAGTGGGTGGCCGACTTCGCCCGCGTGCGCGCGCGGTGGTTCGACAACGGCGAGGCCGTGAGCCACGTCATCGCAGCGGGCCTGGGCGCGGTGCCGGTGCTCGTGGACACCCTTCGGGCGAAGCGGCTGGACGTCCCTCCGAAAGCGGACTCGAGCGTCCGCGCGCAGTGCATCGAGGCTCTCGGGAGCATCGAGCCTCTGCCCACGTGCGCCATCCCCGCGCTCCTCGAGACACTGCGCACGCCGAGCGCCCGCGTGCGGTGGATGGTGCTCGCGGTGCTGGAGCGGATGCGCCCTCGGCCCACCGCCGCCGTCATCCGGGCCCTCCTCCCCTGCCTCCAGGACAAGCACGACGCGCAGTCGCGGAGCAGGGCCGCGCGGGTGCTGGCGCAAGTGGATGGAGCCCTCCCGGCGGAGGTCCGTCGCGCCGCGATGGCCCGCCTGATGGACTCCGACCGGAGCGTGCGCCGCCAGGCCCTCCAGGTGCTCGGCCGCTTCCCCGGAGACGCGGAGGTGCTCACCGCGCTGGAGGAGCAGGCCCTCCTGGATGACGTCAACCGCCTCGAGGCCCTGCGCATCCTCGCGGACCTGGAGCCTTCCCGAGCGTTCCCGCTGCTGCTGGACGTGGCGCGCAGGGCGGCGGAGGACCGGCCCGGGGACCAGCGCCTGGGTCAGATGGATGCCTTCGTCACGGTGCTGGCGCGGCGCGAGGAGGGCATGCGGGCGCTGCTCCTCATCGCCCGGCTGGGCGAGCGGGCCGTGTCCACGCTCCCGGAGCTCGTCGGATTGCGTTCGCTCACACCGATGGCGACCTACGCGAACGCGGCCATCGACGACCTCGCGAGAGACGTGCTCCGCCGCCGCGCTCCACCCCTCGCGCCCGAGCGGTTCCACGGCGCGCACGTCACCGCCCTGCTCCGGGATGTGCCACCCCCACGGGAGCCCGACGAAACCCCGGGGAAGGCGCTGGCGCGCTGGGCGGAGGACCTGCGGGAGCAGGGCCCCGACCTGATTGTCCGCGTCGCCCTGGCTGCCGCGCGACGGGTGCTGGGGCTGTGGGAATACCAGCAGCCGAACACCGAGGGAGTCCGGCGCGCCGTCATGGCCATGGACCGCTGGGTGTGCCAGCCCGCCGAGGCGCTCGTCCAGGACGCCCGGCTCGCGGGGTACACCGTCCCCAGTCAGTTCTCGTCGCCAGACGCGTTCTCCGCGGCCTGGTCGGTGACGTATGCCACGCGGTGCCTTCCCTCGGACGCGCCCGGGGATGCACAGCGGGAAGAGAACGAGGGCGACGCGCTCGGCGCATGTGTCAACGCCGCGTGCCGCGCCCTGAGCCGCCAGTCCGTCATCACCTGGGCCCTGGGCTCCAGCGAGGAGTCCCCCACACCGCTCCAACCCCGACAGGCGGCACAGGAGGTCCGGCGAGCCATCCTGGACGAGGTGCTCCCGTGGGCGCTGGGCACCTGGGACCCGGTCAAGGACGTCGTCCGGCTCGCGGACACACTGCGGGCCGGCGGCGCCCCCTGACTCAGCACCGGGCGGGCCTTGGGAGGAACGATGTGTCGCGTGGCCCGGCCCCCGCACTCGCTGCTGCTGGTCGGGGAGCCCTGCGACGGCTAGCGTGCGCGCTCAATGAAGTCCGCGCGTTCACCGCTGAGCATCCACCGCAACTCCCCCTGGGTCGTCGTGGGGGCCTTTTTCTTCTTCCTCTCCCTTTCGGCGGTCTACGCCTTCATCACGTTTCGGACTCCCTCGACGTGGCTCGAGGTCATCATCTCGGTAGGAGTGGCCGCCGTCGTGTGGGGAGGCTTCTTCGCCGTGCTCGTGCGCTTCCGTCAGGAGTGGGTGGAGTTGCACGCGGACGGCCTCGTCCACCACAAGCGGGACGGCGAGGTGCGACTGCCCTGGGAGCAGGTCACCCAGTACAAGGTGGACCTGTTGGAGAATCCCCATGCGGGAGGCAAGGTGCTCCAGTCCATCTGGTCGCGGCTGGCGGAGAACGGCAAGCGTCGCTTCTCCGGGGGGCCTTCCCTGACGTCGCTGACGCTGTACGGCCAGGACGGAGACGCCATCACGTTGCAGCCCCGGCTGCTCGGCTTCTTCGTCCTCGCGGAGAAGTCGCTGGACCGCGTCGACGCGGTGCTCACCCTGCGCCATGACGCGCAGCTGCGCGACGGTCGGCCGGTGGCGTTCGGCGAGGAGGTCCTCCTCACGGCGCAGGGGCTGTCGGTCCGCGGGGAGCTCCTGCCGCTGGCGGAGATTGCGCAGGTGCACGCCATTGACGGGCAGGCGCGGGTGCAGCGGCGCAGCGGCGGCTGGGTGGACCTGGGCCGCATTCCCAATGCCTACGCGCTGATGTCCACGCTGCGCGCCCTGCGCACGAGCAACCGGACCAAGACGTCTCCGGGCCTGCGCGGGTAGCGGCTTCCCGCGACGTCGTAAGGCTTCCTCCGGCGCTCCGCTTCGACGATGCTCCGGCCCCTCTCTGGAGGCCTCATGACGCGGACCCTCGGCGGTGTGGTGGCGGTGCTGCTCTCGTTGCTCGCGACACCCGTGTGGGCCCAGGACGCCGCGGCGGGCGGCGCTCCGGCGGACGTGGAGGCGACGCACAACGCGCTGCGCGCCCTCAAGCAGGACATGGAGGACGCGCTCAACACGCAGGACGTGGACCGGCTGGTGAAGCACCTGACCCCGGACGTCGTCTTCACCACCATGAACAACGACGTGCGCGTGGGCAAGGACGCCATCCGCGCCTACTACGACGAGATGATGCGCGGGCCGAACCGCGTCGTGGAGAAGCTCACCGCGAAGTTCGAGGTGGATGACCTCACCCACCTCTACGGCAACACGGGCGTCGCCTGGGGCTCGTCGAAGGACCACTACGTGCTCACGGACGGCACGGACATCGTCATCGACAGCCGGTGGACGTGCACCCTGGTGCGCCAGGGCGACCAGTGGCTGATTTCCGCCTTCCACTACTCCACCAACGTGTTCGACAACCCGCTGCTCTCGAAGCTGAAGTACTACGGGGCCATCTTCATCTCCGTCGCGACGCTCGGTGCGCTCCTGGCGGGCTTCGTCATCGGCCGGACACGGCGCCCGAAGGCCACGGCTTGACCTCGGCCGGCTCGCGGAGGAACGGCAGGCGGCGTGGCAGCCGCCTCGCCCGGAAGCCCTCGATGGAGCGGTGAAACAGGCGCAATAGCGGCATCCCGGTGCGCCCTTCGAGGGCGGACAGCTCCTCGGCGGAGCGCTCCAACAACACACGGGCGCGGCCGTACTCCGCGACCACCCAGGCCCGCCCCGCGTTCGAGCCCAGCAGGGCGTCGTAATCACCCGGTTCCGCGCCCTCTCCCCTCACCTCTTCCGCGACCTCGGCCGGCACGTTGTAGAGCCCCGCTTCCAGGTCCTCGCGCAGGTCGCGCAGGGTGGAGCACCAGCCGAACGCGTCGATGAGCGACGGCACGTCCGAGGCGCGCACGTCGGCGCTGGCCACATGCAGCATCAGGTCCACCGACAGCCGGAAGGTGTCCCGGTGCTGCGCGAGCAGCGCGTCGGCGGACAGCCACCGCCGCGCGCGCACCCGCTCCCGGTCCCTTCGCATGGTGCGCATGAGCGCGAAGACGTGCGCCCGCGCCTCCGGAGCCTCCAGGCTGTCGAGCAGCTCGCGCCCGAGCGTGGCCGCCGTCCCGGTGTCCTTCCCCTGCCCCGTCTCCAGCTCCGCGAGCAGCGCGTCCACCCAGTCGAGTGGCTCGCCCTTCACGGCCCGGTCTCCGTCCAGCACGTCGTCCACGAGCTGGAGGAAGCAGAATCCCACCCGGGCCACGCGGGCCTGACGCCGCCAGCGGCCCAGCGAGTAGCGATAGAGCACCAGACCGATCAGCGCATAGCGCAGGTGCCTGCGGGAGAAGCGGAACAGCTCGCGGGCACAGAGCGCCTCCACGCGGAGCGCGGCCAGGAAGTCTTCACGGCGGGCCCGGGGGGCGACGAACCGCCACGTGCCCCAGGCGAGCAGCGCGCCCGCCACCACGTCCACCACGTGGTGCTCGTGGATGAGCAGTGTCGACGCGGCGATGGCCGTGGCCCAGAGGCCCCAAAGCGCCCGCGCCCACCCGCCCGAGCGCTCCGCGTACGCCAGCGCGGCCGTGCACGCGAAGGCGACGTGGAGCGACGGCAGGTAGTTGCGCTCCAGGTTCAGGGTGTCGGCCACGAAGAAGATGTCGGCCCAACCGCCCTGCACGACGCGCGTGGGCCAGGCGACCTCCACGGGCAGCACCAGGTAGCCCACCGCGCCCACCACCGTCTCCGCGCAGAGCGCGAGCGCGAAGGGCACCATGTCCCTCCAGGTGCGGAAGACGAACAGGGACAGCAGCAGCAGCACGTCCATGCTCACGTAGACCGCTGCCCACGCTGGGACGAACGGGATGTGCCGCTCGAAGGGCAGGTCCACGCGAAGGCCGCCGGAGTAGAAACCCGTCACCCAGCTCGCGCCGCCGTACACGGCGAGGAAGAACAGCGCGAAGCCGAGCGCGAGCGAGCCCGTGAGCAGCAACTCCCCGCGCCGGGGCAGACCGAACAACGCCGGACGCCCGCTCATCGCGCCTCCACGGTGAGGGGCAGTGGCTCCTCGCGCGGCTGCGTACCGAACGATGCGGGCCCGCTCGTCGCATCCTCCACGGTGGCGGGCAGCGGTCGGGGCCCACGCCACATGGACAACCAGACGCGCAGGAACGACGGCCGGGGAGCGCTCGAATCCACGAAGCGGCCCAGGTGGAGCCAGGGCACGTGCGGGTGTCGGTGATGCGCGCGGTGGTAGTGGTAGTTGAGGAACAGCCAGCGCACGGGCGCGGCCACGCGCAGATCCCACGCCCCGTCGCGCACGTGTAGCGGAGACCACGCATGGTCCGCGTACTGCAACCCGCTCCAGTTGACGGCGAAGGCCGCGTAGCACAGCGCCTGGCCCGTCACGGTCAGGTCCAGTGCAGAGACGAGCCCGGCCTGCACCGCCACTGCCAGCAACACCTCCCACCGGATGGCCGCCCCCGGGGCGACCTCCAGCCGGCCCAGGTACGCATCCGCGCCCGTCTGCTCCCCATAGTGCGTACCCGTGCCGCGCAGTCGGTGCAGCAACCCGGGGATGAGGGCGAAGGCCACCGCGCCCACCGGCACGAAGAGCCAGTAGAGGCCACTGAGGATGGAGTACCACTGCGCGCGCTTGAGGAAGCGGTTGTCCCCGGGCCGGAAGTAGTCGAACTGCTCCAGCCGCGTCCGGTTGTGGCGGTGGTGGTTGAGGTGGAAGGCGCGCTGCATGGTGAAGGACGTGGGGAACAGCGTCGCCGCCACGCGCCCGAGCCCATCATTCACGCGGCGCGACGGGTGCAGCACCCCATGCGTCGCCTCGTGCAGCAGCGAGAAGACGGTGTTGTTCACGAACGAGAACACCCCCGCCGCCATGAGCCGCACGGCCCATGCGTCCGCATGAGAGGCCAGCCAGAGACACCCGGCGCACGCGGTCATCGCGGAGGCCAGGAGCACGACATTGAGGGTGGCCGGGATGGGCGTGTCCCTACCCTCGCTCGTCATCGCGGTCCTCGGGCAGGCTGGCGGTGAAGGCCATCAACTGGCGCAGGATCGGGTCCTCCGCGGCGCCGGCCGGGTTGAAGCGCATGCCGTGGAGCACGGACAGGTCCCTGCGCAGGAACGACGTGAAGAGCCACCGGGACACCGCGAGCGACAGCCGCTCCAGGCCCGGGATGCGGCCCCGGCGCGCGGCGAAGGCTAGCCGCACCGCCATGCCCGCCTCGGTCTTCCGGATGCCAGCGACGAGGGCGCTCCGCGTCCGGCCGAGGTCGCTCTCCACGGAGAGCAGCGTTCCGCCATGCACGGTGATGGTGACGCGGATGTGGTTGCCGGACAGCGTCTTCATCAGCCAGTCACTGGCCCCGGTGCCGGTGACGCGCGAGGTGTAGCGCAGGCGCAACGTGAACGGGTCCGGCCGCTCCACCACGGGCGCGTCCCGCAGTTCGCGGTGGTGCACGGTGCGCAGGTGCTCGATGTCGAACGAGTTGGCCACCAGCGGCAGCCAGTCACAGCGCACGGTGACTTCGCGTCCGGTGCGCCAGGACAGGTCCGCGGCACCCACCTCCGGCGGAGGACAGAGGACCACGGGTCCGTTGAAGACGAGGATGGCGCCGTAGCGCTCCACCACGGGGAACGGCCGCTGTCCGGGCCTGCCGCCCACGTCCGCCTGGCAGGCGCCGCTGCCGTCGAAGCGCCAGTGGTGCAGCGGGCAGCGCAGACAGTCACCGACGACGGTGCCGCCCGCGAGGTGCGTGCCCATGTGCGCGCAGTGCGCGGACAGCGCGTGCGCGCCGCCGCCCTGTCCCCGGAAGAGCACCAGCTCCCTTCCGCCGAGGCTGAAGCCCATCACCTGTCCGCGCCGGAGCGACTCGGACGGGCACACGAGGTGCCACGCCCGGAGCCGGCCCGGCTCGGGTTGACGGACCGGGTCCGCCCACGCCACGACATTCACCGCCATGGCGCGAGGCTAACGGACGGTACGGCCCGCTCGCCACCCGCCCGAACACCGTCTGTCACCGCGCGCTCACGCCGCCGGAAGGAACATTCCTTCCAGCCGGGGCTGCCACCGGGCCCGGAGCGCCTCGACGGCGGGCGCGTCCAGCCCCCAGGTGAGCAGGCAGACCCAGGCCTGCACCTCGCCATCGCAGCCGTTGATGTCCACGGTGATGCGCGCGTCGTTCCAGTTCTTCACGGTGATGCCGAGCGCGCGCGGAGGCATCCACAGGTCCACATTCCCTTCCAGCGCCTCGCCCGTGACGGCGCGGGCCTGGAAGGTCCGCTCTCCGGTGCGCTCCAGGCCGAGCACGCCCGGCCCCAACAGCCGCTGCCACGCCTGCTCCAACGACACGCTCCCCACCGGCACGGGCACCATCACCTGCTGCCCGGGGACGCCCGGGTGCCGCTCCAGCATGTGCTTGAGGTTCTGGAAGAACACCTCCCAGCCGCGGTCCAGCGCGTCGTACTCGGCCTCCCAGTCCGCGCCCTCGCCAAAGCCCGAGTGGACGAGCCGCAGCGTCGTCTCCCCGCCCTCGCCTTCGACATACCAGTCGGTGGCGACCTGCGGTCGCCCGGGGCTGCGCGTCTGGAAATGCTTCCCCTGCTCCCAGACCTCGATGCGCGACTGGTCCGCCATGCCGGGCCAGCTCAGCCACACGTAGCCGCCGACGCCTGGCTGCACCTTCGCGTCGAGCGCGAACCAGCGGACGATCTGGTCCGCCTCGGTGATGGCGCGCCAGACGGCATCGCGAGGGGCGTTGATCTTCACCTGCTTCTCGAGGCGCGTCTTGTCCTGGCTCACTCGGGGCTCTCCTTCTCGGGTGCGGCTGCGGGGTGAACGCCGAGGAAGAGGCGGTAGTGGCGCCCTCCCTCGGCCCTGTCGTCGTGGTAGCGGGTGACGAGCCGGGCGACGGTCTCCGCCAATTCCTCCGCGAAGGCATGTCGCGCCTTCGCGTTGGGGAAGCGCACGTCGGCCTGCAGGGAAAAGGTCGGCAGCGTCTTGCCCGCCGCCTGCGCGCGCTCGCGCAGGGAGGCCACCTCACGCACGCTGCGCGCGGCGACGGCGATGAGGTACGCGGACGAGAAGCGGTCCACCGCCGCGGCGGGGTCCGGGGCCAGCGAGGCCAGGGCCTCGGCGGACACGAGGTAGGCGCGCGAGCTGGCCTTCACCAGCCGCTCCACCACGTTGCCCTTGCGGCGCTCCTCGACCAGCTCGACCAGGCCCTGCTGCTCCAATTCGCGCAGGTGGTACCCGACCTTCTGCCGCGAGGTGTCCAGCTCGCGCGCGAGCGCCGCCGCCGTGATGGGCGTCGCGAGCCGCTCCAGGATGCGCGCCCGCATCGGCCGGGCCTTCGCCGCGCTGCTGTCCTTCGCCATGCCCGCCTTGTAGCTCCGACAAACTTTCCAGGTCAAGACAAAGAAAGTTTGTCGGTGGCCAGGAGGTTTTGTCGGCGCCAGGCTGGAACCCGTCCGGCGGCCCTGCTGTCCTGCGCGCGGACACGAAGAGGCTGGCTCCGGGAGATGGAATGAAGCGGAACGCACTCGTGCTGGTGGCAGTGCTGGCGGTCCTCGCGGTGAGCGGACTCTGGTGGGCCGGCAGGTCGGACGACGCCGGGCCGACTCCGTCCCGGGACACCGCTCCATCCACGACGGCCCCCGTCCCTGGCGGCGCATCGTCGCCAGGCGGAACGGCGACCACGGAGTCCCGAGGCGCGACTCCCGGCGAGAGCACCGTGGGCGGGACGCCCCTCGTCGACGAGCCGATGCGTGAGGAGGAAGGCACCCTGCGCGCCGAGGTGCACACCGCCTCGGGGCCGCGCTCGGGAGCGCGCGTGACGCTCTACTTCCGGGGGCTCGGTGCCTCCGGCGTGGGGAAGCCCGGTTGGTTCGTCGCGGGCAGCGGCGTCACCGACGCAGCGGGCGTCGTCGTGCTGCCCGCGCGGCCGGGCAACTACCTCGTCACGGCGCAGGCGGAAGGCCTCGCCAGGGCCCGCGCCTACGTCACCCGCCCGCGAGGTGAAGCCACGACGGCGGTGCGGCTCACGCTCGACGCGGGCGGCACCCTTGAAGGCGTCACGGTGGAGCGGGGCTCGAAGACGCCGGTTCCACTCACGGAGATCACGCTGACGCCTCGCACGTCCGCCGATGGCCTCGTGCTGCCCCCCACCCTCTCGGCGGGTGCGTCGGTGCCGGAGGAGGAGCGTTCCACCACCACCAGCGACGGGCGCGGCGACTTCCGCTTCCAGGGACTGGCACCCGGTGAGTACCAATTGGACGCCCGCGCACCGGGGCATGCACCCAAGCGACTCGGACGCGTGCACGTGCCCACCTCGGGGCTCACCGTGGAATTGGAGGGCTCGGCCTTCATCGAGGGCTTCGTCGAGCGGCCCGACGGCAAGCCCGCCCCAGGAGCGCAGGTCATCGCCTCGGGCACGGGAAACGCCGTGGAGACCGACACGAGCGAAGGAGGCGCGTTCTCGCTCGACGTGCCGCCGGGCGTGTACCAGGTCGCCGCGCGCCAGGGAGAGCTGACCGGCGCATCCCCCGCGCGCATCGTCGTAGGCGCGGGCATGACGGTCCGCGACGTGCGCATCCGCCTGGGCTCCCAGGCCTCGCTCGTCGGAGTCGTCCGGCGCAAGGACACGGGCGAGCCCATCAGCGGAGCGAGGGTCTCCGTCGCACCGGGCGCCCTCACCTTCAACTTCGATGAAGACCCGACCGAGGTCGCCAGCGCCACCTCCGGAGCGGATGGCCGGTTCGAAGCGGGCGCGCTCGCGTCGGGGATGTACGCGGTGACGGTGCGAGCGAAGGGCTTCAAGAAGTGGTCGCGAAGCGGCGTCAGCGTGCTGGACGGCCAGCGCTTCGACCTCGTCGCCGAACTGGACGCCCACGGCCGCATCGAGGGAACGGTGGTGGACGGAGCCGAGAAACCGCTGGCGGGCATCCACGTCACGCCCGAGTCGCGCTGGCGGATGGCGCCGCTGGAGGGCGCGCTCGAGACGGTGACGGACGCGCAGGGCGCCTTCGTCCTCGAGGGGCTCCCACCCGGAGACATCTACGTCGCGGCCCGACGCCCCGGCAGCGAGACGAACACCCGCGAAATGGTGAAGGTCGCCCCGGGCGAGACGAGTCGGGTCCGCATCCAGCTCCAGGAAGAGGGGCAGCTCGAAGGCACCGTCCGGCTCCAGGGAGGCCGCGTTCCCCCCAGGCCCGTCACCGTCTCCGCGCTGCGGGTCGGCGCGCCCTACTCCGAGTCCTTGAAGGTCGCGGCCACGCCCGACGGCGCATGGTCGATGAAGGTTCGCGCGGGCCGCTACCGGCTCACCGCGTGGATGACGGACACCGGCAACCAGAACGGCGACCAGGAGAAGGTGGTGGAGCTGGAGGCCGGCGGCTCGAAGCACGTGGACCTCGAAGTGCGCGAGGCGAGCCGCCCCATCGTCGTCACGGTGCTCGAGCCCAACGGCGCGCCCAGCGTCTCCGCCACGGTGATGGGCAGCGAGCCGGGCAAGAACGAGGTGCTGCTGGAGGACACCACCGACGCCTCCGGCCAGGTGACGATGGTGGCGGACGCGGTGGGCGGCCCCTCCGTGCACTTCTGGGCCACCAACGGCGGACGCCGGGGAGACCTGCCCTCGGTGCCGTCGTCTCGCACGGCCGTCACGCTCCAGCTCGTCGCGGGCGGGCGGCTGACGGGCACCGTGCGCTCGGCGGGAGGCCGCGCCGTCGAAGGCTTCCGCCTGGTGGTGACCTCCCTTCGCACCGACGACGACTTCCTCACCCGGCAGGAGCTGGACTTCGCGGGGGACCGGTTCGTCGTCGAGGACATGCTGGCCGGGAGGGTCGCCCTCACCGCCACGCTCCCGGATGGCCGCGCCGGCAAGGCGGAGGCCACCGTCACCGCTGACGGCGTCACGCAGGTGGACGTCGTCGTGGAGGCCGGAGGCGCCCTGACGGGCCGGCTGGTGGATGTCTCGGGCGCGCCGCTCGCGGGCGGGTTCGTGGACGTGGACGGCGTCTTCTCTCCGACGGCGGGAGCGGATGGCCGCTTCCGGGTGGAGGACCTCGCGCCGGGCCCCCACCGCGTCATCGCCTGGGGACGACGCGGACAGCTCGCGGACCGGCAGGTGACGCTCGTGTCCGGCAAGCCGGTGGACCTTGGTGACTGGCGAATGGGGCCCGGCCGCGTGGAGCCCGGGCGCCTGGGGCTCTACTTCGGCATGAGTGGTGACGACGTCACGGTGAGCCTGCTCGCGGAGGGAGGCCCCGCGACGTCACTGCGCGTGGGCGACGTGGTGCGGTCCATTGACGGCGCCACCGTGCGCGACGCGGGAGAGGCCCGCCAGCGAGAGCTGGGCGCACCGGGCAGCCCGGCCACGCTCGTCATCCTCCGCGAGGGGCGCACGTACCCCGTCACCCTCACCCGCGCCCTGTAACGCGTCGCACCGCGCCCGCGGGACGATGGACGGACGACCAGCCCGCGTGGCCGGCTCCGAATGATGTGAAGGGGAATTCACCCGGCCGCTGGGGCCCGGAAGGGGCCGCTGGCGGCGCCACGTCACAGGAGCCGTCATGACCGCCAGCACCCTCTCCGCGCCACAGCTCGTCACCAACAGCCGCATGCTCTATTCGAGCTGGATTCCCGCGGACCCGAAGGCCGCCGCCGCGCTGCTGCCGAAGGGCCTGTCGCCCGCGACCAATCGCGCCCTCTTCATGAACCAGTACGTCGTGGACTCGGCGGACCAGACGTCGGGCTTCGGCGCGTACTCGCTGACGTACATGGGCCTGGACCTCGAAGGTCACAAGGCGCCGGACGGCGTGACGCCGGGCCGCTTCTTCACGCACTACCTCAACTCCTCGCAGACGGTGCGCGACTACGTGAGCGAGCGCGGCGTCCCCGCGTCCGCGGGCACCACCACGCTGGAGCTGGAGGACGGAAAGCTGGTGGCGACGACACGCGTGGACGGTATCCCCATCATCCGCACGGTGGCGCGCGTGGGCTCGCAGGTGGCCTCGGTGGCGCGCGGCCAGCTCATGTACGTGACGCAGGTGAAACACAAGCTGATGGCCGGCAACTATCCCTACGTCGGCGACATCGCCTCCGGCTTCGAGCTGCTGTCCCTGGAGTTCCTCGCGCCGGACCACCCGGTGTACGCCCTGCGCCCGGAGAGCACGCTGCGCAAGGTGGAGGCCTGGTGCTGGTATGCACCCCGCGACTCGTTCGTCTACCCGGGCGGTGAGTACGAGCTGAAGGCGAAGTAGCCCCTCACCGCGCCCCCGCGACGAAGCGGGCCATCCACTCCACCGCGCCGCGGATGGCCTCTTCCCAGTCCTGGAGCGGCATCATGTGCCGGGCGCCGGGGAACTCCCGGTGCCGCAGCCGCCCGGGTGCCGCCGCGTAGACCGGGGCCAGCCGCGCGTGGAAGTTCCGGGCGCGCTCAGCGGGCACCAGCTCGTCCGCGCCCGCGTTCTGGCTGAACAGGGCCACCGGGAAGAAGCGCTCGCCGTGCAGGTGCGGGCTCTCCGGCAGCGGCAGGTTCCACTCGGGCGAGCCGAGCAGCGGCGCGGCGGCCGCCAGGCGCCGGTCCTCGAGCACGGCCGCGTAGGTGATGAAGCCGCCCAGGGAGACACCGCAGATACCCAGCCGCTCGGGCGCGGCCCCCTGCCCCACCAGCGCATCCAGGAGGGCCGGCACCTCCCGCGCGCTCGCGCGGACCACGGTCAGGAACTCCTCCTCCCGGCGCTGGAAGTCGGCGTAGCTGAAGCGCACGTCGAAGTCCGGATAGCGCCGCGCGCCGTGCCCCACCGCGTCCACGCCCACCGCGTAGAGCCCGCGCGCCGCGAAGGCGGACAGCTCCGCCGTGTTCACCTCCTTCGACACGCCGAGGCCGTGGAAGAAGAGCACCGCGCCCCGGCGCAGCGCCTCCTCGCGCGAGTCCACGTGGACGGCCAGGGCGGGCGCGCCCGCCAGCGAGAGTTCATGCGTGTGGAAGTGCACGAAAGCAGTCTGCCTGCCCATGCACGTCCCATCCACCCGGCAACACCCCGCGCGCCTCGAGCGTTGTCAGGTTGACGCCGCGCATCGCGCGCGCCCCCATGCCTCCAGTCCGGCCCCATCTTCCCCGCGCTGACGTGTGACTCACGCGGGAGGCCCACCTTGGGAGTGCTCGACCTGCTCGGCCGCTGGCCCGTATTCCGGCAGTTGCGGAAGGGAGACGCCACCGCGCTCGGGGACACGGCGATGAGCGAGCGCAGTCGTACGCTCGAGCCGCGCACCGTGCGGGCCGACCGCGTCGTGAAGTCCGTCTGCCCCTACTGCGCGGTGGGCTGTGGGCAGGACGTGTACGTGAAGGACGGCCGCATCCTCGACATCGAGGGCGACTCGGACTCGCCCATCTCCCGTGGCCGCCTGTGCCCCAAGGGCGCGGCCACCTTCCAGCTCGTCACCGGCAACCACCGCGTCCGCGACGTGCTCTACCGCCGGCCCGGCGGCACCGAGTGGGAGAAGCTCCCGCTGGAGCAGGCCATGGACATGGTGGCCGAGCGCGTGAAGCGCACGCGCGACGCCACGTGGGAGGCCAAAGACGTCAACGGCCTGGACGTGAACCGCACCCTGGGCATCGCCCACCTGGGCGGGGCCACGCTGGACAACGAGGAGAACTACCTCATCAAGAAGCTCTTCACCGCGCTGGGCATCGTGCAGGTGGAGAACCAGGCTCGAATATGACACTCGTCCACGGTGCCCGGTCTGGGCATCTCGTTCGGTCGAGGCGGCGCGACGACGTTCCAGCAGGACCTGCGGAACGCGGACTGCATCGTCATCCAGGGCTCCAACATGGCCGAGTGTCACCCCGTGGGCTTCCAGTGGGTGATGGAGGCGAAGGAGCGCGGGGCGACCCTCATCCACGTGGACCCGCGCTTCACGCGCACCAGCGCCATGGCGGACCTGCACGTGCCCATTCGCGCGGGCTCGGACATCGCCTTCCTGGGCGGGCTCATCCACTACGTGCTGGAGCACGAGCGCCACTTCAAGGAGTACGTCCTCCACTACACCAACGCCGCGAACATCATCCGTGAGGGCTTCCAGGACACGGAGGACCTGGACGGGTTCTTCAGCGGCTACCAGTCGGAGGACGGCAAGTACGACATCGCCACCTGGCAGTACGAGGGCGTGGGCGGCACCGTGCCCGCGGGAGGCCACAAGGAGCTCTACGCCGAGCCCGGCGCCGGCAAGGGCGGTGACGAGAGCGGCTCCGCCCGGTTCGATGCAAAGAAGGACCCGACGCTCCAACACCCGCGCTGTGTCTTCCAGCTCCTGAAGCGCCACTTCCGGCGCTACACGCCGGCCATCGTTGCGAAGGTGTGCGGCGTGCCGGAGGAGCAGTTCCTGAAGGTGGCGGAGGCGCTGTGCGCCAACTCGGGCCGAGAGCGCACCACCGCGTTCTGCTACGCGGTGGGGTGGACGCAGCACACGGTGGGCGTGCAGTACATCCGCACCGCGTCCATCCTCCAGCTCCTGCTGGGCAACATCGGCCGGCCCGGCGGCGGAATCATGGCGCTGCGCGGCCACGCGTCCATCCAGGGCTCGACGGACGTCCCCACCCTCTACAACCTGCTGCCCGGCTACATGCCCATGCCGCACGCAAAGCAGGGCCTGGACCTGGACGAGTACCTGGAGGACCACTCGGCCAGCACCGGCTGGTGGAGCAACCTGCCGAAGTACGCCGTGTCCCTCCTCAAGGCCTGGTTCGGCGACGCCGCGACGAAGGAGAACCACTTCCTCTTCGGCCACCTGCCCCGGCTCACGGGGAACCACTCACATATGCAGACGGTGGCGGACATGGCGGACGGCCGCGTGAAGGGCTACTTCGTCATGGGAGAGAACCCCGCCGTGGGCTCCTCCCACGGCTCACTCCAGCGCAAGGGCCTGCGCGAATTGGACTGGCTCGTGGTGCGGGACTTCACCCTCATCGAGACGGCCGAGTTCTGGCGCCGCGCACCCGAAATCCAGCGCGGCGACGTGAAGATGGAGGACATCCGCACCGAGGTCTTCTTCTTCCCCGCCGCCGCGCACACGGAGAAGGAGGGCACCTTCACCAACACGCAGCGCCTGCTCCAGTGGCGAGACAAGGCGGTGGAGCCGCCCGGCGACGCGCGCAGCGAGCTGCACTTCGTCTACCACCTGGGCCGCAGGCTGAAGACGCTCTACGCCGGCTCGAAGGAGCGCAAGGACCAGCCGCTTCACGACGTGACGTGGGACTACCCCACGCGAGGCCGGGACGCGGAGCCGAGCGCCGAGGCGGTGCTCCAGGAAATCAACGGCTACACCGTGGCCGACCGGAAGCCGGTGAAGGGCTTCTCCGAATTGAAGGACGACGGCAGCACGGCCTCGGGCTGTTGGATCTACTCGGGCTGCTACGCGGACGGCGTGAACCAGACGGCGCGCCGCAAGCCCGGGCGCGAGCAGACGTGGGTGGCGCCCGAGTGGGGCTGGGCGTGGCCGGCCAACCGACGCATGCTCTACAACCGCGCGTCGGCGGATCCGGACGGCAAGCCGTGGAGCGAGCGGAAGAAGTACGTCTGGTGGGACGCGGAGCAGCAGCGGTGGACCGGCGAGGATGTGCCGGACTTCATCGCGGACCGGCCGCCCGACTACCGCCCCCCGGAGCACGCGCGGGGCGTGGATGCGCTCGGTGGGACGGACCCGTTCATCATGCAGGTGGACGGCAAGGCGTGGCTCTTCGCGCCCAGCGGAATGATGGACGGTCCGCTGCCCACGCACTACGAGCCGCAGGAGTCCCCGGTGGAGAACGCGCTCTACGGGCAGCAGTGCAACCCGGCGCGGCTGGAGTGGCGTCGCCGGGACGTGCCGCTGCACCGTGCGTGGGCAGACCCGCGCTACCCCTTCGTCATCACCACCTACCGCGTGACAGAGCACCACACGGCGGGAGGCATGAGCCGCTGGCTGTCCTGGCTGAGCGAGCTGCAGCCCGAGCAGTTCTGTGAGGTGTCCCCGGAGCTCGCCGCGGAGCGCGGCCTGACGAACGGCGGCTGGGCCACGGTGCGCACCGCGCGCGGAGACCTGGAGTGCCGGGTGCTCGTCACCGAGCGCCTGCGCCCGCTGAAGCTCAACGGGACGTGGGTGCACCAGCTTGGCCTGCCCTACCACTGGGGCGTGACGGGGCGCATCCGCGCGAGCGGGGCCAATGACCTGCTGCCCATCGTGGCGGACCCCAACGTGGAGATTCAGGAGTCCAAGGCCTTCACCGGCGACATCGTCGCGGGCCGGCACGCCACCGGCGAGCGTTCCGCCACGAGTGCCGTGACGCCGGCGCTGCCGGCGGGAACGCCCGAAGCGCGGCGCGACAGCCTCCGCGTTTCCGAGCACGCGCACGACACGCAGCAGGAGAAGCTGGAACAGGAGCGGTAGGCCATGGGACAGAAGGGCTTCTTCACCGACACCTCCCTCTGCATCGGCTGCAAGGCGTGCGAGGTGGCGTGCAAGCAGTGGAACCAGCTTCCGGACGACGGCTTCCACTTCACCGGCATGTCCTACGACAACACCGGCGCGCTGGGCTCCTCGACGTGGCGGCACGTGGCCTTCGTGGAGCGGCCGGTGCCGCTGCAGGGGCAGACGACGGGCGTGGGGGACTTCTCGTGGCTGATGATGTCGGACGTGTGCAAGCACTGCCAGCACGCCGGGTGTCTGGAGGCGTGCCCCACGGGCGCCATCATCCGGACGGAGTTCGACACGGTGTACGTGCAGCCCGACGTGTGCAACGGCTGCGGCTACTGCGTGGTGGGCTGCCCCTTCGGCGTCATCTCCCGACGCGAGGACGACGGGCGCGCATGGAAGTGCACCCTCTGCTACGACCGGCTCGGCGAGGGCATGACGCCGGCCTGCGCCAAGGCGTGCCCCACCGAGTCCATCGTCTTCGGGGACCTGGATGAATTGCACGCGCGTGCGGAGAACCGCGTCCGCGCGCTGCACGAGCGGGGCGTGACGGACGCGTACCTGTACGGGAAGGACGCGAAGAGCCAGCCGGGCACGGGCGGGCTCAACGCCTTCTTCCTGCTGCTGGACAAGCCGGAGGTCTACGGCCTGCCGCCGGACCCGGTGGTGCCGACGAAGAAGGCGGGACGGACCTGGGGTGCGGTGGCGCTGGGCGCGCTGGGCATGGCGGCGGTGGCGCTGGGCTCCGTGCTGCTCGGACGGGAGGCGCGCCCATGAGCCCTCCGCCCATCGGAAACGAGCCGACGTTCCTGGACCGGCTGCAGCGCAAGCGCGACGGCCGCAACGTGGACCCGGCGCTGGGCGTCCTCTCCGGCGAGGCCGCGCAGCAGCGGGTGAAGGACCCGGAGGACCCGCACCCGGAACGGCGGCCCATGCCCACCCTGCCCTCGCAGCTCGCGACGGAGCGCGAGGCGGCACCGAGCTACTACGGGCTGCCGGCCGTGAGGGAGCCGGTGTGGATCTGGTCCATCCCCACGTATCTCTACGTGGGCGGCGTCGCGGGCGCGGCGAGCCTCCTCGGCTTCGCGGCGGACGTGGCCGGCGGCCCGGAACTGGCGCGGCTGGGGCGGCGCGGCCGGTGGGTGGGCACGGTGGGCGACATGCTCAGCGCGGGGCTCCTCATCAACGACCTGGGCCGGCCTTCCCGCTTCCTGAACATGCTGCGCGTGTTCCGCCCCACGTCGCCCATGAGCATCGGCTCGTGGGTGCTGGCCACCTCGGGCGGGCTGAACACGCTGGGGCTGCTGCTGGGCCAGCGGCGCGGCTGGCCAGGGGTGGTGGGACGGTGCGCCACGGCGGGCGCGGGAGTGCTGGGCATGCCGCTGGCGGGTTACACGGCGGTGCTGCTGTGCAACTCGGCGATTCCCGTGTGGCAGGCCACGCACCGCACGCTGCCGCTGTTCTTCATGTCCTCGGCCACGGCGGCCGCCGGCAGCCTGCTGTCGCTCCTGCCGCATGGGCCCGCCGAGGCGCGAGTGCTGCGGCCCTACCGCCTGGCGGGCAAGGTGGCGGAGCTCGTCACGGGCGTCGCCGTGGCGCGCGACGCGGCACGGGCGCCCGAAGTGGCGCGTCCGCTGCACGAGGGCTTCTCCGGGACGCTGTGGAAGACGTCGCGCGTGTGTTCGGCGGCGGGGCTGGTGCTGGACGCACTGCCCGGCCGGGCGCGGTGGAAACAGGTGACGGCGGACGTGCTGACCACGGCGGGAGCACTGGCGGCACGCTTCGCCATCTTCCACGCGGGCAAGGCGTCCGCGCGCAATCCCCAGGCGACCTTCCAGGGACAGCGCCAGGGGCTCGGCGCCGCGGAGGTGGTGGGCAACACCGTGGCCTCCGACGGCAGGCCGCTGAAGTTCCCGCTGCCCGTGCTGCGCTGAGCGACTCCCCTACTCCTTGCCGCCCTTGTGCGGCAGGAGCGTGTCCACCATGCCCTTGAAGGACTGCTCGAGGATGCCGCCCGGGTCAGGCAGTCACTCCGCCTCCGCCACGTCCTTCTCGAGGCCCACGTTGGTGGCGGCGCGGTTGTAGACGGCTTCGTCGAGCAGCCCCTCCTCGCGGGCCACCAGCACCGGCACGAGCATCTGCCCGGTGACGTTGGTGAGCGTGCGCATCATGTCGAGCACGCGGTCGATGGCGAGGAGGTAGCCCAGGCCCTCCAGCGGCAGACCGGCGGAGCTGAGCACCACGGTGGCCATGACCACCGCGGTGCCGGGCACGCCCGCGGTGCCGAAGCTGCCCAGCACCGAGGCGAGGAGGATGATGAAGTACTGCGACGCGGACAACTGCAGGCCGAAGTACTGCGCGACGAAGAGCGAGGCGATGGCCGGGTAGATGGCGCCGCAGCCGTCCATCTTGATGCTCGCGCCCAGCGGCACGGCGAAGGCCGCGTAGTCCTTGTTGACGCCCAGGTTGTGCGTGACGCTGCGCAGGGCCACCGGCATGGACGCGAAGCTGGACGAGCTGACGAAGGCCACCTGCATGCCGGGCGCGGCGCCGCGGAAGAAGCGCAGCGGGTTGAGCCCGTGCGCGAGCAACAGGCCGCCGTAGACGAAGAGGACGTGCAGCGCGCACGCGAGGTACAGCGCGAACACGAGGCGACCCAGGGGCAGCAGGCGCTCGAAGCCGTAGGTTCCGACGAGGGCGGCGATGAGGCCGAAGGTGCCCAGCGGGGTCAGCTCCAGCACGAAGCGGGTGACCTGAATCATCGCGTCGCTGGCCTCGCGGACCAATTCGCGCAGGCGCGCCGTCTTCGCGCCCAGCTTGACGAGGGCGAAGCCGAGCAGGCCGGCGAAGAAGATGACCTGGAGGATCTTCCCACCGGCGAGCGCGGCGAAGGGGTTGGTGGGCACGACGTCGAGGAGGACCTGCACGGGGCCGGGGACTTCGCGAGGGGTATAGGACTCGGCGAGCTGGAGCTGGCCCACGCCGACGCCGGGCTTCAGCAGGGTGCCGGTGCCGAGTCCCACGCCGACGGCGAGCGCGGCGGTGATGGCGAACCAGAGGAACGTCTTCCCGCCGAGCGCGGCCACGCTCTTCTGCCCGTGGAGCGCGGCCACCGCGTTGATGACCGCGAAGAACACCAGCGGCGTGGCGATCATCTTGATGAGGTTGACGTAGAGCGTGCCCAGCGGCTGGAACCACGGCCCCGCGGGAGGCCCCACCAGCCAGCCGACCAGCGCCCCGAGCACGAAGCCCCCGAGCACACGCTGCCAGAAGGGAATACGGAACCAGGCGGAGAAGAGCGTCTTCACGGTGGGCACCTCGGCGGAGCGACGGCGGACGATAACGGAGTGCTCCGAGGCGCGCAGGGGTTCACGGGCGAGCTGGAGTTGAAGTGTCCGTGGACGGGGACACCGCCTCTGAATCTGGATGGAGGCTGGGCCCGGAAAGCGCGAAGTGCCCGAGTGAAGCGGGCCACGGTGGCCCGGCCCGTCGCTTGCTGAGGGAGCCGTGGGGGCATTGACGACCGTGGCCGTGCACAGCACGCTTCAGGGCATGGGACGGCACGCGAACGAACGTGGAGAGGCCTTCCCCCGGGCCCCCACGCAAGCGGAGTGGGATGTGATGGGACCGGAGGAGCGGGCACGGGTGGTGGAGTCCCTGCCCGATGAGGTGACGGACGCAGAGCTGGCGATGCCGGAGGGAGACCTCCACTACTACGCCAAGGCGGAGACGCGGGACGCGCTCCTGGGCTACTTCGGCCGGCAGAAGCGCAAGGTCTATATCGGCTCGGAGCTGCCCATCTACTACCCGGGGGAGCGACGCTTCGCCCCGGACCTGCTGGTGGTGCTCGATGCCGAGCCCCACAAGCGAGGCAAGTGGATGGTCAGCAAGGAGGGCAAGGGCCTGGACTGGGTCATGGAGGTCCACGTCGGTGGCGACCGGAAGAAGGACGCCGAATACAACGTGGAGCGCTATGCCCGGCTGGGCATCCCCGAGTACTTCATCTACGACCGCTCGAAGGAGGCGCTGCTGGGGTATCGGCTCGCGACCCCCGATGCGCGGACGTACACGCCCGTAATGCCCAGGCAGGGGCGCTTCGACTCGCAAACGCTGGGCCTGGAGCTGGAGGTCGTGGACGAGAAGCTGCGACTGTGGGCGGGAGACGAGCTGCTGCTCGAATCCGCGGAGCTACTGGAGCAGATGCAGGGGATGATGGAACAGGTCCAGCGCCGCGCGGATGAGGCGGAGCGCCGCCTGGCAGAAGAGGCCCGCCGCCGCGAGGACGCCGAGCGGCGGCTGGCCGAGCTGGAAGCCCGGCTGGGCCAGCGCCCGCCGCACTGACCTCCCCGGCTGAGCCGGTTTTTCCCCCTGCCCTCCCACACCGGGGGCAGGTAGGAGGCGGTCGCCTCCCTGGCTGTTGGGGCCCATCCCCCACCAGGGTCTCCCCTTCGGGCCCGAGGAGCGATACACCTTGGCCACCATGGCCGAGACCTCTTCGCTCAACATCCCCACTGTCGACCTCGCCGACCTCGCGTCGGAAGACCCGGCGCGCATCGAGCGCGGCGCCGCGGCGCTCCGTGAGGCGTTTGGCGTCTTCGGTCTCGTGTACCTGAAGAACCACGGCGTCGACACGCAGGCCCTCAACCGCTACTACGACGCGTTCGCCGAGTTCATCGCCCGCCCCGCCGAGGCCAAGAAGCCCTACGGCCGCGCCGACATCTGGTACCAGCGCGGCTGGACGCCGCCGAACACCGAGGTTGCCGTCGCGGGCAACGGCCAGCCGGACTTCAAGGAGTGCTACTTCGTCGCGCCGTACCCCAACGACGAGCAGGCCGCCCTGGAGTTCCCCGAGCTGTACCCGGAGAACGTCTGGCCCCCGGACGCGCCCGCCTACTTCCAGGAAGGCCTGCTGCAGCTGGGCCGCTCGCTCCACGAGGCCGGACTGAAGCTCCTGCGCGGCGCGGCCCTGGCGCTGGGCCTGCCGGAGACGGTGTTCTCCGACTACTGCCAGCGCGCCCCGCACGTCACGCGAGCGCTCCAGTACCTGCCGCTCACCGCGTCGCAGGTGAACACGGACATCGTCTGGGGCGAGGAACACACCGACTTCAACCTGCTCACGCTGCTGCCCGGGGGCCGGTTCCTCGACCCGACCGGACGCGCGGCACCGGGCCCCGACAACAAGAGCGGCCTGTACCTTCGCACGCGCGCGACTGCGGAGGACCCGAAGGGGCAGATGGTGCGCGGCACCGCGCCCGCCGGCTGCATCGTGGCCCAGGTCGGCCAGCAGCTGGAGATCCTCACGGGCGGCACCTTCCTGGCCACGCCCCACGTCATCACCGCCCCGGGTGCGCCGGGCTGGCAGCGCCAGTCCGCCGCGCACTTCATGCACGTTCACACGAGCGCGGTGCTCTACCCGCTGCCGAAGTTCCGCACCCCCGACGCGGTCCGGAACTACGCGCCGCCGGTGCTCGCGGGCACGTACGACATCAAGACGCTCGTGGACATCGGCCTCGCGCCCCCGAGCGCGCTCGACAAACTGGGCTACCGCCACTACGACCGCCTCAACCGCCAGCGCTCCGAGTCGTAGGCGTCACTGATACACGAAACACAATCACAGCTCACGCAATCACAAACACAGACATTTTACGTCTGTGTTTTTGATTGCGTTTGAGCTTCGCTGCGTCCGGCGTGCCCCCATCCGGGGCACCTGTCGCTCGCGAAATTGACTGATAATCCGTTCATGTAGGCATTGCCACTCTCCGTGCCGCGCCAGCGCCGGTGCACGCTCGCGGCCCGCCCACCAGGACTAACTGAATATTCGTTCATGTAGGCGTTGCCCTCAGGGAGCCCTCTCCGGACCACGCCGCGCCCCCCGGAAAAATGGCTGAAGACTCGTTCATGTAGGCACGCCACTTACTGCATGGACGGCGGTGGGCGGTGGCGACTGTCATTGAGGCAACAGGTCCCTACGTCTTCAGGGCCTCCTGCTCAACGGTTCGAGCCATCTCGACTGTTCACCGTCGCATCGTGTGGCGCCCCCACGCTAAGGAGCCCCACGCCCGGCCGGCGCGGTCAGCAGCGGGACGACGAGCGCCACCTCCCAGCACGATGCCCGACCTCATCGACTTCAAGTCGCTCTTCGACGCCTCGCCGAATCCCTACATGCTGCTGGACCGCGAGCTGAGGTACGTCGCGGCCAACGCCGCCTACCTGCGGGTGACGGCGAGCCGGCTCGATGACCTCCTCGGGCGCTACGTCCTGGATGCGTTCCCGAACGATCCGGACGACCCCGAGAACGCCAGTGCGCGCCTGCTGCGGGAGTCCTTCAACCGGGTTCTCACGGAGCGTGTCCCCGACAGCCTCGCGCTGATTCCCTACCGCGTGCCCCGGGAAACGGACCAGGGCACGGTCCTCGAGGAGCGGTACTGGAGCGCCACCCACACGCCCATCCTCGATGCGGCCAGGGAAGTGGCCTTCATCCTCCAGCACACCGTGGAGGTCACCGAGCTGCAGCGGCTGAAGCAGGCCGTGCGGGATGCGGAGCAGGCGCGAGACCTAGCCCACGCCTCGCGGGAGCAGGACGAAGCGGGCGTCCTCCAGCGCGCCCGGTTCGTCCAGGAGGCCAACCTGACGCTGGACGCCGAGCGGCGCCACCTGCGCCGCCTCTTCGAGCAGGCCCCCGGCTTCATGTGCTTCCTCCGCGGTCGGGAGCACGTCTTCGAACTCGTCAACAAGGCCTACTCCCAGCTCGTCGGGCACCGGGAGATCATCGGCCTGCCCGTCCGGGAAGCGCTACCCGAGGTGGAGGGCCAGGGCTACTTCGAGCTGCTCGATGGCGTCATCACCACGGGCAAGGCCTTCGTCGGCCATGGCCTGAAGGCCCTCCTCCAGCGGCAGCCCGGCGCCCCGCTCGACGAGGTCTACATCGATCTGATGTACCAGCCCGTCATCGAGCCGGACGGTCGCATCTCCGGCATCTTCGTCCAGGGCCACGACATCACCGAGCAGAAGCGCGCGCAGGACGAGCTGCGCCGCTATCGCGACCACCTGGAGGACCTGGTCCGCGAGCGCACCCGCGCACTCGAGGACAGCGAGGCCGAGCGCCGACAGACCGAGGCCGCGTTGCGGCAGGCCCAGAAGATGGAGGCCGTGGGCAAGCTCACCGGCGGTGTGGCGCACGACTTCAACAACCTGCTCCAGGTCATCGGCGGCAACCTCCAGCTCCTGGACCGGGAGCTGGGCGGAAACGGTCCGGCCCGGCGGCGCGTCACCACCGCCATGGGCGCCGTCGAGCGCGGCGCCAGGCTCGCGGCCCAGCTGCTCGCCTTCGCCCGGCAGCAGCCGCTGGAGCCCACCGTCGTCAACCTCGGGCGCCTGGTGCGCGGCATGGACGACCTGCTGCGCCGCGCGCTCGGGGAGGACGTCGAGCTGGAGACCATCATCGGCGGCGGTCTCTGGAACACGTTCGCCGACCCCAACCAGCTCGAGAACGTCATCCTCAACCTGGCCATCAACGCCCGCGACGCCATGGAGAGCGAAGGCAAGCTGACCCTCGAGGCTGGCAACGCGATGCTGGATGACCACTACGCCCAGCTGCACCCGGAGGCTGCGGCCGGCCAGTACGTACTGCTGGCCGTCTCCGACACCGGCTGCGGCATGACGCCGGAAGTGATGGAGCGCGCCTTCGAGCCCTTCTTCACGACCAAGCCCGAGGGCCGGGGTACGGGGCTCGGGCTGAGCATGGTGTATGGCTTCGTCAAGCAGAGCGGCGGCCACATCAAGATCTACAGCGAGGTCGGCCACGGGACGACCATCAAGATCTACCTCCCCCGCTCGCTCCAGGTCGAAGTCGCGCGCACCGATACCGTCGTGGAACAGGTGGAGGGAGGCACGGAGACGCTGCTCGTCGTCGAGGACGACCCCGAGGTGCGCGCCACGGCCGTGGAACTGCTGATGGAGCTGGGCTACCACGTGCTCAAGGCCTCGGACGGCGTCAGCGCGCTCGCGGTGCTCCAGAGCGGCATCCCCATCGACCTGCTCTTCACCGACGTGGTGATGCCGGGCCCGCTGCGCAGCCCCGAGCTGGCGCGGCAGGCCCGGGCGCTGCTGCCGGATATCGAGGTGCTCTTCACGTCGGGCTACACGGAGAACGCCATCGTCCACGGCGGTCGGTTGGACCCCGGCGTCCACCTGCTGAGCAAGCCCTACCGGCGGGAGGACCTGGCCCGCAAGGTGCGCCAGTTGCTCCGGCCCCGCCAGCAGCGGCTCGCGGACCGCGAGGCGCTCGCGGCGGCGGCCGGGCGCACCGGGCCGGAGCGTGCTCCCTCGAAAGCGGCGCCGCTGCGCATCCTCTTCGTGGAGGACGACGAGCAGATCCGCCTCCCCGCGAGCGAGCTGCTGGAGAGCCTGGGGTACGACGTGCTGGCCGTCGCGACCGCGGAGGAGGCCCAGGAGGTGCTGGCCAGCTCGCACGTCGACGTCCTCTTCACCGACGTGAGCCTGCCCGGCATGTCGGGCGTTGAATTGGCGCGCCGGGCCCTCACCGCGGAACCCGGCCTGGGCGTCATCATCGCCTCCGGCCACGGCGGCGCGGTGACGCAGGCGAGCGGAGACGTGCTGGCGCGGGCGGTGGTGCTGCCGAAGCCGTACGACATCGCCCGGCTGGAGCGGGCCCTCGAGAAGATGGGGCGCTCGCGCTCAGAATGACTGTCGCAGCAGGGCCTCCACCGCGGCCTTGCGGCCGGGGCTCAGCCGCAGGCGCGTGTTGTCGCGCAGCACCACCACCCAGCCCTTGTCGACGTCCGGCTCCAGCTCGCGGATGCGCTCGACGTTGACGAGCGTGGAGCGGTGCACCCGCACGAAGCGGCGCGGGTCCAACCACTGCTCCACCTGGTTCAGCGTCTCGCGCAGCATGGGGCTGCGGCTGCCCGCGTGCAGCACCACGTAGTTGCCCTCCGCCTCGCACCAGTCCAGCTCGTGCACCGGTAACAGCAGCACCTTGCCGTTCGTCTTCACGGCGATGCGCTCGATGTAGCCGCCCTCGGGTGGCGCAGGCACCGTGCGCTCGGGCTCCGGCGCGTGGCCCCGGTGGAGGTCGAGCAGCGCGGACAGCCGCTCCAGCAGCGCCTTGTCCCGGCCCTGGGCGCGCTGGCGTCTCGCGCGCTCCAGCGCCTCCTCGAAGCGCCGGTCGCCGAAGGGCTTGAGCAGGTAGTCGAGCGCGTTCGCCTCGAAGGCCTTCACCGCGTACCGGTCGAACGCCGTCACGAAGATGACCGGCGGCATCCGCTCCGGCCCCACCTCGCGCAGCACGCCGAAGCCGTCCACCTCCGGCATCTGCACGTCGAGGAAGACGAGGTCCGGCCGGTCGCGGAGGATGACCTCCACGGCCTCGCGTCCTCCCTCGCACTCGCGCACGTCCGTGACGTCCGGCGCACGGGCCAGCAGGTGCTTGACGTTGTCGCGCGCCAGCGGCTCGTCATCCACCACCAGCACGCGCCAGCCGGCCTGCTCTCCATTGCCCTCACGCACGGCTCCGCACCTCCTCGTCCGTCATGTCTTCACGGGACTGCACGAAGGGCAGCTCCACCCTCGCGAGCACGCCTCCCTCCGCCAGATCCTCCAGCGTCAGACCGTAGGGCGCACCATAGCGCTGACGGATGCGGTCTCGCGTGTTGGCCACGCCGATGCCCGTGCCCCCTGCCCCACCCGCCCTGAGCCCCGGGCCGTCATCGCGCACCTCCAGGCGCAGCACGTCGCCAACGCGCACGCTGCGCACGAGGATGTGGCCCCGGCCGGCGCGGCGCGCGGTGCCGTGCTTGATGGCGTTCTCCACCAGCGGCTGGAGGATGAGCGACGGCACGAGCGCGCGCAGCGTCCCGGGCTCCGGCTCCAGGCGCACCTCCAGGCGGCCGCCGAACCGGAGCTGCTCGATTCCCAGGTAGCGCCGCACCAGCTCCAGCTCCTCCTCCAATGGCACCTCGTGGTCGCCGCGCCCCTCCAGGCTCGCGCGCAGCAGGTGTCCCAGCTCCACCAGTGCCTCCACCGCTTCCGGGTTGCGCTGCTGGCGCACCAGGCCCGTGACGGCGTTGAGCGTGTTGAAGAGGAAGTGCGGGTCGAGCTGCGCGCGCAGGGCCCGCAGCCGGGTCTCCGCGAGCTGCACCGCGAGGCGCGACTCCGCCAGCTCCCGCTCGCGCGCCCGCCTCGCGGCCCGGAGCGCGGCCCAGGCGGCGAGGAAGAGCAGGTACTCGAAGTAGCCCACCGCACCGCGCGCCAGGAGCACCTCCCACAGGCCCGCCGCGAAGGACAGGCCGCGCGCGCTCCACTGCTGGAGCACGGCCATGACGGGCGCGAGGAGCAGCACGTGGAGCTGCGCGAAGCCCGCGCCGGCCACCAGCAACACGCCCAGGTGGCGCCCCAACCTGGGCCCCTCCGGAGGCACGCGTTGGAAGACGGCCAGCACCAGCGGGCCCAGGAGCGCCCAGGCGCTGTAGGGCACCAGTTCCAGGGCCAGCTTGAAGAGGAAGTCGCGCGGCTCCTGGGCATACGCGCGCATGGCATGTGGCAGCGCGCCCAGGGTGCCCGCCGCCATGCCGAGCGCCCACACCTTCAGCGTCGCGGACCACCGCGCCTGGCGCTCCGGGGCCTCCACCGTCTCCCATGCGCCGCCGTGGCTCATGACCTCTCGCACCCTCGATGGACCCAGCGTAGCGGACGAACCACCTCACGCGCCGTTCTCAAGAAGGGGGCTCCCTTGCGCTATGCTCTCGCGGCGCTGTGACTACCGGTACCCTGGGCTCCGAGCCCGAAGACGACCCACCCGCCCCGCCCACGCCTCCGTCCCGGGTGCGAGGAGGCACGCTGTACGTGGTGGAAGAAGAGGACGCCCCGGAACCGCCGTCCGGCCACCGAGCCACGCGCGGACTCCGTCCCTCCACGGTGCTCACCGCACTGCTGGTCGCGGCGGGGCTGGCACTGCCCGGAGTCGGCGCCTTCCTCCTGCGCCCTGAACCCGTGCCAGCCCCGGAGACGGCCGGCACCGGTGCCACCGGTGAATCTCCGGCGCGTCTCGCAGCCGCTCCTCCCAACAGCGCTGGCATGACCGGCGCGTCGCCTTCTCTTCCCGCGTCCTCGCCCATCAACAGTCCCGGCATCACCGGCGCGTCGCCTTCTCCCCTCGCGCCTGGTCGCACCAACGTCGGCGGCACCACGGGCGACTCCCGCGTCCCCAGAAACCGCCCCGCCACCAGCGCGTCGCCGGCTCCCCTCGCGCCTCCTCCCGCCAGACGACAGGACCTGGCCCGGCTCGACACACCCCGCACGGGACATGCGAGCGAGATGCTGCCCACCCACGACTTCCAGGAGGCGGAGCTGCGCGCCCTGCTCGACGACCCGAGCCAGCCCGCCGAGGAGCGCTCGGCCGTGGCGCTGGAGCTGATCGACGGCTACATCATCCGCAGACGCCCGCGCTCCCTGGCGCGGGAGGCGGAGCGCATCTTCCGGATGGACCTGCCCCGTCACCTGGGTCGGCTTCCCGCCGCGGAGGCCGGGTGGCAATGGATGAACGCGCTGTACACGCTGGGCCAACCGGAGAAGGTGCCCGAGGTGGGAGAAGCCTTCCTCCGGCGCTTCCCGGACAGCCCCCTCGCTTCCGCCGTCGACAGCCTCGCGAGGACCACCGCGATGAGGGTCGCCACCGAGCAGCGCGACCGGCAGGAGCAGGAGGCCTCGCTGCGCGAACTGGAGGCGAAACTGTCGATGGAGCGCGTCCGTCTCGAGAGCCGCGGCGAGCCCACCACGCGGGTGAGCTGGGAGCTCGCCTATGCACGCTGCGACAGGCCGGCGCATTCGCGCTTCCATGATGTCTCCGCCGTGACGTGTCGCGCCTTCTTCGACGCCTGGGCCCCCGGAGAGACCCGGGAGGAGCGCGTCGCGGTGCGAAAGGCCCGGGAGGCGGAGATCATCGCCCTCGTTGGCCTGCGCCGCTACGCCGCGGCCCGCGAACGACTGGCCGCGTTCCGCGCCGCCGACCCCGAGGGCGAGCGGCAGACCATCGCCAGCAACATCGTGGCCACCATTCCTTCCGGCGAGGAGGAATGACGGCGCGGCGAGCCCCGTGTTCCAGGCCGCCGCGCCGCGCTTCCACTACGGCTTCGGAATCTTCGTCACGAAGCCGTCGGGGTCTCCCATCACCGTGTTCCCACCGAAGTGCCCGCTGGTGAAGCCGCCGATGTAGAGGTTCCCGTCCCAGTCCACGGCCACCCCGTTGCTGTACACGCCCTCGTCCGTCCCGTTGAGCCGCGCCGCGTCCTGCTGGGCGACCCACGCCCGGGTACCGGCCACGTCGAACTTCGCGACGAAGTTGTGCACCGGTGCGCCAGCGCCCGCGACGTTGCCGATGTCACCCGAGCCGCTGCCCGTCAGGTACACGCCGCTGTCGTCGATGAAGAGCCCCGTGCCCCAGGTGTTGCCCGAACCGCCGACCTCCCGCGTCCACTGCCGCACGCCGGACGGGTCGTACTTCGTCACGTAGGCATCCCCGCTGGCTGTCGGGTTCGGATTGCCGTCCAGGCCGCCGCCGCTGGAGCCCGCGAGGTAGACGTTGCCCGACACGTCCACCGCCGAGCCGTACAGCGACACGCCCGCGCCGGCCAACCCGAGCTGCCGGGTCCACTGCTTGACGCCAGCGCCGTTGTACTTCACGACGAACATGTCCTGCGTCCCCATGCGCACGTTGCCGTCCAGGGCCGCGTCCGTCCAGCCAGAGACGTACACGTTCCCCGCGACGTCCGCGGAGGCCCGCCGCCCGTGCGTCCGCGTGCCCGCCGCGCCACCCACCTTCCGCGTCCACAGCCGGTTGCCGGCGGCGTCGTACTTCGCGACAAAGGCGTCCGACGCGCCGATGGCGGGATTGCCGTCCAGGGCGCCCTCCACCGTCCCGGCCACGAAGGCGTTGTCCAGGCCATCCACCGCCACCGCATACCCCTCCGTGCTGGAGCCCACGTTTCCGAGCTGCCGGGTCCACTGCCTCACGCCGGTGTAGCGGTACTTCGTCAGCAGGGCCTCCCGGTAGCCCGTCGTCGGAGTCCCGTCCACGGACCCGTCCGCGAAGCCGGCCACGTAGATCTCCTCCCACGTCCGGTTGCGCGCGACGCCGTAGCCCAGGGCGATGCCGCCGGGCGCGCCAATCTGCACCGACCAGAGCTTCGCCCCGCTCGTGTCCCGCGCCTGGAGGAAGGCGTCCATCAGCCCGATGAGCGGAGCGCCGTCCAGGCCCGGCTGCGTCATGCCCGTGACGTAGGTGCGCCCGGCCGGGTCGCCGACGATGTCATGCACGCGGGTGAAGCCCGCCGGCGCGCCGGTGGTCCGCGTCCACGCGGCCTGCTTCGTCGGGTAGGTCGCGGTGGTGCAGTTGAGCAGCTCCAGCTTCCCAATCGACACCACGACGATGCCGGAGCGCGTGTCGTTGTCGTCCGTGACGTTCAGCCGGTAGCGGGTGTACGCGCCGGGCGAGGGCACCGCGTACTCGCGCCGCTCGAAGCCCGCCCAGTTGACCTGGTTCGTCCGGGTATCCAGCACCACCCAGGCGGAGCCGTTCCAGCCCTCGAACGTCCACTGCTTGGGCGACCGCGTGGTGATGGAACCGTTGGTGTAGGTGATGGCGTAGCGCTGGATGGTCTTCGCCCCATTGAACCACTGGTAGCCAATCCACGCCGGCGTCTGATTCTCCAGGGAGAGCCACATGGAGTTGGTGCCGTCGAACGCCTGCCAGGCCTCATACGACGTGCTGAAGACCCCGGAGCGCGACACGAGGCCAGAGGGCGTGGAGGCCCCCGTCATGACAGGAACCATGTTCTCACAGGCCAGCGCCTGCTCCTGGCTGCCCAGCGCGGCCTCGGGGGACGGGGACGTCTCACCCCCGCAACCCGGCGCGGACACCAGCACCAGCGCGGACGACAGAAAGATGCTTTGGATGGACTTCAGGACTCTCACGATGCCTCCTCGGAGTCCGTGCGTGAATGCACGGAAACGCCCGAAGGCATACCGACGCCTGCCCATACGCCCGGTATCAATGTGATGAAACAGCCGGAGCCAGGGACGAAGCCGCCCCCAGAGGGGACGAAGCCCTGACGCCGCGCCGCGTCTTGACCCGCAGGGCGTCCCGGGCGGATAGCCTGTCTGTCCGGACCTGAATGCTGATTCATATCTCACGCGCCCTCGCAAGGGGCGGCACCCTCCCCGGCACGGTGCATGGCCCTTGCTCCACGACCCGTTAGGTCCCTTAATCCCCCTATGAAATTCCTGAGAGATCTCCGCTCGGTCCTGAATCTGACCGTCGTGGTCGCCGGGCTTGGGTACTTCGTCGACCTCTTCGACATCACGCTGTTCGGCGTGGTGCGCCGCGCGTCGCTCATCGACCTCGGCATCACGGACCCGGCGGAGATCCTCCAGAAGGGCCTGCTCATCTACAACGCGCAGATGGTGGGCATGATGTTCGGCGGGCTCATCTGGGGCGTGATCGGCGACAAGCGCGGGCGCCTCTCGGTGATGTTCGGCTCCATCCTCCTGTACTCGTTCGCCAACCTGGCCAACGCGTTCGTCTGGGACGTGAATGGCTACGCCATCTGCCGCTTCCTCGGCGGCGTGGGCCTCGCGGGCGAATTGGGCGCGGCCATCACCCTGGTCGCCGAGTCCCTGCCGAAGGACAAGCGCGGCCTGGGCACCACCGTCGTCGCCACACTGGGCATGCTCGGCATCGTCGCCGCCGCCTTCCTCGGCCAGCACCTGAGCTGGAAGACGGCCTACATCTCCGGCGGACTGATGGGCCTCGCGCTGCTGTTCACGCGCTTCAAGGTCTCCGAGTCGGAGCTGTTCACCAAGAAGATGGACCCGTCGCGCGCCAACCCCTTCCTCCTCCTGCAGGGCGGGCGCTTCCTCAAGTACATCTGCTGCATCCTCATCGGCGTGCCCATCTACTTCACCACGGGCATCCTCTTCACCTTCGCCCCCGAGCTGACGGCGGGCCTGGGCGTGCAAGGCACGGTGACGGCCGGCAACGCCATCCTCTACGGCTCCATCGGCCTGACGGTGGGCGACCTGCTCGCGGGCGTCTTCAGCCAGTGGCTCAAGAGCCGCAAGCGCGCGGTGGCCCTCAACCTCCTCGCGGGCTTCTCGCTGATGCTCCTCTACGGGCTCGTCCCCGGGCTCACCAGCACGATGGTGTACGTCCTCAGCTTCTTCATGGGCATCACCGTGGGCTACTGGGCGGTGCTGGTGACGATGGCGGCCGAGCAGTTCGGCACCAACATCCGCGCCACCGTGGCGACGACGGTGCCCAACTTCGTGCGCGGCTCGGCGGCGCTCGCGGCCACCGGCTTCGCCTGGCTCAAGGGCCTGGAGGGCCTCACCGTGGCGAACGCGGCCCTCATCGTCGGCAGCCTCTGCTTCGGCCTCGCGCTCCTCGCGCTGCTGCGCATCGAGGAGACCTTCCACCGCGACCTCGACTACGAGGAGACCGCCGGCAGCCCGCAGCCCGCCGCCCAGTCGCACTCCAGCACCTGACGCGGGCCGGGCACGCAGGTGCCCTTGCGTCCGATATCCGCCTGCCGCGCGCACCCCGGCCGGGCCACCCGTCGCGGATCAGCGCCCTAAAGGCGACGTTCCGTCCGTGAACGGTTGCGCCCGGGTGTGGGGAGTGACTAACAGCGCGCGATATGGCCCTCCCTCTCCTGAAGCCCATCCAGAAGGTGCTGTGCGCCAACCGCGGTGAGATTGCCATCCGCGTGTTCCGCGCGTGCAACGAGCTGGGCATCCGCACCGTCGCCATCTACAGCGACGAGGACCGCACCCACGAGCACCGCCACAAGGCGGACGAGGCGTACCTCGTGGGCCGCGGCAAGCGCCCGGTGGAGGCGTACCTCGGCATCGACGAGATTCTCGACGTGGCGCAGAAGGCCGGCGTGGACGCCATCCACCCGGGCTACGGCTTCCTGTCGGAGAACGCCGACTTCGCCGAGGCGTGCGAGCGCCGGGGCATCCGCTTCATCGGCCCGCGCTCGCCGGTGGTGCGGACCATGGGTGACAAGGTGGCCGCCAAGACGCTCGCCCAGAAGGTGGGCGTGCCGGTGGTGCCCGGTGTCACCCTGGAGGGCAACGACGCCCGGGTGCTGGAGCAGGCCCGCGCCTTCTTCACCCAGCACGGCGGCCCCGTCCTGGTAAAGGCCGCGCATGGCGGCGGCGGCCGCGGCATGCGCGTGGTGCGCGAGGAGAAGGAGTTGGAGGCGGCGCTTGCCTCCGCGCGCTCGGAGGCGAAGAGCGCCTTCGGCTCGTCGGCGGTGTTCCTGGAGAAGTTCCTGGAGCGCGTGCGCCACATCGAGGTGCAGCTGCTCGGCGATTTGCACGGCAACCTCGTGCACCTGCACGAGCGTGACTGCTCGGTGCAGCGCCGCCACCAGAAGGTCATCGAGATTGCCCCCGCGCCCAACCTGTCCCCGGTGCTGCGCACCGCCATCTGCGACGCGGCGGTGCGGCTGGCGCGCGAGGCGGGCTACTCCAGCGCGGGCACGGCCGAGTTCCTCGTCTCCGGCGACACGTACTACTTCATCGAGTGCAACGCGCGGCTCCAGGTGGAGCACACCGTCACCGAGCAGGTGACGGGAGTGGACCTGGTGCAGAGCCAGATTCGCATCGCGGAAGGCTACCGGCTGGACTCGCCGGAGGTGGGCATCCCCTCGCAGGAGGCCATCGTCCCGCGCGGCTACGCGGTGCAGCTGCGCGTCACCACCGAGGACCCTGCGAACAACTTCATGCCGGACGCGGGCGTCATCACCGCGTGGCGCGCGGCCCATGGCTTCGGCATCCGGCTGGACGGCTCCAACGGCTACACGCAGGCTCACATCTCGCCGTACTACGACTCCATGCTGGTGAAGGTCATCGCCTACGCGCCCACGTTCCAGGGCGCGGTGATGAAGGGCCAGCGCGCGCTGCGCGAGTTCCGCATCCGCGGCGTGAAGACGAACCTGCCCTTCCTGGAGAACGTGCTGCACCACCCCGCCTTCCAGAAGGGCGAGACGTACACGCGCTTCATCGACGAGACGCCGGAGCTCTTCCAGCTCGCGCCCCGGCGGGACAGGGCCAGCAAGCTGCTGCACTACCTGGGTGACGTCATCGTCAACGGCCACCCCACCATCAAGAAGCACCAGCGACTCAAGCCCACGCAGTTCCTGGAGCCGCGCCTGCCGGTGACGCCGTCCGAGCCCGTGCCGCGCGGCACCGCGCAGATCCTCGCGGAGAAGGGCCCCCGGGGCCTGGCCGAGTGGGTGCTCGCCCAGAAGCGCGTGCTGCTCACCGACACCACCATGCGCGACGCACACCAGTCGCTGCTGGCCACGCGCATGCGCACCCGCGACGTGCTGCGCGTGGCGCCGGCCACCGCGCACCTGGCATCGGACCTCTTCAGCCTGGAGAGCTGGGGCGGTGCGACGTTCGACACCGCCTACCGCTTCCTCAACGAGGACCCGTGGGCCCGCCTGCGCGCGCTCAAGGCCGCGGCGCCAAATCTCCTGCTCCAGATGCTCCTGCGCGGCGCCAACGCCGTGGGCTACACGAGCTACCCGGACAACGTGGTGGAGGCCTTCATCGACGAGGCGGCCGAGGCGGGCGTGGACGTCTTCCGCATCTTCGACAGCCTCAACGACCTGGGCAGCATGGAGGTGTCCATCCGCCGCGTGCTCAAGACGGGAAAGGTGGCGGAGGTGGCCATCTGCTACACGGGCGACGTCGCCAACCCCAAGCGCAAGAAGTACACGCTGGACTACTACGCGGACCTGGCGAAGCGCATCGAGGACTCGGGCGCCCACTTCCTGTGCATCAAGGACATGGCGGGCCTCCTGCGCCCGCGCGCCGCGGCCATGCTGATGGACAAGCTGCGCGAGGTGACGCGCCTGCCCATCCACCTGCACATGCACGACACCGCGGGCAACGGCATCGCCAGCTACCTGGAGGCCATCGAGCACGGCGTGCACATCGTCGACGTGGCACTTGGCAGCATGGCGGGGCTCACCAGCCAGCCCAGCCTGAACGCGCTGGTCAGCGCGCTGCGTGGCCACCCGCGCGAGACGGGGCTGGCCAACGCGCGCCTGCAGCCGCTGGCCAACTACTGGGAGGACGTGCGCGAGTACTACGCCCCCTTCGAGAGCGGCCTCAAGAGCACGACGAGCGAGGTCTACTACCACGAGATTCCGGGCGGTCAGTACTCCAACCTCCGGCCCCAGGTGGCGGAGATGGGGCTGCTGGGCCGGTGGAACGACGTGAAGGACGCCTTCGCGCTCGTCAACGCGCTGGTGGGGGACATCCCCAAGGTGACGCCGTCATCGAAGATGGTGGGCGACTTCGCCATCTTCCTCCTGAAGAACGACCTGGCCGTGCGCGGCGCGGACATGGGTGACAGCGCGGCGCTCACCCGCGCGAAGCTCATCGCCGAGGCGCCGCGCCTGGACTTCCCCTCCAGCGTGGTGGGCTACTTCCGCGGCGAATTGGGCCAGCCGCCCAATGGCTTCCCGGAAGATTTGCGCGCCGCGGTGCTCAAGGGCCTGCCGCGCGTGGAGGGCCGGCCGTCCTCCAACATGCCGCCGCTGGACCTGGGCAAGCTCCAGCAGGAGCTGTCCCAGAAGGCGGGCCACCCGCTCACCCGCGTGGATGCCATCTCCGCCGCGCTCTACCCGCGCGTCATGGCGGGCTTCCTGGAGGACCAGGCGAAGTACGAGGACGTGTCCATCCTCGACACGCCCAACTACTTCTACGGCATGGAGGTGGGTCAGGAAATCTGGGTGGACATCGAGCCGGGCAAGACGCTGGTCATCAGCCTGTCGGCCGTGGGCGAGCCAGACGATGACGGCTGCCGCACCGTCTACTTCGCGCTCAACGGGCACAACCGCTCGGTGCTGGTGAGGGACCGCAGCCTCGCGGCGAAGGTGGAGGCCCGCCGGCAGGCGGACCGCTCCAACCCGAACCACGTGGCGGCGAGCATGCCGGGCACCGTCATCGCCCTGCACGTCAAGCCGGGCGCGCGCGTGGAGGCCGGCGCGCCGCTCGTCACGCTGGAGGCGATGAAGATGGAGACGGTGGTCCGCGCCCCTCGCGCCGGCACCGTGGCGGAGGTGGTGCCCTCGCTCAAGGGCGCGGTGCAGGGCGGTGATTTGCTCGCGGTGTTGCAGTAGCCGTCACGGCCGCCGCCCCCCACGCACAGGCGTCGGGGGCGGCGCGAGCCTCCGGCCGTCAGCAGTCCTGGCCGTACTGCTCCTCGAACACCAGCACGCGGTGCGACTCCGGGAAGAAGATGACGTCCAGCTCCCAGATCGTGCACGCGTCCGGCCACGTCATGTACCCGAACCGGTAGCCGCCCACCTGCACGCTCTCCGTGCCGTTGCTGTACTCATTGAGCAGGTCCGGGGCCAGCGAGTTGAACTGGGGCCGCAGGTGAAAGCGCGTGAAGTCCGCGTAGCTCATGGCGTCGAACTGCGAGCCGTAGAGCGCATAGCTCTGGGAGATGGCGGCCACCGCCTCCACGGCCTTGTCCAGGCTCGGCGGCAGGGCGTGGTTCCACGGGAAGGAGTAACCGTGGGCCGCGCCCTTGCACATCTCGTTCTGGCCGCAGGCGGTGTTGATGGACGCCAGCTCCGCCTGGAGCCCCGCGCTCAACGGCTGGGCGCTGAGGGATAGCGAGTACAGGCCGTAGCCCACCGTGTAGTGGTTCAGGCACTTCGACCACATCCACTGCGTCCACTGCGCCTCGCCACCCGCGCACCACGCGGGCTTGAAGGGGTTCGCCGCGTAGCAGTTGTTCTCGTAGATGGTGTGCGAGTCATCCGCGCCGAAGCACCGGCTGAAGGCCTCGTCGGTGGGGACGCCCTCGGCGTTCCAGTGGGACATGCAGTCCTCGACGTAGGGCCCCACGCGGGCCGTGTCGCACGTGGCGTACACGGCCGGGTCCACCGCGTTGCAGGTGCCATTGAGACAGTCGAGCTGGAGGCGGAACTGCTTGCCCACGCCCGTGCCGGTGCTGACGACGACGAGGTACTCACCGCCCTGGGCGAAGGTCACGGACGCGAGCTTGCTGAGCTGGCCGTAGCCGGACTCGTCGTCCTGCGCCAGCACGGTGGTGCCATAGCTGCCGCTGGTGTTCTTCGGGCCGTACACGAAGAGGCCCGTGTCCAGGTACATGCTGCTGCCCAGGTGCGTCACCTCCAGCTTCGCCTGCGCGCCGGCGCTGACGTTGATGCCGAAGGAGAAGTACTGCGGGTTCATCGTGAAGGTCGTCTGCACCGCGCCGGGCACGGGCACCTGGCCCATGTACGTGGTGCTGTCGAGGATGTTGCCGCTGGCTGGCGCGGGGGGCGCGTAGAGCACGCCCTGCGTCACGGTGTCGACGGTGGAGGACTCCGCGTCCACGGGGGCTTCGGTGGGAGCGCAGGCGCCCAGGAGGAGCGCGGAGAACAGCCAGAGGGACTTCGGGGAACGGCGCATGAACGAGCCTCGTTGATTGGGGTGTCGGGGTAGGCCCACTTCCGCCCCACGCCGCCGCCCTACCCGCCCGGAGCAGGCCGCGCGCAGCATAGGACGGCAACCATTGAATTCCCGACAACCGTGTCAGCCCTTACGCGGGGTATGGCCGCACGCAGGGGCGATGTACAGTCGTGGACATGAGTCCTCTTCGGCCCAGGGGGGCGACCGACGTCAACGCTCCTGAAGAGACGCTCACCCTGGGGGGGCCACCCTCCGCCCCGGGTCGGGAGGGATCCGCGCACCCGACGCCGGGCGACACGCACGACACCGTCCGCCCGGGGGGCGCCATCGCCTCGCCGCCTCCGGGGCGGGTGCTGGCGGAGCGCTACACCGTGCTGGACATGCTGGGCCATGGCGGCATGGGGCTCGTCCTCTCCGCCTACGACGTGCGGCTCAACCGGCGCGTGGCGCTCAAGGTGCTGCGCCCCGTCTGGGGCCTCGACACGAGCGAGGACGCCCAGGTGCGCCTGCTGCGCGAGGCCCAGGCCATGGCGCGGCTCAACCACCCCAACGTGGTGCACGTCTACGACTCCGGCCGGCTGGAGGACGAGTCCGTCTTCATCGCCATGGAGTACGTGGAGGGGCGGACGCTGCAGCAGTGGATCCGCCAGCAGTCGCGCCCCTGGCGCGAGGTGCTGCGCGCCTTCCTGGACGCGGGCCGGGGCCTGGTCGCCGCACACGCGGCGGGCCTGGTGCACCGCGACTTCAAGCCGGACAACGTGCTCGTCGGCGAGGACGGCCGCGTCCGGGTGACGGACTTCGGCCTCGCGCAGGCCGTGCACGGCGCCGGCCTGGAGGACGCGGCGCCGGAGGCCCCCGCGGCGCCGTTGCCGAGGACGTTCATGGAGCCGCTCACCGAGTCCGGGAAGGTGCTCGGCACGCCGCGCTACATGGCCCCCGAGCAGCTCCAGGGCCACGCCGTGGACGCGCGCAGTGACTTGTACGCCTTCTGCGTGGCCCTCTACGAGGCCCTCTACGGCGTGCGGCCCTTCGCGGGTGACACCTTCATCGCGCTGCTCGACGCCCGCGCCGCCGAGCGCATCATCCCCCCACCGCCGCACAGCGACGTGCCCGCCTGGGTGGCGCGCGCCGTGCTGCGCGGACTCAAGGCGGACCCGCTCCAGCGCCCGGGCTCCATGCGCGAGCTGCTGGCGGAGCTGGAGAACGACCCGGAGCAGCGGCGGCGGGCCCGCTTGCGCGCGGGGGCGCTCGCGGGCGGCGTGGCGCTGCTGGGCGTGGCGGCCGTCTGGGGCTGGGTGCGCCAGGAGACGCCCGCCTCCGCCTGCGTCGGCATGGACCAGCGCCTGGAGGGCATCTGGGACGCACGCCTGGGTGCGCAGCTGGAGCAGGTGATGGTGGGCACGGGGCTGCCGCAGGCGAAGGACACCGCCGCCCGCGTGGCCCGGATGCTGAATGCCTACTCCGAGGAGTGGGTGAAGCAGCGGACGGAGGCGTGCGAGCTGGCGCGGCAGGACGGCGCGGCGCAACCCCAGCGGCTCGCGGCGCTGCGCGAGTACTGCCTGGAGCGGCGGCGCGGGCAGCTCGGCGCGCTCACCGACCTGCTCGTCAAGGAGTCCGACGCGAAGCTGGTGGACACGGCCGCGCAGGCCGTGCAGTCGCTGCCGTCCTTGAGCGACTGCGCGGACACGCGCCTGCTCACCGCCGCCGTGCCGCCGCCCGAGGACCCGGCGGTGCGCGCCCGCGTCGAGGCCTTCCAGCCCCTGGAGGACCGGCTGGAGGCGCTCCACCGCGCCGGCCGGTACAACGAGGGCCTGGCCCTGGCGGAGGAGCTGCGGCCCCGGCTGGTGACGCTGGGCTACCCACCTGCCCAGGGACAGGCGCTCTTCTGGCACGCGATGCACCGCGACGGGGCCGGCGACTACAAGGGCGCGGAGCTCCTGCTGCGCGAGGCGCTCATCCAGGCAGCGCAGGGCCGGGACGCGGTGCTGGAGTCGCGGGCCTGGAGCTTCCTCGTCACGGAGGTGGGCGCGCGACAGTCCCGCTACGCCGAGGCCGCGTGGCTGGAGCTGGCGATGATGGCGTCCGCGGAGCGGCTGGGAGACGAGCAGCTCCTCGCACTGGCGCTGGAGACGGTGGGCAACGTGCGCTGGATGACGGGCGACTACGCGCACAGCCGCGAGTCCTACGAGCGCGCATTGACGCTCCTGGAGCGGTCCCCGAAGCCGGAGCGCCTCAACCTGTCGCGCGTGCTCAACGGCCTGGGCAACGTCCTCATGGACCAGGGGCGGTACGCGGAGGCCCGCGGGCACTTCGAGCGGGCCCTCGAGCTGAAGGAGGAAGCGCTCGGCGCCGAGCACCCGGCCATCGCCGTGACGCTGAACAACCTGGGCATCATCCACGAGGAGCTGGGCGAGTACGCGCAGGCCCAGAGCCTGTACGAGCGCTCGTTGGCCATGCGGCGCAAGCTGCTGGGCCCCGAGCACCCCATGGTGGCGTCCTCGCTCGCCAACCTGGGCGACGTCCTGCTCGCCCGCGGCCGCCTGGAACAGGCGCTGGAGCACCACGAGCGCGCCCTCGCCCTGAGGCGCGAGACACTGGGCGACGCGCACCCCAGCGTCGCCCACTCGCACGCCAGCATCGGCGAGGTGTGGGCCGCGATGGGGCAGGACGCGCGGGCGCGCGAGGAGCTGGAGCGCGCCCTGGCGCTGCACGAGAAGGTAGCGGGTGGAGACCCCTCCGACGCCGCCCAGGTGTCCGCGCTGCTGGGCCGCACGCTGGTGAGGCTGGGCCGCTGGGATGACGCCGCCCGCCAGCTCCAACGGGCCCGCGACACCGGAGAGCGGCAGGCGGCCGCCGACCCCCGACTCCTCGCCCTCGCGCGGCTCGGGATGGGCGAGCTGAGCCTGGCCCGCCACCAGCCCGCCGTGGCAGTGCCCCTGCTGGAGCAGGCTCTCGAGCACATTCCCATCCGCGCGCGCACCGAGGCCCGGTGGGCGCTGGCCCGGGCGCTGTGGGAGGCGAACGCCGACCGCGCTCGCGCTCGCGAGCTGGCTTCCCAGGTCCGCGAGGATTACGGAAATATTGGTCAGGAGCGGAAGGTCACCGAGATATCTCAGTGGCTTTCGTCACATCCCCCCTCCACGGCCGCGGAGATCCGATAAGCCGTCGTAGGGATTGCTGATACAGGACGAGGAGCCTCGGGAAGGACCATGCAGCAGAAGATCTCCGACGACATGTCGCAGACCGCCGAGCACTCGCATGGACGGGAGACTCCCGCCCAGCGCGTGATTCCTGCGCTGACCGTCATGTCCCATCCGCATCCCCAGCGCATCGGCGAGCAATTGCTGCTGGAGACGCTGGCCTCCTCCGGGAGGACGGCGTCCCTGTCGCGCAACGCGCCGGAGTTCACCCGTCCGGGCGGGCTGGTGACGCAGCCGCTGGGGGACCCGTTCATCAGCCGCACGCCCATCCAGCTCGAGCCGGGGCCGCGGGGTGCCCTGCGCCTCGTGGTACCGGAGGGCGGGACGCGGGTGTGGGTGGCGGATGCGCCCGTGCAGGGCGTCCGGGAGTTCTCCCTCGAGGAGCTGACCGCGGGCGTGCCGCTGGTGCTCGCCGAACGCGTGGTGCTGCTGCTCCACCTGGCCGCGAGCCACCGCGAGCTGACGAAGGCGGACCTGGGCATCGTCGGCCAGGGCGAGGGCATCCGCCAGGTGCGCGAGGACATCGCCCGTGTCACCGACCTGAACGTCCCCGTGCTCATCCGCGGCGAGACGGGCACGGGCAAGGAATTGGTGGCGCGCGCCATCCACGAGCAGGGCCCCCGCCGCGCGGGTCCCTTCGTGAGCGTCAACCTGGGCGCGCTGGCCAAGGAGCTGGTCTCCGCCGAGCTGTTCGGCGCGCAGAAGGGCGCGTACACCGGCGCCACACGGGACAGGGAGGGCTTCTTCCGCGCCGCCCAGGGCGGCACCCTCTTCCTCGACGAGGTGGGCGAGGCTCCGCCCGAGGTCCAGGCCGCGCTGCTGCGCGTGCTGGAGACGGGCGAGGTGTACCCGGTGGGCGGCCACACGCCGGTGCCCGTCGACGTGCGGCTCGTCTCGGCCACGGACTCGGACCTGGAGGCGCGCATCCAGGAGCGGCTCTTCAAGGCACCGCTGCTGCACCGGCTCGCGGGCTACGAAATCCACATGCCGCCCCTGCGCGCGCGCCGCGAGGACATCGGTCCGCTGTTCATGTACTTCGCCCGGCAGGAGCTGGAGACCACCGGGGACTCCGGGCCGCTGTCGGCCACGGACCCGCGTGCGGAGCCGTGGCTGCCCGCGACGCTGGCCGTGCGGCTGGTGCGCTACGGGTGGCCCGGCAACGTGCGCCAGCTTCGCAACGTCGTCCGGCAGCTCATCATCGGCAGCCGGGGCCTGCCGCACCTGCGCGTCGACGCCCGCCTGGAGCAGACGCTCGACGCGGACGCCATGCCCGTCCCCGGGCGGGAGCCGGCCTCCACGCCAGACGGCGGCGAGGCGAAGGCCCCGCGCCGCAAGCCGTCCGAGGTCAGCGAGCAGGAATTGCTGGAGGCCCTGCGCGCCTGCTCCTGGGACCTCAAGGCCACCGCGGACTGGCTGGGCATCCCCCGCCCCTCCGTCTACGTGCTCATCGACAAGAGCTCCCTGCTGCGCACCGCGAGGGACTTGAGCCCGGAGGAAATCACCCGCTGCTTCCACGAGTGCGAGGGCGACCTGGACAAGATGGTCCAACGGCTGGAGGTCTCCAAGCGCGCCCTCCAGCGCCGCCTGCGCGAGCTGGGGCTGGGCGGCTCCTGACGCGTCAGCCCACCCGGTGGGTGAGAGACCGGACACGTCAGCCCGGGCCGCTCCTGGCCGGGTGATGAGGCCCGGCTCCTGGAATTTCGGGGGCTTGCGGGATTGGGCGTCGTGGCCCGGGGCCTGCAAATATGGCCGGCCCATGGACGCCATCATCGCTCAATTGCAGTCATTGGCCCTGACCTCGGCCCTCCCCTACCTGCTCAAGGCGGTGGGAGCGCTGGTGCTGTGGTTCGTGGGCCGTACCGTCATCAACGGGTTCCGGCGCGTGCTGAACCTGGCCCTGCAGAAGCGCCAGCTCGACGCCACGCTCATCCGCTACATCGAGTCGCTGTTCGCCGGCTCCCTCACGCTGCTGCTGCTGCTCGGCATCCTGGGGATGATGGGCGTGGAGACGACGTCCTTCGCCGCGCTGCTGGCGGCGGCGGGCATCGCGATTGGCACGGCCTGGTCCGGCCTGCTCTCCAACTTCGCGGCGGGTGTCTTCCTGCTCGTGCTGCGCCCCTTCCGCGTGGGCGATGAAATCTCCGCCGCGGGCGTCACCGGCGTGGTGCAGGAGATTGGCCTCTTCGCCACCACGCTCGACACGTCGGGCAACCTGCGCATCTCCGTGGGCAACAACCGGCTGTTCGGCGACAACATCATCAACTTCACCCACCACCCGCATCGGAAGATCGTCGTCAATCTGCCGCTGCTCTACGGCGGTGACCTGCGCCTGCAGATGCGCGCGCTCCTGGAGATGGTCTCCACGCAGCCTGGCGTCCTGCAGCAGCCCGCGCCCGCCATCGAAGTGGCGGAGTTCACCGCCCTGGGGCCGGTGCTCGGCATCGGCGTGCACTGCAAGCCGACCCAGGCCACGGCGGTGCATGCCGCCGTCGCGGGCGCCGCCGCGGACTTCCTCGTCGCCTCCGGCTACTCCGTGGCGGTCGACACGGCCCGCCAGCTCACGGCAAAGGTTGGCTGAACCGCCCGCGCACGGCCCGAGCGGCCCAGGTCAGCTCAGTCCCGCAGGTAGTGGCAGGTGTAGCCGCCCGGGTTCTTCTCCAGGTAGTCCTGGTGGTACTCCTCGGCCGGGGTGAACTCGCCGGCCGGGGTGATTTCGGTGACGACGGGGCGCTTCCACTTGCCGGAGGCGTTGACGCGGGCCTTCACCGCCTCGGCCACGCGCCGCTGCTCGTCGGACAGGTAGAAGATGGCGGAGCGGTACTGGGTGCCCATGTCGTTGCCCTGGCGGTTGAGCGTCGTCGGGTCGTGCATGCGGAAGAACCACTTCTCCAGCAGCGTCTCGTAGGTGAGCACCTTCGGGTCGAACACGACGCGCACCGACTCCGCGTGCCCGGTGTCGCCCGAGCTCACGTCCTCATAGCTCGGGCGCTTGAAGGCGCCGCCGGTGTAGCCGACGTCCGTCTTGAGGACGCCCGGAATCTTCCGGAGCAGGTCCTCCATTCCCCAGAAGCAGCCTCCCGCCAGCAACGCCGTCTCCGTGGCCGCCGCGGGGGCGGTGAACTTCGCCGCGCCGGCCGCCGCCTTCGGAGCCGCGGCCGCAGCGCTCGCCGCCGCCGTGCGGCCGAAGTGCGACAGCCACGCTCCGTAGCCCTCCTTCTCCAGGTCGGTCACCGGGATGAAGCGCAGCGACGCCGAGTTGATGCAGTAGCGCAGCCCCGTGGGCTTCGGCCCGTCCTCGAACACGTGGCCCAGGTGGGAGTCCCCGGCCTTCGAGCGGACCTCCACGCGCACCATGCCGTAGCTCACGTCCCGCTTCTCCACGACGCGCGTGCCGTCGACGGGGCGGGTGAAGCTGGGCCAGCCGGTGCCGGAGTCGAACTTGTCGCGCGAAGAGAAGAGCGGCTCTCCCGTGGCGACGTCCACGTAGAGGCCCTCGGCGTGGTTGTCCCAGAAGGCGTTGTGGAAGGAAGGCTCGGTGGCGCCCTCCTGGGTGACCTCGTACGCGAGGGGCGAAAGGGTGCGGCGGAGCTCCGCGTCCGCGGGCTTCTCGTAGCGGCGGGTGTCGTTCACGGTGGACCTCGGGGTGGGGGCCGCGCTGGCGCCGGGGGCGGCCCCGCGTGCCTCGGTGCACGCGGCCAGCACGGCGAAGAAGGCCAGGGCGACGGGAAGGAGCCGGCGCGCCACCGGCGGAGCGCGGCGGGACGGGGGGGGGATGGCGGCAGCGGGCGACATGGATTCGGCCTCCGGGCACGCCGGGTGCGTGCGGGTTCTCCCGCCTGTACGCGCGAGGTCCGAATCAGGTTTCAGCGGTTGGCACCGCCCACACTGCCCGCGTGGGTCCGTGCGACCTGCCCTCCGGAAGGCCGTCTACTGAACAGGCGGCCCTGGTAGAGCAGGAGTCCAGCCACGCACGGCCATCAAGGAACGAAGCCCCATGGACTACGGCGCTTCGGAGTAGCTACGGCGCCACCGCCGCCTGGACCGGGGCCACCTTGCTGAACACCGAGCCGGCGGCCTTGAGAGAGATTCGCTGGTAGCGCGCATAGGACTCCACCAGGGCCACGCGGATGGCGACGGGCTCCGTGGGCCCATGCCGGGCCACCGCCGTCGCCAACGCTTCGAGCAGGTAGGCCTCGGGCGCCATGAAGGTCCGCGTGAGCGCAATGGGCCGCGCGCCCAGGGACTTCAGCACGGGCCCGAAGTACCGCTCACTCACACAGGCGAGGACCACGACGGGACGCGGTGTGGCGCCCGCCATGGCCGCGAGCTTCGGCGGCTCCCGGTCCATGAGCCGGTCATGTCCAGCCCACACGACGAGGTCCGCCGCGCTTCCTCCCGCCGCCGCCCGAAGAAAGTCCTCCAGAGCATCGTCGATGCGATCTCCCGCGTAGGCGTGGAGCCGGAGCCGCACGGCCCGCTCTCCTGGCGCGGCGTCCCGTTCGACCACCAGTTCGCGCAGAACCGGACCGCCAGCAGCCCCCTCGCTCCGACTCCGGACCTTGAACCCGGGCGCGCGCCCCAGGAAGCGCTCCGCGCCATACGCCGCTCCCCAGTAGAGGTTCGTCTCCAGCGCGCGTGGGTCCCCCGCGGCGGCACGGCCACAGGCAATCTGCGCGTTGTCGCACAGCGGAACGAAGACCTCGACGTCAACCGTTTCCACGGCTGCGAGCAGGCTCAACAGTCCAAGCACGGGCACCATGGGACTCCTCCGAAAGGGGCCCGCTTGAGACAACCGGAGGGTCCGCCAGGGTTCCACCAGAACGACGCGGCCCCTACCTACTCATGAATGCTGTTCATCATGAGCAACCTTGTTGCATGATTCATGGGTTCCCCCAACCCATGGAGTCCCTGATGAACACCTCACGAATCCTTGTCTCGCTGACCGCCTGTCTCACCCTGTCTCTCACCGCCTGTGGAGGCGCGGAGGAGCCCCTCGCGGAGGCGCCGGATACCGGTGACGTGCTCGTGAGCACGGAGCAGGGCGTCGGGCTGCCGCCGAACTGTCCGAACGGGGACCTCATCTACTGGTTCGAGAACATCCAGGGGTGCCTGACCTGCGGCACGGTTCGCAATCCGGGGCAGCTCGCCACCCAGTACGCGGCCTGCCAGTCCAACGTGCAGGGGTCGAGGAAGCTCATCAACGCGAAGTACTGCATCGCCGGCTGCAACCCCCTCTAAGTAATCACTGCAAGCCCCGGGGCGTTGTTCCCGCGCCTGTCCGGCCTCAAGCTGCTTCTGGCCCAGCGCCACGCTGCCGAGAATCAGCGTCCCGGCGATGAGCATGGAGTCGGTGAGCGGCTCGTCCAGGCGCAACCACGCCCACGTCACGGCGAACAGAGCCACGTCGGGCCCCGGAACGGACGGCGTGTGCCCTGCAGGGGGGCAGGCCTGCCCCTCGGCCGAGCCGGCAGTCCGCGCGCCGCGTGGGCCCGCGCCGGGATATAGGGCCCCTCCATGACCTTCTCTTCGCTCGGCCTCTGCGAGCCGCTCGTCCGCGCCGTCGCCGACCTGGGCTACGACGCCCCCACGCCCGTGCAGCGCGCCGCCATCCCCGCCGTGCTGCGCGGACAGGACGTGTGGTCCTCGGCGCAGACGGGCTCGGGCAAGACGGCCGCCTTCCTCCTGCCGCTGCTGCACAGGCTCAGCGCCATTGCGCCACGCTCGCCGCGCCCCGTGCGCGCGCTGGTGCTGGTGCCCACGCGTGAGCTCGCGGCCCAGGTGCTGGAGGCGGTGGGGCAGTACGGCAGGCACCTGCCGCGGGCCCTGAAGAGCGTCCTCGCGGTGGGCGGCGTCTCGGCGAACCCGCAGATGCTTGCGCTGCGCGGCGGCGCGGACCTCGTCGTCGCGACCCCAGGGCGCGCGCTGGACCTCGCGGAGCAGAACGCGCTGCGTCTCGGCGCGGTGGAGATGCTGGTGCTGGACGAGGCGGACCGGCTGCTCTCGCTGGGCTTCTCGGAGGAGCTGGACCGGGTGCTCGCGCTGCTGCCCGCGCGAAGGCAGAACCTGCTCTTCTCCGCCACCTTCCCGCCGGGCGTGCAGGGCCTCGCAGCGGGGCTTTTGCACGAGCCCGCTCGCATCACCGTGGAGGCGAGCGAGGCGGCTCCCCCGCCCGACATCCAGCAGCGGGCCCTCGTGGTGGACACCGACAAGCGCACGATGCTGCTGCGCCACCTGCTGGACACGCACCCGTGGTCGCACGCGCTCGTCTTCGTCGCGAGCCGCTACGGCGCGGACCACGTCGCGCTGAAACTGCAGCGCGCGGGCTTCGCGGCGCTCGCACTGCACGGGGAACTGAGCCAGGGCGCGCGCACGCAGGCGCTCGAGGACTTCAAGGCCCGCCGCGTGCGGGTACTGGTCGCCACGGACGTCGCGGCGCGCGGGCTGGACATCGCGAGCCTGCCGGTGGTGGTGAACTACGACCTGCCCCGCTCACCCACGGACTACCTGCACCGCATCGGCCGCACAGGCCGCGCAGGGGAGCCCGGCACGGCGCTGAGCTTCGTCACCGCGGACACCGAGGCCCACTTCCGCGTCATCGAGAAGCGCCACGGGCTGCGCCTCGAGCGCGAGCGACTCCCGGGCTTCGAGCCCACGGAGGTGGCCGCGCCCGTGCTCGACCCGCGGGGCGGCGTGAAGGGCAAGCGCAAGAGCAAGAAGGACAAGCTGCGCGAGGCGGCGGCCGCCAAGGGCCCTGCACGCAAGCCCTAGCCCGGATCGCTCACACCGGGCACGGAGACAGGCCCGGCTTCGAGGGCTGGGGACCTACCGTCCGGCGCCCGAGGCCAGCACGCCGGCCCCCGCCAGCTCGACGATGCTGGCGGAGAACTCACCCTCCAGCCAGGCCTCGAAGGTGCCGGGCTCGCTCCGGGCGCGGATGCGCCCCTTGGCCGTGCCGCCGGCGCAGTGGGTGTGACTGTAGGAGAAGACGGGATTTGCGGTTTGTCCTAATCTCAGGGGAACGCATTCCGCTTTCTCCTCCCAGGACCTTCTCATGACGGTTTTCTCTCCGCCCTCACGCCGGACCGCCCGCGCCCCTGTTTCGCGCGTGGTCATGCTGGGCGTGCTCGCTCTCACGTTTGGCCTCTCGGCCTGTCTGGCCCAGGACGATGGCTCCGGAGGCATGGAGGACGCGCTCATGGCCGCGTCCACCGGAGAGGGCGAAGAGCCCGACTACTGCACCATGGAGTGCGATGGCGGCACCGATGCCGGGGATGCCGGCGACGCCGGCGATGCGGGCTGTCCCGACGAGGAGGAGTTCTCCGAGACGCCCGTCTGCGGGGATGCGGGAACCGACGGCGGCGCCGACGCTGGCGGCGACGCGGGTGCTGATGCGGGGAGCGATGGCGGGGCCGACGCGGGTCGGGATGGAGGAGGAGGCGGGGGAGATGGAGGCGATGGTGGTGCCGACGCGGGCCGGGACGCCGGGTCGGACGCGGGGGCGGATGGTGGCTCCGGAGGGGCGACGCCTCCCTCGGATGGCGGCGCCGATGGTGGCGTGGATGGTGGCGCGGTGGCCCTGGCCGAAGAGCCGGAGGAAGCGGAGCGAGAGGTGCTGGCCTCATTCGCCCCGCAGGCCGCGCCCGTTCCGACGCCCGTCCTCAACACCACCCCGAGCACGGCGGCTGACCGGACGAATGCCGCGGAGAATCAACGGATGAAGGAGCGCTGCGGCCAGTGCGAGGTCCGGCCCAGGGGACCCATCGACCCGAACAAGGTTCCCTACATCGCGGTGCATGGCATCAATGATGGTCCCAGCTCGATGGACCCGGTCATCAACAACATGCCGGCCAACGCACAGGTCTACGACTTCTCGTACCCGGACGATCGGCACCCGATGGAGACGGCGGACTGCCTGCGCAACGCCATCGCCCAGGTGTTGAAGCAGCACAACGGAACGACCGTGAACGTGGCGGCCCACTCACTTGGCGCGGCCATCGCGGCGGGCGCGGACCACTCGCTCGCGGACTACGACTGGATGCCGACGGTGGTGCCGACCACCTGTGGTCCGAAGACGGTGAACGGACGGCATCGCCCTGGCTTCGTGCCCGAGCCGGCGCCTGGCGCCAATGACCTCGACCTCCGCATGACCCTGATCGACCCCATCTTCCAGGGGTTCGGGGACTACCCGCTGTTCATCGCCGATTGCATGCCTGGACGTGGAGATCTCATCGCGGGCAGCGCGTTCCTGCGGACGTTGAATACGAAGCCCACCGCCTCGAAGAAGAAGAGGGTGGTCTACGCCGACGACGCCAACCTCCCCAAAGGTGACACCGCGCGCGGGCTCAACGAGTTCTCACCCAATGAGCTCGAGCTGATCTGCAAGATGCTTCGAGGTGAGCGTGTGCGGACTCGCAACTTCGAGCTCATGAACGCGTGGAACGCCGCCAAGAACCTTCCCGTCGGAGCCACGGGGAAGACGCTGATGGGCACGCTGAGCTGTGGCGGCGACTGCTCGGCGCAACGGCTCAAGGACCTCGCGGGCCAGACCACGCCCCTGTTGCCCGGCACCCACACCGGCATCCTCCCCAACGTCCACTTCTGATCCCGGCCAGGTGCCCAGCCGGGCGCGTGGACGAATCCGGGCCGGGTTCTGTTGCCTTGCGCCCGCGGAGTCCCCTCGCCTACAGGTTGGGCAGCCGACGGCTTGTCTCCCGGGGCCACGAATCACCCACGCGGTGCGGCACTGCCCACGGTAGGGTCCGCCACGCTGACGTACCCCTCTCCGGAGAAGACGATGCCCCAGGACAAGAAGACCCCGGCCGCGACCAAGGTTCCGACCGAGAAGAAGGCCCCGGCAGTGCCCACTGCGAAACCGGCGCCGGCCGCGACCGAGAAGCCCGTGCGCCGGGCAGGCAAGCCCAGCAACTCCTTCCTCGTACAGAACCCGCCCTCCAAGAGGTTCCCCTCCCGCTAGGTGGGGAGCCCCAGGCGCGCCGTGACCCCGGAGCAGGCTTCCGGGGCCGGAAGTCCGCTTCCCTACGCCGGCTGCTTCTGGCTCAGCGCCACGCTGCCGAGAATCAGCGTCCCGGCGATGAACATGGGCACCGTCAGCGGCTCGTCCAGGAGCAACCACGCCCACGTCACGGCGAACAGCGGGACGACATACGTGACGGTGGAGGCACGCGCCGCGCCGATGCGCTGGATGAGTCGGTAGAAGATGGCATATGCCACACCGGTGCAGAGCACGCCGAGCGCCCCGGCGCACAGCCAGGACCGCAGGGGAATGGCATGCTCCGGCCACGACGCGGCGGCGAACGGGAGCATGAGCAGCGCCGAGCACACGAGCGTGGCCGCCGCCACGGCGCCGGCCGGAAGGCCCGTGAGGTTGCGCTTCACCATGTTCCCGCCGATGCCATACAGGAACGCGGCCGTCGTACCCGCCGCCACCGCCCAGCCGATGCTCGCGCCCGCCGTCTTGCCGCTGGCCAGCACCACCACGCCCGCGAAGCCCGCGAACAGCGCCACCGCGCGCCGCGAGCCGATGCGCTCGCCGTAGAACAGGAACGCCACCAGCGCGGTGAACAGCACCGCCATGCTGTTGCAGATGGCACCGATGCCGGCCGGCGCCCGCTGCGCCGCCCACGCGAACAGGGCGAACGGCACCGCCGAGTTGATGGCCCCAATCAAGGCCAGCCTCGGCCAGAGCTTCAGCGGAAAGGACGCCCGCGCGCGCCACAGGAACGGCATCAGTACCAGCGCCCCCAGCGCCAGCCGCAACTCCACCAGGGGCATCGCGCCGAAGTCCTTGGCCGCGACGCGCATGAACATGAACGACGCGCCCCAGATGGCGCCCAGCAGCCCCAACTCCAGCGGCGTCTGCCAGGTGACCGCGAGGGAGGGAACGGAGGGACGGACCAGCGTGGTTGAGCTCATGGCGAGGCTCCAAAATGGCTGTTGGCTGCCCTCTAGATGTCGCCGAGCGCCCTTCCCCACAAGCGCATGTTTTTCCAGGCAGCCACAAATATGATTTGAGGCTCGTCATGCCTCTTCCCTCCGACTGGCTCCCGGCCCTGGCGGCCTTCGAGTCCGCCGCCCGTCACCAGAACTTCGCCCACGCGGCGGAGGAGCTGCACCTCACGGCCAGCGCGGTCAGCCACCATGTGCGCAAGCTGGAGGCGCAGCTCGGCGTCGCCCTCTTCCAGCGCCACGCGCGCGGCGTGTCCCTGACGGCGGAGGGACGCCAGCTCGCGGACACGGCCAGCAGCGCGATGGCGGACATCGACGGCGTGCTGCGGGGCCTCAGCGCCGCGCGCGACGAGCGCAACCGCGTGCGCATCAACACGCTGCACTCGCTGACGTACACCTGGCTGCTGCCGCGCCTGCCGGCCTTCACCACCCTGCACCCGCACATCCGCATCCAGATTGACACGGAGGCCTCGCTGGCACGCTTCGACGAAGGCGGCCCCGACCTGGCCATCCGCCACGGAGAGGGCCACTGGACGGGGCTGACGGCGCACCACCTGATGGACGACGCCCTCTTCCCCGTGGCCTCGCCTCGACTGGCCGGCCTCCAGGACGTCCGGGACGCGGCGGATGTCGCGAAGCTGCCGCTGGTGCGGGACTTGTCGCGCCAGGGCTGGGCGGACTGGTTCCGCGCGGCGGGAGTACGCGACGCGCAATTCGACGAGCGCCACGGCTTCAGCGACACCACGGACGCGCTGAAGGCGGCGGTGCACGGGCTGGGCGCGGCGCTCGGGCGCGAGCAGATTGTGGCGCCGTACCTCGCGGATGGGAGTCTCGTGCGCCTGCCCGGCCCCACCCTGCCCGCGCGCTTCGGCTACTTCGTGGTGTACCCGGCGCACCGGCGGCTGCGGTCGGCGGCGCGGACCTTCGTCGACTGGGTGCTCCAGCAACCCGCCCGTCCGCCCGCGGAGCTTCCCCGGACCCGGTAGGCGCGAAGCGCGCGGCCGCCGGCCCTCGGACGCGGCAACGGCCTCCGCCCGCATTGACAGGACCCTGTCGAATTGGCAGAAGCCTGTCCATGGCGAAGCTCACGGCAGCGGGAGAGCTCCTCACGGAGCTGGTGCTGGAGGTATTCCGAGTCAACGGCCTGGCGCTGGAGGCGGGCGACGCGCTGACGGAGTCCCTGGGACTCAGCAGCGCCCGCTGGCAGGTGCTTGGCGTGGTGGACCACGAGCCAGCGCCGGTGGCGAATGTCGCCCGCGTCATGGGGCTTGCCCGGCAGAGCGTGCAGCAGACCGCCGACGCGCTGGAGCGCGATGGCTTCATCGAGTACCGGGAGAATCCGCACCACCGTCGCGCGAAGCTCATCGCGTTGACGGCCCGGGGCCGCGAGGCGCTCCAGAAGGTCGAGGCCCGCCAGGCGACCTGGGCCAACCAGCTCGCCGCGGGAATGGACGCGAAGGCGCTGCGGTCAGCGGCGGAGGGACTGCGCCAGGTGCGGCAGCGCCTGGAGGAAGACACCGCCGCCGACAGCCGGGCGGGAGGCGCGCGATGAGCGGCACGTCGACGATTCCCCTCCTCCCCTGTGTCTCGCTCGACGAGACGCTGGACTTCTACCGGGCCCTCGGCTTCGAGGTGACCTATCGGCAGACCTCGCCCAATCCCTACGCGGTGATCCAGCGCGACGACTTCCAACTGCACTTCTTCGGCCTCAAGGGGCTGGTGCCCTCGGCCGCGTACAGCACGTGCCTGGTGGTGATGCCCGAGGTGGAGCCCCTGCATGCCACGTTCGCCGAGGCCCTGCGGCGCACGCTCGGCAGGCTCCCGGTGGCAGGCATCCCCCGGCTCACGCGGATGAAGCCGGGCCAGGGGCGGTTCACCCTGGTGGACCTGAATGGCAACTCCCTCATCTTCGTCCGGAGGGAGAAGGCCGGCGCCTCCAAGCCCCGCCCCGCGCCGGAGCCCTCCTCCCGGCTGGCGAAGGCGCTCGCCGCGGCCGCCCGCCTGCGGGACTTCAAGACGGACGACGCCGCGGCGGCGAAGGTCCTCGACGTGGCGCTCGCCCGGAACGAGCCCGCGGCGCCCATGGACCGGGCCCGCGCCCTGGCGGCCCGGGCCGAGCTGGCGGTGGCCCTGGATGACCCGGAGCGCGCGAAGGCCCTGCGCGCCGAGCTCCAGCAGGTTCCCCTGTCCGCCGAGGAGCGCGAGCACCTCCAGGTGGAGCTGCGCGCCGTGGACCACCTGGAGCGCATGCTCGGGCGGCGGTAGCTCACACCGTCGCGTCGAACCCGTCGGTGGACACGGCCAGCTCGCGCCATGCGGCGAGCTCCTCGGCGACCTGCCGGTTCTTGGCTTCGACGACGGCGACCGTGTCGCTCCCCAGGGGCAGCCGCAGCGGCGGCCGCTCCGCGTCCACCAGCGTGAGCATGGCCTTCGCCAGCTTGTGGGGGTTGCCCGGCTGCGCGTGGTTCAGCGTCGTGGCGGAGGAGCGGGTGACACCGGACGACGCGGCGTAGTCGGCGATGGGCTCGGACACGGAGAGGGACTGCCCGTCGAGGAAGTCCGTGCGGAAGTAGCCGGGCTCCACCACCGTCACCTTGATGCCGAGCGGCGCCAGCTCGGCATGCAGCGCTTCCGTGAGCCCCTCCACCGCGAACTTGGTGGCGCAGTAGACGCCCCAGCCCTGGGAGGAGGCGTAGCCGCCGACGGAGGACATGTTGATGACGTGGCCCGAGCGCTGGCGCCGCATCTGCGGCAGCACCGCGCGGGTGACGGCGAGGAGGCCGAAGACATTGGTGGAGAACACGCGCTCCACGTCGCGAGCGCTGGCCTCCTCCACCGCGCTGAGCAGGCCGAAGCCGGCGTTGTTCACCAGCACGTCGATGCGGCCGAAGCGCGCCACGGCCGCCTCCACCGCGGCGCGGGCCTGCACCTCCTGGGTGACGTCGAGCGCGGCGGCGAGCAGGCGCGGGTGCTCGCCGAACTTCGCGGTGAGGCTCCTGGGGTCCCTCGCGGTGGCGACGACGGCGTCGCCGGCGGCCAGGGCCTCGGCGGTGATGAGGGCGCCAAGACCACGGGAAGCTCCAGTGATGAACCAGACGCGCATGGCGGATTCCTTTCGGGTGCGTCGCCGGGCAGTGCGACCGGCTGACGATTCAGAAGGTACCGGCCGCACTTCATTGAGAGAATCTCTTGAGTCTTCATCGAGCTGATGAATTCATCTCAGCAATGAAGCGCATCGACCCGGCGGCCCTGTCCCCCTTCCTGGCCATCGCCACGCACCGCAGCTTCCGGAAGGCGGCGGTGGAGTTGGGAGTGTCGCCCTCGGCGCTGAGCCACGCGCTGAACGGCATCGAGGAGCGCCTGGGCGTGCGTCTGGTCAATCGCACCACGCGGAGCGTGGCGCTGACGGAAGCAGGCGAGCGCCTGTTCGAGCGCATCCGTCCCGCCTTCCGCGACATCACCGACGCCCTCGAGGACCTGAACAGCTTTCGCGGCCAGCCCATGGGCACGCTGCGCATCAACGCGGCGCTGCAGTCCGCCCAACTGGCGCTCATGCCCATCGTCACCCGCTTCCTGCGGGCGTACCCGGACGTGCGCGTCGACCTCGTGGTGGAGGACGCGCTGACGGACATCGTCGCCGCGGGCTTCGACGCCGGGGTGCGCCTGGGCGAGAGCCTCGAAGCGGACATGCTCGCGGTGCCCATCGTTCCCCGCATCCGGTCCGCCGTCGTGGGCTCGCCGGAGTACTTCGAGCGGCATGCCCGGCCGAAGGTGCCGCAGGACCTGCGAGCCCTGCCCTGCATCCGCTACCGCTTCCTCAGCGGCGCCCTCTACCGGTGGGAGTTCGAGCGGGGCACCGAGGAGGTCAGCATCGAGGTCGACGGCCCGCTGAGCGTCACCGAGCAGAACCTGATGGTGGACGCGGCGCTGGAGGGCGTGGGCCTGGCCTATGTCTTCGAGCCGAGGGTGACCGAGCTGATTGCGCAAGGCCGCCTGGTGCGCGTGCTGGAGGACTGGTGCCCCTCCTACCCGGGGTTCTTCCTCTACTACCCCAGCCGCCGCCAGCTCCCGGCCGCGCTCCGCGCCTTCGTCGACTTCGCGAGGGCGCCCGCGCCGGGCCGGGCGGGCTGAGCGGCGGGAAAGGCACGTTGTTAGGATGGAGCGGCCCCAGCGGAATCAAACGCGAGGTGGACCGTGGACGAAGTGAGCCGGAGAGCGGCGTTGAAGCTGATCGCGGCGGCGGGAGTCACCACCGCCGCGGGGTGTTCGCGCGGCTCCGGAAAGGCAGAGGAGCAGGGAATGAGTCAGCAGAAGAGTCCGCAGCAGCAGGAAGCCGTCCTCCGTGTCGAGCCGCTCGGGATGCCGTGGCGGACGCCGGACCCGTTCCTCTTCTGCGTGCACCACGACGACCGGTACCCGGCGGGCAACGAGCGCCTGGGGCCGTCCGCATCGCTCGCGGGCCGAAACCTGGGCCAGGACTTCGACGGGCGGGACGGCTGGAACATGTACCACGGCACGGTGGTGCCCGGGTTCCCCCAGCACCCGCACCGGGGCTTCGAGACCGTCACCGTCGTCCGTAACGGACTGCTCGACCACTCCGACTCGCTCGGCGCGGCGGCGCGCTTCGGCGGGGGTGACGTGCAGTGGCTCACGGCCGGCGCGGGCATCAACCACTCGGAGATGTTCCCGCTGCTGAAGCGTGACACGCCGAACCCGGTGGAGCTGTTCCAGATCTGGCTCAACCTGCCGCGCGCGAACAAGCTCGTGGAGCCGCACTTCTCCATGCTGTGGAATCACGTCATCCCCAAGCATGTCGCGAAGGACGAGGCGGGACGCACCACGGAAGTCACCGTGGTCGCCGGCCGGCTCGGGGACACGAAGGCGCCACCGCCGCCGCCGAAGTCCTGGGCGGCGCACGCGGACGCGGACGTGGCCATCTGGACTCTCAAGCTGGCGCCCGGCGCGCGCTGGACGCTGCCGGCGGCGGCGCGTGGCAGCAACCGCATGTTGTACTTCTTCCTCGGCTCTGGGCTGCGTGTGGCGGGGCGTGCCATCGCGCCGTCGCACAGCATCGAATTGCGCGCGGATGTGGACGTGGAGCTGGAGAACGGCGCGGACGTGACGGAGCTGCTGCTCCTGCAGGGGCGTCCCATTGGCGAGCCCGTCGTGCAGTACGGCCCGTTCGTGATGAACTCGCGGCAGGAAATCCAGCAGGCCTTCGCGGACTACCAGCGCACGGGCTTCGGTGGCTGGCCCTGGCCGAGCAACGACCCCGTCCACGCGAGGGAGGAAGGCCGCTTCGCGCGGCATGCCGACGGCCGGCTCGAACGGCCGGTCTGAGGACACGCGACGCTCACGGAGACGCCGCGCACCGGGCCTGACGGCTGAGTCTGCCTGGGGCGTGGCCTCCCGTGATTGCGCTTCCATCCCCCACCGGACGACGGCATCGGACTTCCGGGGGAGGCGCTAGACTGACCTCATGAGAAAGAAGTTTTTCGCAGGGCTCGGCGTACTGCTCCTCGTGCTGTCCGGTTTCATCGTGAAGACGCTCGCGGACGCGGGCCAGTTCAAGCACCTCGTCCCCCACTTCGCCGGCCGCTGCACCCCGGTGTCCGGCATGCCCGGCGCCGAGGACATCACCTTCCATCCAACGCTCGGCTACGCCTACGTCTCGTCGGATGACCGCCGCGCCACGCTGGCCGGGCGCCCCGTGCAGGGAGGCATCTATCGCCTCGACCCGGCGAGCTCCGCGCCCCCCGTGCTGCTGACGGGAGCGTTCAAGCAGGCCTTCCACCCACATGGCCTCAGCCTCTTCGTCGCCCCGGACGGCGCGCAGACCCTGTTTGTGGTCAACCACCCGGAGCCGGGCCAGCATCAGGTGGAACGGTTCCAGGTTGGTGCGGACGGGATGCTCATCCACCGTCAGACGCTGCGAGACGCGGCCCTGGTCTCCCCCAATGACCTGGTGGCGGTGGACGCCGAGCGCTTCTACGTGACGAACGACCACCACTTCCCGCCGGGCGCCCCGCGGGTCGTGGAGGAGTACCTGCAGCTCGCCATCGGCAACGTGCTCTATTTCGACGGCCAGGGCTTCCGGGAGGTCATCAGCGGCACGTCCTACGCCAATGGCATCAACCGCTCCGCGGACGGGCGGACGGTGTACCTCGCGCAGGTGGTCGGACGCTCGCTGTCCGTCTACGCGCGGGACGCGGACTCGGGCGCACTGACGCATCGGCAGACGTTCCCGCTGGGGAGCGGGCCGGACAACATCGAGGTGGATGCGAGAGGCGACCTGTGGGTTGCCTCCCACCCGAAGCTGCTCGACTTCGTGGCCCACGCGAAGGACGTGTCCGGGGCGACGCGAGCTCCCGCGCAGGTGCTGCGGCTGAAGTCCTCGGGAGACACGTTCGAGATGGAGGAGGTGTTCCTCGACGATGGCCGACAGACAGCCGGCAGCGCCGTCGCGGCGGTCTCCGGGAAATGGATGCTGCTCGGCCCCGTCTTCGAACCGGACCTGCTCCGCTGCGAGCTGCCATGACGTCGCACCGCTCGCGCCGGATGTTGCTCGGCCTCGCCGCCGTCCTCCTCGCCGCGAGTGCTTGCGGGCCCCGCCGCCACCCGGCCTTCCCTTCCGAGAAGCACGGACTGCCGCCGGGAACGCCGCTCACCTTCGCCCAACTGCGTGACAGGACGCTGCCGGCGGGGGACCGGTTCCAGATCGACGCCTACGTCGCGGGCTTCAGCGACTGTCCGCCGTGCCCACCCCGGGCCAACTGCAAGCCCTGTGAGCGACTCTCGACGGTCCTGCATCTGAGCGAGGGGCCTCCGCCGTACCAGGCGGAGTCGGCGGTGCTGAGCGTCGATATCGGCGTCCATGACGGCCACGTGTTCGTGCCCGGCCGCAGGTATCGCTTCGAGATTGGCCCACCGACGCCCGACGACACCCCGGGGTTGCTGTCGTACGAAGCTTCCCTGCTGCGTTACACGCCGCTCCCCTAGCGCCAACCCATTTGCAGGAACAGCAACCTTGAGTGCCGGGTTCGTCGGCCTGGTCACGGCAGGAGCCAGCTATGCTCGGGGCATGTTCATCATCGTCCTGGGCTGCGGGGTGTCGGGACTTTCCTGCGGCATCCGCCTGGCCGAGGCCGGGCACGCGGTGGAAATCCGGGCGCGGGAGCTGCCGCCGCACACCACGTCCGATGTCGCGGCCGCCGTCTGGTATCCGTACCGGGTCTACCCCCAGGCGCTCGTCAACGCATGGGGGCGGCGGACCTACGAGGTCTTCCAGCAACTGAGCCGCGAGCACTCCGAGGCGGGCATCGTCATGGTCTCTGGAGTCGACGCGTTCCGGACACCCGTGCCAGACCCGTGGTGGCGGGACGGCGTGCCGGACTTCCGCCGGGCCGCCGCGGAGGAACTGCCTCCGGGCTTCGTGGACGGCTACGGCTTCAGCGCTCCCGTCGTGGAGATGCCCCGCTACCTGCGCTTCCTGATGGACCGCTTCCGGACGCTGGGCGGGCGCATCGTCCAGCGCGAGGTGCGCTCGCTGGAGGAGGCCTGGGCGGACGTGCCGCTCGTCATCAACTGCACGGGCCTGGGCGCCCGCGCGCTGGTGGGCGACGAGACGCTGTACCCCGTCCAGGGCGAGGTGCTGCGCGTGGAGCCCTCACCGGTGGACCGGTTCGTCTTCGACGCGGACGAGACGGAAGGCGTCGCATACGTCATCCCCCGCGCCACGGACTGCATCCTTGGAGGCACGACGGTGGAGGGGAGCTGGTCGCTGGAGCCCGACCCGGCGCAGGTGGAGGGCATCCTGTCGCGCACCGCGCCGCTGCTCCCGCCGGGGACTCGGGTGCACGTCGTCGAGCACAAGGTGGGGCTGCGCCCCGGCCGGCCCGCCGTGCGGCTGGAGGCGGAGGACGTGGGTGGGCGCAGGGTCATCCACAACTACGGCCACGGCGGCGCGGGCGTGACGCTGTCGTGGGGCTGTGCCGAGGAAGTGGTCTCGCTGGTGCGGTGAGCCGCGAGGGAAGAGGCCCCGCGCCTGCCTTTCGCTGCCAGGCTAGAAGGCCTCGAGCGTGATCGTCGCCCCCGTCGGCTGGCGCGAGACGATGAACGAGCTGCCGTCGCAGTTGTCGTCGTTGCCGAGCGCGTACGCGCGGCCGTCGATGGCGTTGGCGTGCACCACCTTGGCGTAGTAGTTCGTGAGGCCCTTCCACGGCTGGAAGCTGTTGCGCATCGTCGATTTGCACGCTTCGGTTCCGCTGATGACGCCCAGGTGGTCCTGCGACATCAGCACCGTTCGATTGAGCGCCGGTGCGAGAGCACCTTGAATCTCGGAGCCGTGGATGCCTCCGCCCGCCTTGGCGTTGACCTGGTTGGCGAACACCTGGAAGGTCGTCGGCTTCGAGAACTCCGGCGTCGGGGACTCGGCGTCGGATACGCCCTTCCTCTCAAAAACGAAGTTGCCCGAGGCATCGACGGACCCGACGAAGAATATCCCGGTCTCGACCTCCGCCCAGAGGCGATTGGAGCCGCTGGCTGCGTAGTGCGCCCACACCGCGTCGATGTACGGATCGAGGTACGTCATGCTGAACGTACCGTTCTCGATGCCGTGAAACGGCGCGATGGCGACTCCGTCCTCACCGCCGTGCTGGATGACGAGACTGCCCCAGCCGGGGGTGTGTTTGAGTTGCGATAGGATTTTGGAGCGCGCGCCAGCTTTGAAGCCAACCACGTCTCCGCCGGGCGTGTCCTTGCCGTCCACACGCAAAGACATCGGAATTCCGACCATGTCGACCTGCGTGAGATTCGCGTTGAAGCCCGTCTTCGGATCCATCGGAAGGTTGACGAACTCCCACCAGTCGAAAAGCGTGCCGAAGTTGTCGCCGTTCGTGTTCCATCCGTTCGGCGTCGTGTTGTTGAAATAGGGCGAGCCAACGATGCCGGCCGCCTTCATCTTCAACTTGTTCTTGACGGAGAAGTACATGCGCGCGCCGCCATCGAGCGCCGGCAGCAGCATCTTCCCGCCATCGGTGCCGGTCCCCAGATTGATGCTGTAGTCGAGGAGTCCGTTCTTCTCGTCGCTCGGGAGGATCTGCTCGAGCGTGCCGGCCTTCGCGTCGGTGAGATGGTACCAGGGAAAGAAGCGCTTCCCTCCCGGCATGTCGGGCTGCTTCTGCCCGGTGATGACGAACCAGATATCGCTGTCCGCGTAGGGCGTCTTGTTGACGATCTGGATCGGAAGTGTGTCTGACACAGCGAAATCCTCCGCGAGAATTGAACCCGGTATCTCCAGGACGCCCGACGACTCAGGGTGTGAATCTGGATGGGGCCGAGGCCGGGCCTGATCCAGGGTCGGCGGGTTGCGCTGGCGAGTGCTCCTGACGCGACGCGCGACCCCTGACCCACCCGTCAGCAGCTCGCCCCACCCCTCCGCCCCGGCACTCCACCGCGCCCCACTTCCGGGCTGTAAATCTCCGGGCACGTCAAACCACATATCAAAACGTAGAGCCACGTATGTCTATGTTCAAATACATATCAATGACTTGCACATATTCAGCAGCCATGGAACTGCAATTCTTTGCATGTCTTTCTTGACGACCCGAAATGACAGGAGTACTCAGGCGCTCACCTGGTCATCGCGCCTCGAGCAGGCCGCCCGTGTCTCAACGAGCGGTACCGCTACGGGTGCGCGCAAGGCAGGCCCTTTCCCGGAGGCAGCCATGATGTTCACCCGGTATTGCCGCTCCATCCTGTTCACCCCGGCGCTGGCCGTGGACCGTTTCGCACGGGGGCAACAGTCCGGCGCGGACATCAGTCTGGTGGACCTGGAGGACTCCGTGGCGGCCAGCCACAAGGACGCGGCGCGGCAGCACGCGGAGGCGTTCTTCTCCGCCCCGCGCAGCTCGTCCAGCCGCCTGGCCGTCCGCATCAACGCCGTCACCCGTCCCGACGGGCTGCGGGATCTTCTCGCCCTGCGCAACTACGCCGTCAAGCCCGAGGCGGTGCTCGTCCCCAAGGTGGAGTCGCCACGAGACCTGGAGATCGTCGAGCAGGTGCTCGGCCCCGCGTGCGCGAAGGTGGACCTGCTCGCCCTGGTGGAGACACCTCGAGGGGTGGAGAACGTCCACGCCATCGCCTGCGCGACGCCGAGGCTCAAGGCGCTCGTGTTCGGCTCGGCGGACTTCTCCTTCAGCATCGGCGCGTCGCTCTCCTGGGATCCCCTGCACTACGCACGCTCCCGGCTCGTCACCGCGGCGCGCGCCGCCAACGTGCAGGTCGTGGACTCGCCGCTGTTCGACATGGCGGACGTGGAGGGCCTGCGCCACGAGTGCCAACTGGCCCGGAGCATGGGCTTCAGCGGCAAGGCCGCCGTCCACCCGCGCCAGGTGGAGATCATCAACCAGGCCTTCTCCCCGGACGAGAACACCCTGCGCAAGGCGCGGAAGATCGTCACGGAGAGCCAGGCCCGCGACTTCAACATCTGCGTGGTGGAGGGGACCATGATGGGTGCCCCGTTCGTCGAGGCGGCGAAGCGCACCCTCGAGGAGTTCGGCCCCCAGGAGGGCTGAACCCCGAACGTCCCCCCACATCGCAGCCCACCTGCCCCAGGAGGAGTCCACATGGAAGCAAGCAGCCCGCAGAGCGTCTTGGGTCCCCGGCGCTACCGCAACAACGAGAAGCTCATCGCCGTGGGTGACCGTGGCTGGCAGCACGCCGCGGAGAACGGGCTCATCGGCATCAAGGTGGACTTCGAGTCGAACAACCGGCTCGTCGACACCCGGACGGGCCACGAGTTCATGACGCTGTGCTCATGCTCGTACCTGGGCCTCAACCACCACCCGAAGATCCTCCAGGGCTCCATCGACGCGCTGCGGGAGGCCGGCACCAACAGCCTGGCCATGTCCACCCTCCGCATCCGCCTGAACCTGATGGCGCGCATGGAGGAGGGAATGCGCGACTTGTACGGCTGCCCCACCCTGCCGGGCGCCACGTGCAGCGCGCTGACCGCGGGCATCCTCCCGCTGCTGGCCTCCGGCCACGTCACCGAGGACGGCCAGCCGCGCGTCATGGTGTTCGACCGCTTCTGTCACTTCTCCATGGCCTACATCAAACCCATCTGCGGCGATGAGAGCCTGGTGCTGACGAGCCCGCACAACGACCTCAACTACCTGGAGGACGTCTGCAAGAAGTACCCCCGCGTGGCCTACGTGGCGGACGGGGCCTACTCCATGGGCGGGCTGACGGCGCTGGAGGGGCTGCTCCAGCTCCAGGAGCGTTACGGGCTGTTCCTCTACATCGACGACTCGCACTCGCTGTCCATCACCGGCGAGCGCGGCGAGGGCTACGTGCGCTCGCGGCTGAAGATGAACCCGCTGACGATGATCGTCGCCTCGCTGGCCAAGGCGTTCGGCAGCTCGGGCGGCATCGCCATGCTGGGCAGCGAGAAGATCTTCGACTTCCTCTACCGCAACGCGGGGCCGCTGGCCTGGTCGCAGAACCTCCAGACGCCCTCGCTGGGCGCGTCGCTGGCCAGCATCGAGCTGCACCGCTCGCCGGAGCTGCGCCAGCTCCAGGACCAGCTCCAGCGCAACATCCAGCACTTCGACAGCCAGTTTCCCTCGCCGCACGCGGGCAACGGGATGCCCATCCGCCTCATCCAGGTGGGCGAGGAGGAGCGCGCCATCCGGCTGTCCTCGGAGCTGTACCAGCGCGGCTACTACTGCTCGGCGGTGTTCTTCCCCGTGGTCGCCCGGGGCGAGGCGGGGGTGCGCGTGATGATGCGCGCGGACATGACGCTCGAGCAGGTCCGCACCTTCTGCGACGACGTCAAGGACATCCTCTCCCACTTCTGATGCCCCCCACCCGGGCCACGAGGACGCCACCATGGAGGGCACCGGAATCACCGGCTACAAGCAGCTCGGACCGCAGCGGTACCGGGAGGTCCTCGGTTTTCACTACGAGGACTTCACCGTGGGGGACGTCTTCGAGCACCGGCCCGGCAGGACGGTGACGGAGGCCGACAACGTCCTGATGAACACGCTGAGCATGAACCCGTCACCGCTGCACCTGGACGCCGCGTACTGCGAGCAGACGGTGTGGGGCCGGCCGCTCATCTCCAGCCTGGTGACGTTCAGCATCGTCTGCGGGATGAGCGTGCGCAGCACGAGCGGCAGGGCCACCGCCAATCTCGGCTGGGACAAGATCCGCCTCACCCACCCCGTCTTCGCGGGCGACACGCTCTACGCGGAGAGCCGCATCCTGGCGAAGCGGCTGTCCACCCGCCGGACGGGAGAGGGAATCGTCACCTGCGAGACGGTGGGCCTCACGTCGAAGGGCGAGGTCTTCCTCTCCTTCGAGCGCAGCTTCCTCGTGCCAACCCGCGAGCGGGCCGTCGAGGAAAGGGCCAGGTACTGACGCCATGCGGGCCGTCATCTACGAAGGCTCCGGCGGGCCGGAGGTGGTGAAGCTGCGCGAAGTCGCGAGGCCCGTGCCCACGCGGGAGGCGCTGCTGGTGAAGGTGCAGGCCACCGCGCTCAACCGCGCGGACCTGCTGCAGCGCCACGGCGAGTACCAGGTCCCCGAGGGCCAGTCCCCCATCCCCGGCGTGGAAGTCGCTGGCACCGTGGAGGCCTGGGGCGAGGACGTGAAGGGCTTCACCCGGGGGCAGCGCGTCTACGGCGTGGTGGAGGGTGGCGGGCTGGCCGATTACTGCCTGCTGGACCAGGGCATGGCCAACCCCATCCCCACCGGCTTCGACTTCGCGGAGGCCGCGGCCACCGCGGAGTCCTGCCTCACCGCCAACGAGACGCTCTTCACCCTCGGCCAGCTTCAGCAGGGACAGGCGGTGCTCATCCACGCGGCGGCAAGCAGTATCGGCACCACCATGGTGCAGATGGCCCGGCACGTGGGAGCCACCACCTTCTGCACCGTGGGCACACCGCGGAAGGTGGAGGCCCTGCGCGCCCTGGGTGCCGACGAGGTCTTCAACTACCGGGAGCAGGACTTCGTCAGCGAGGTCCTCCGCCTGACGCGCGGCGAGGGCGTCCCGCTGGTGATGGACTTCATTGGCGGCGCCTGGCTGGAGCGCAACCTCGCCGTGCTGGGGCATGAGGGGTGCCTGGTGATGGTGGGGCTGCTCGACGGCATGACGGCCCAGGTGGACCTGCTGCGCATCGTGCAGCGCCGCTTGCAACTCAAGGGCTCCTCCCTGCGGCTGCGGCCCATGCGCGAGAAGCGCGAGGTGAATGCGCGCTTCCGCCAGCGCTGGCTGGAGGTGCTCGCCCGGGGCGAGCTGCGCCCCGTCATCCACGCGCGCTACCCGCTGGAGGACGTGGGGGTGGCGCTGGCGGACATGGAGGCGAACCGCAACATCGGGAAGCTCGTACTCACACTCGAAGGGAAATCCAGCCATGCATGAAGAGCTGACGACAAACATCAAGAAGATCCTGATCAACAACCTGTTCGTCGAACTTCCCCCGGAGCAGATCGGCGCGGATGACGGCCTGCAGTCCGTCATCGGCCTGGACTCGGTGGGCTTCCTCGAGCTGCGCGTCATCTGCGAGGACGAGTTCGGCGTGCGCATCTCCGACGAGGACTTCAACGCGGACAACTTCCGGACGTTGAACCAGCTCGTGTCGCTCATCGTGGGCCTGAAGACCCGGGCCCAGGGAGGCGCGTGGTGAAGGTGCCCGCTCCAGGAGGAAGACTGGACCCCGCGGAGCTGGACCGGCTGCGTGCCGGACTGGCGCTGCACATGGACCACTACGGCGGCGGGCGCCTGCCCTTCGCCTGCCTGCAGGCGCGCGGGCTCGTCCAGCAGATGGTCCCGCTGGAAGGCGAAGGCGCGGGCCGGGTGCTGGAGGTGCTGGACGCGAGCGGCGGCTACGCCAGCGCCTGCCTGGGCGCGGGCCACCCCTGCCTCCATCAGGCGCTGCGGGACGGCCTGGAGCGCGGCTACGTCACCGACGAGCTGGGCTCGCTGGAGCGGACGCTGCTCCTGGAGGAGCTGTTCGGCCCCGGGGGCCGCTGGGCGGATCGCTTCCCGGGAAGTGACTACCACGCGAGCGGCCGCAACTCCGGCTCCGAGGGACTGGAGCTCGCGCTGCGGCTGGTGTTGGAGTCGGGCTTCGACCGGCGGCGCCTGTCGGTGAAGGCGGGCCGTGAGGCGCGGCGGACCGTGCTGGCCTTCGAGGGCGCCTGGCATGGGTGGACGGGCGGCCTGGTGCCCCTGCTCAACCGCCGGCACTACCGTGTCGGCCTGCCTCCACCGACCACCGAGCGTCCCTTCGGCCTGGACGTTGCGTTCCTGCCCTTCGGCCAGGTGGAGCCGCTGGAGCGCTTCTTCGCCGAGCAGGGCTCGAAGCTGTCCGCGGTCTTCGTCGAGCCCATCCAGGGCGACGCCGGCATCCTCGTGCCACCGCCGGGCTATCTGCGGAAGCTGGCCGGGCTGTGCCGTGAGCACGGCGTGCTCCTGGTGGCGGACGAGGTGCTCACCTTCGCGAAGACGGGCCGCTTCTTCGCCATGACGGACGAGCAGGGGCCCATCCCCACCGACATCACCGTCATCGGCAAGAGCCTGGGCATGGGAGCCGTCTCCACGTCCATGGTCATCGCGCGGCGCGAGCTGACCGTGCGCTCCAGCGGCGCGGTGTCCACGTCGGACCTGCGGCCCCTCACCTGCGCGCTGATGCGCGCCGGCCTCCGGTACGTCGAGGAGGAGCGCCTCGTCGAGCGCGCCGGCCCCCTGGGCGAGGAGCTGCGTGCCCGGCTCCAGCGGGACGTGGTGGAAGCCTTCCCGGAGCTGTTCCTGGAGGTCCGGGGCCTGGGCTACATGAACGGCATCGAGCTGACCGAGCGCGCCGCCAGCAGCCTCACCCGCCTGCGCCACCGGCTCCTCGAGTCCGGCGTCTTCGTGGAGTTCATGGCCGGGGCGGGCCGGCGCTCCCACGGGCTGCGCTACCTGTTCCCCGCGATGCGCATCGCCCCGCCACTCATCGCGGGCGAGGAGGATCTGCGGCACATCGTCGAGCGCATCCGCGAAGGCACTCGGAGGTTCGTGGAGGCGGGGCCATGACGCCCCTGCGCCACCGCGTGGAGCACGTCGACACCGATGCGTCCGGGGTCGTCCACTTCTCGCGCTACGCCTCGCTGCTGGAGACCGCCGCGCTGGAAGAACTGGAGCGCAAGGGCTCGGGGCTGGTGGCGCTCGAAGGACAGGGGTTGGATTTGCGCGTGCGGGAGCTGCGCATCAGCTACCGCGCCGCCGCGCGCTTCCAGGACTGGCTGCGATTGGTGGCCAGCGTGGAGCACGTGGGCCCCGCGAGTCTCAAGTTGGGCGTGAAGGTCTACCGCGAGGGCCAGGAGCCCGAGCCGGTGCTGCTCGCCTCAGGAAGTCTGGACATGGCAGTCGTCAACCGCGAGAGCGGAGGTCCCTCGTGCATTCCCCAAACACTCAGCGCCGCCCTCAAGCAATCCCTCTCCCAGTAAGTGAAGAAGCGCGGCAGCCCAGGCCCCTGGGCTTCACCGCCCTGCGCCAGTGGCTCCGCCACCGGCACCCGATGATTCTGCTGGACCGCATCGTGGACCACGAGCCCGGGAAGTTCCTCGAGGCCCTCATCTCCATCTCGGGGAACCTGGACTGCATCGCGGGCCACTTCCCCGAGCGCGCCATCTACCCCGGCAGCAACCTCATCCAGGCCTTCGCCCAGGCCGGCATCATCCTCTACCAGATGAGCACGTCGCTCCTGGCGGAGGACGAGCTGACGCTGATTGGCTCGGTGGAGAGCCGGTTCCTCCAGGTCGTCGTCCCGGGCGACCAGGTGCTGCTGCGCGTCCAGGTGAGCCGCCTGGCCGGAGGCCTCTTCGTCTACTCGGGCAAGGCGACGGTGGGCACCCGCCGCGTGGCGGCGTTCCGCGCCAGCCTCGTCCGCACCAAGGTCTCGGAGCTGGGCTCGCCGCTATGGTAGCGCCCGTCGCTGTGACGGGGGCCGCGTGGAGCACGGCCCTCGGCCACGGACTCGGCGACGTGTGGCGGCGGCTGCTGGCCGGCGAGCACGGCTTCGTCGAGGTGGACTCCCCGCACCGGCTGAGGAACGCGCTGGCCGCGGCCATTCCTCCACCCGGTGACGGCCCCGCGCGCCGGCTGCGGCGCCTGGCAGAGGAGACGCTGCGCCGCGCGCTGGCCGAGGCGGGACTGGACGCGGGCGGCCCCGGCACGCGCTTCGTGCTGGGGACGAGCCTGGGGGCCTGGCTCGACGAGGCGTGCGAGCGCGAAGCGCCGCTCCACGCCTGGGCGGACGAGGTGGCCCGCACGGTGGGCGCGCGCGAGGCGCCGGTCTGCCTGTCCACTGCGTGCTCCTCGGGCTCCGATGCCATCCTGGTGGGCGCGGAGCTCATCCGCGCCGGGGCGGCGGAGGTGTGCGTCTGCGGCGGCGTGGATGTCCTCACCCCGAGCAAACGGCTGGCGCACTCGGCGCTCTCCACCATGTCCCCCACCCGGCCGCGCGCCTTCGACGCGCGGCATGACGGCATGCTGCTGGGCGAGGGCGCCGGCTTCCTCGTGCTGGAGTCCCTGGCCCATGCCCGGGAGCGCTCAGCGCCGCTGCTCGCCGTCTTCCGGGGGGCGGGCTCGGCCAACGACGCGGCGAGCATGACGTCTCCGGACCCCGCCGCCATGGGGGCCCGGCTGGCGATGGAGCGCTCTCTCTCGGACGCCGGCGTGGCGGCGGGAGACATCGGGCTCGTCAACGCTCACGGCTCGGCCACGCCCGCCAATGACCGCGCGGAGACGGAGGCCTTCCGCGCCGTCTTCGGGGCGGGGCCACGTCCGCTGGTCTTCGCGACGAAGGGCGCCTTCGGCCACACCCTCGGCGCCACCGGCGCCATGGAGGCGATTGCGCTCATCCTCGGGCTGCGCGAGGGCGTGGTGCCGCCCATCGCCGGCCTGGAGCAGCCCGACGCGGACTTCCCCTGCCCGCTCCCCATGGGCCGGCCGGTGCGGCACGAAGAGCGAATCGGCCTGAGCCTCACGCTCGGCTTCGGAGGCTTCGACACCTCGCTCGTCTTCGAGGTCCCTCGATGAGCCTGTCTCCTCACACCAAGACGTCCCTCGTGATCCGTGGCAGCGCGGCGGCATGGGGCGGTGGGCCCAATCCGTACGCGGCGCGGGTGAAGACCTCCGTGCGCTACGCGGACCCGATGGCCTGGGCCCTCGTGCTCGCCATTGGCGAGGCCACCGAGCCGCTGGGCGAGGACTTCCGGGGCGCGGTGGATCGCTGCTCGCTCATCCAGGTGGGCCCCGAGGCGCCAGCGGAGGCCTTGTCCCAGGCCGCGAGCGAGGCGCTGCGCGGCTTCGCCTCGCCCATCCGCTTTCCCGCGGCCACCCCGAGCGCGCCCACGGGCCTGGCCTGCATCGTCCATGGCCTCCGCGGACCGACGCTCGCCCTGACCCTGCCCGTGGCGGAGGGAGCCGCCATCGCCCTGGCGCTCTCCGCCGCATGGCTCGCGCGAGGCGTCGTCGACTACGCGCTCATCGGGACGGCGGCTTCCGTGCCCGGCGGCCCGCCCCGCGCCGCCTGTGCGGTGCTCTCGCGAGGCGAGGGCCCGGGCGTCGCCCCGGCGCTCCTGGTGAAGACCCTTCTCCCCCGAGCCTCGCACCCATGAATGAAACGACCACGGACGTGGCGGGCATCTCCCTGCCGACCATTCAAGCGTTTCTGGACCGCGTCCGGGACCTCACGGAGTCCGGAGCCCCGGCGCAGCACCCGGTGGCGCGGCTCGCGGCCTCCTGGCGGACGCACGGCCTGCGGCCGGGAGATGTCGTCCTGCTGGCCCTCCCGAACGGAGCGGAACTGCTGGCCCAGGTCTTCGCGACTCTCGCCGCGCGTGGGGTGCCCGCGCTGGTGTCTCCCTCCGCGCCCGCCGCGCGACAGCAGGCGCTCGTGGAGGCACTCCCAGCGCGCGCGCTGGTGACCATGCGCCGTCCCGCCCCCCAGGCCCTGGAGGTGGACCGTTTCACTCTCGGCGGAGCCGAGGTGGCCCTGTTCCCCGAAACGCAGACGCCGGCCGCCCGGCCCGGAGAGATGGTCCTGCTCACCTCGGGCACCTCGGGCTTCGCCAGTGGCTGCGTATTCGACCTCGATGCGCTCTTCCGGAACGCGAGCCGTCACGCGGACGCCGTCGGTCTGCGCGCCGGGGACACCGTGCTGGTGAACCTGCCGCTCTACTATTCGTACTCCATGGTGGCCCAGGCCTTTGGCTCGCTGCTGCGAGGCGCGGACCTGGTCATCAGCGGGCCCCCCTTCCAGCCCGCCGCGTACCTGCGGCTGCTGGCCGAGCACGGCGTCACCGTGTCCGCCCTGACGCCGCTGCTGGTGCGCTCGCTGCTCCAGCAGGGCGGCGCCTTCCCCGAGGGGCTGCGCTCCCTGGGCGTCGGAGGGGACGTCCTCTCTCCAGAGCACGTGACACGGCTGCTGCGCCAGCGGCCCCGGGGCGAGCTGTACATCACCTATGGCCTGTCCGAAGCCGGACCTCGAGTCGCCACGCTGGCAGCCCACGCCGAGCCGGCCCACCGCTTCGCCTCCGTGGGCCTGCCGCTCCCGGGGACGCAGGTGTCGCTCGTCCCCCGGGGCCCCGGCGGCCAGAAGGAGCTGCTGGTGTCCTCGGACACGCTGATGAAGCGGCGCATCGGCTTCGTGGAGGGCGAGAAGCTGAACGCCTGGCGTGGCCCCCACCTGCTGGCCACGGGGGACATCTTCGACATCGACGCGGAGGGCTACCTGTACTTCCAGGGACGGCTCTCCGACTTCATCGTCCGGGGCAGCGAGAAGATCTCCATGGCCTCCGTGCGCCGCCTGGCCACCACGCTTCCCGGCGTGCTCACGGCGCGCACGCAAATCGTCCCCGGCGTGGAGGGCGACGACTACGAGATGATCCTCACGGTGGCGGACGAGGGGCGCTCGATGGACCACGTGTCCGAGGCGCTCTCCCGCCTCCTGCGGCTCGCGGAGCGCCCACGACGCATCCAGGTCGTCTCCGCGGACGGAGCCACCGCCGCGCTTCACAAGTGAGCCGGTGACGCCACGCGTGCCGCGGTCTCCCCAAACCTGTCTCAAACAGTGAAGGACTCCTCGATGACACTCGCCTCGCTGAATGCCAGCTACCAGCCCCCGCGCACGCCGACGGAGGAGGTCCTCTGCGAGCTCTGGAAGGTGATGCTGGAGGTCGAGCGCGTGGGCATCCACGACGACTTCTTCCAGCTCGGAGGCCACTCCCTCATCGCCACCCGGCTCGTCTCGCGGCTCAACGAGCTCTTCCACCTGCGCTTCCCCCTGCCCACCCTCTTCGACGCGCCCACCATCGCGGAGCTGTCAGAGGCCATCGAGTCCGCGCGGGGCGCCGCGGTTCCGGAACAGGACCTCGAGCTCCGCCCCGGCTCCCACGGAAGCGACGCCTCGCTCTCCTTCTCGCAGGAGCGCCTCTGGTTCATGGAGCATCTGCATCCCGGGACGGCCACCTACAACATCCCCATCTTCTACCGCATCACCTCGCGGCTCGACGTCGGCGTGCTCCAGCGCGCCCTCGACGAAGTGCTCCGCCGTCACGAGTCGCTCCGGGCCACCTTCACCTCCACGGCTTCGGGCCCTGTCGCACGCATCTCGCCACCGCATCCCTTCCCCCTGTCGGTCGTCGACCTGGGCCATCTCCCCGTGGACGCCCGAGACGAGGAGGCCTCGCGCATCGCCACCGAGCAGGCGCACCTGCACATCGACCTCCGCACGGGTCCCATCATCCGCGGCACCCTGCTGCGGGTCAGCGCACAGGAGCATCGGCTCCTCCTCGCGGTCCATCACATCGTGTTCGACGGCCAGTCCCTGGGCATCCTCATGCGCGAGCTCCGGACGCTCTACTCGGATTTCGCCGTCGGCCGGCCTGCGTCCCTCCCCGCCCTGCCTCTCCGGTATGCGGACTTCGCCACGTGGCAGCGCCAGTGGATGCCGGGACAGGCCCGGGAGCGGCTCCTTCCCTACTGGCGCAAGCGCCTCGCCGGAGCCCCCACGCTCCTCGCGCTTCCCACCGACCGTCCCCGGCCGTCCGTCCAACGGTTCAAGGGCACCCGGCGGACCTTCCACATCCCCGAGGAGACGGCGCTGGCCATCGACGCGCTCAGCCGCAAGGAGCGCACGACGCTCTTCATGACGCTCCTCGCGGGCTTCTGCGCCGTCCTCCACCGCTACTCCGGGCAGGAGGACGTCGTCGTCGGCTCCCCCATCGCCGGACGCATCCGGCCGGAGTTGGAGGGGCTCGTCGGCTTCTTCGTCAACACGCTCGTCCTGCGCAATGATTTGTCTGGCAACCCCCGCTTCGTCGAGCTCCTCGCCCGGGTGCGCGAAGTGACGCTCGGCGCCTTCGCCCACCAGGAGCTCCCCTTCGAGAAGCTGGTCGAGGCCCTCCAGCCGGAACGCACCCTCAGCCACGCGCAGGTCGTCCAGGTGATGTTCGTCCTGCAGAACGCGCCCACGCTGGAGGCGGCCCCGTCCGCCGCGCTCCAGCTCACCGCCACGGCGGAGTCCTGGGAGGTGAACACCGGGACGACGAAGTGCGACCTCGTCCTCTACATGGCGAGGACGCCCGAGGGCCTCCGCGCCACCTTCGAGTACGACACCGACCTCTTCGACGACGCGCGCATCGAGCGCATGGCCGGGCACCTCCAGGTGCTGCTCGAGGCCGCGGCCTTCGACTCGCACCAGCCGCTCGCCGTGCTTCCCCTGCTCACGCCCACCGAGCGCCACCAACTGCTGCACGAGTGGAACAGCGCTTCCGCCGACTTCCCCCGCGACCTCTGCGTCCACGAGCTGTTCTCCCAACAGGCTGCTCGGACTCCGGACGCCGTCGCCGTCTCCTACGGCGCCCACGCCCTCACCTACCGGGAGCTCGACGCACGCTCCAACCAGCTCGCCCGCCACCTGCGCTCGCTCGGCGTCGGCCCCGAGGTCCTCGTCGGCCTGTGCGTCGAGCGCTCCGTGGACCTCATCGTCAGCATGCTCGGCATCCTCAAGGCGGGGGGCGCCTACCTTCCGCTGGAGGCGTCCTACCCCGCCGAGCGTCTGGCCTTCATGCTCCAGGATGCCCGTGTCGGGCTCCTGCTCGTCCACGACGCCAGGCTCCAGCACCTGCCGCCATTCCCAGGCCCCATCGTCCGCATCGACGCCGATGGGGACGCCCTCTCCCGGCACTCCACGCTTCCACTTGCCTCCACCGCCTGCCCCGACAACCTCGCCTACGTCATCTACACCTCGGGCTCCACCGGCAGGCCCAAGGGCAGCGCCATCCTCCATCGAGGCATCGCGGCCCTGCTCTTCCACACCAACTTCGTCCGCTTCTCCCCAGGGGACCGCGTCGCCCAGGCCTCCAACGCCTCCTTCGACCCGAGCACCTTCGAAATCTGGGGCGCGCTGCTGCATGGCGCCCGCCTCGTCGGCATCACCGCCGACCCGGCGCGCGAGCCCCAGGAGCTCGCCGCGCAGATCCGGAACGAGGCCATCACCGTCATGTTCGTCACCACCGCCGTGCTCCACCTGCTGGCGCGCCAGGTGCCGGACGCCTTCCGAAACGTCCACACCCTCGTCTTCGGAGGTGAGGCCGCGGACCCACTGGCGCTGCGCGAAGTGCTCCGGCACGGCCCGCCCCGCCGGCTGCTCAACGGCTACGGCCCCACCGAGTGCACGGTCTTCTCCACCTTCCACGCCATCGACGCGCCTCCGTCGCTCGGCCAGCCCGTGCCCATCGGCCGCCCCATCACCAACGGCCCCGTCTACCTGTTGGACAAACACCTGCGACCGGTGCCCATCGGAGTCCCCGGAGAGCTCTACGTCGCGGGCGAGCGCCTGGGCCGCGGCTACTTCAACCGCCCGGAGCTCACCGCGCGGACCTACGTGCCCGACCCCTTCAGCGCCCGGCCCGGCGCCCGCCTCTACAAGACGGGAGACCTGGGCCGCTACCTGCCCAACGGCCGCATCGAGTACCTGGGCCGCGCCGATCTGCAGGTGAAGATCCGCGGCTTCCGGGTGGAGCTGGGGGAGGTAGAGGAGTCACTGCGCCAGCACCCGGCCGTGGAGGACTGCACGGTGGTGGCGCTGGAGGTCGGGGGGGATCGCAAGCTGGCCGCCTACGTCGTCGCCAGCGGGCAGGCGCCCGCCCAGGCCTCACTGCGCACCTGGCTGCGAGAGCGACTGCCGGAGCACATGGTGCCCGCCTCCTTCACCCTGCTGCCCGCGCTGCCGCTGACGCCCAACGGAAAGGTGGACCGCCGCGCCCTGCCCTCGCCCGAGCCGGCCCAGGGGGATGCGTCCAGCTACCAGCCTCCGCGCACCTTCACGGAAGAGGCCCTGTGCCGGATGTGGGGCGCGCTCCTGGAGATGGAGCGCGTGGGCATCCACGACAACTTCTTCCACCTCGGCGGCCATTCGCTCCTCGCCACCCAGGTCGTCTCACGGGTCCGCGCCGAGCTCGGGGTGGAGGTCTCGCTGCGCACGTTGTTCGCGGGGCCCACGGTGGCCGACCTGGCGCGACACGTCTCCCGGGCGGAGCCACCGGTGGTGCTCTCGCGTCCGGTGCCGCCCCTGCGCCGGGTGCCTCGCGAGGGGCCGCTGCGCGTGTCCTTCGCCCAGGAACGCCTGTGGCGCTTCTTCCAGCGGGCGCCCGAGTCCAGCGCCTACAACATCCCCCGCGCGTTCCGGCTGAGCGGCCGGTTGGAGCCACGCCATGTCGAGGCGGCGCTCCAGGCCCTCATCGCCCGGCACGAGTCGCTGCGCGTCACCTACTCCGAGGAGGAGGGCGTGCCCGTGCAGCGCCTTCAGCCACCGGGCGACTTCCAGCTCCGGGAGGTGGACCTGCGCGGAAGGGAGGACCGCGAGGAGGAGGCGATGCGCGACATGCTGGCGTCCGCGCTGCGCCCGTTCGACCTGACGCGAGGCCCACTGATGCATGCGTCGCTGCTGCGGCTGGGGGACGAGGAGCACCTGCTGTTCCTCTGCATGCACCACATCACGGCGGATGGCTGGTCCATGGGCGTCCTCGCGCGCGAGCTGGGTCGGCTCTACACGGCCATCGTCAATGGTGGAGAGGCCGGGCTGGCTCCGCTGGCCATCCAGTACCCTGACTATGCGGCGTGGCAGCGCAACTGGCTGTCCGGCGAGGAGCTGCGGGAGCGGCTCGGCTTCTGGCAGAAGGCGCTCGCCGGGGCGCCCACGCTGCTGAACCTTCCTACGGACCGGCCTCGGCCCGCGGTGCGCACGTTCAACGGACTCCAACTGCAGGTCCAGCTGGGTGGGGAGCGCAGCCGGGCGTTGCACGCGCTCTGCCGCGGCGAGCAGGTGACGCCCTTCATGGCGCTGCTGGCGGTCTTCGGCATCGTGCTGGCCCGACGCGCGGGGCAGGAGGAGGTGGTCATCGGCTCGCCCATCGCCAACCGCCTCCGGCCGGAGCTGGAGCCGCTCATCGGGATGTTCGTCAACGGGCTGTGCCTGCGCATCAACCTGCACGGGAGCCCGGGCTTCCGCGAGCTGCTCCAGCGGGTGCGCGAGGAGACGCTGGCGGCCTATGCCCACCAGGAAGTCCCCCTGGACCTGGTGATGTCGTCGCTCGGAGTGGAGCCGCCGGCGAACCGGTCGCCGGTGTTCCAGGCCATGTTCGTCCTGCAGAACGCTCCCACCGCGCCGCTGGAGCTTCCGGGCCTCTCCGTGACGCCGGTGGAGGTCAGCCGTGGCTCTGTCACCTACGAGCTCACCCTGGCGCTGACGGAGACACCCGAAGGCTTCTCCGGCGTGCTGGAATTCAACACCGACCTGTTCGAGCCAGCTACCGGGGAGCGGCTCCACGCGGAGCTGGTGGAGCTGCTGGACGCAGTGCTGATGAACCCGGACCTGCCCGTGGGCCTGGACGCGCGGGCCGGGTGAGCCAGCCGCCCCACGCGGAGGCACTCCTCGTTGACGAGCTTGTCCTTTCCATGCTCGCGTGACCTCCGCAGTCTGGAGCACCATCTCTCGCCACGAAGCACGACGATCACGATTCTGTCCCTCGCGTGACGCCGCGCTCCAGCTCCTCAGAGGGTGCCAGGTCCTGGTCGCCGGCGGCCGCGTCCGCGCCTTGAAACCGCGCTCCCAGTCCTGGCCGTCATGCACCTCCTGACTGGGTGCTCCGCCACTCCCCACCGAGTTGTCACCGACCCGATGGGGCCTCGCGTGCACGCGTGTCCCGCGTGCGGTGGTGGGCGAAGTGGCTGAGCGGGATTCGTGGAATATTGCCAGAGGAACCGTGCTGGACTTCGGGAGCGGATGGAGGCGCCGGTCCCGAGGAGGCATCGTTTTGACCCTGGCGGCATTGATCTCCATCGTCAGCACCTGTCTGGGGCTCGTGGTGGCTGCGCTTGGCTTCGGCTTCTCGAGCGCGCCTGGCTGGAGGGACCAACGGCTGCCCGCCTGGAGCGCGCTGATGCTGAGCGGCTACTCGGCCACCAACTCCGTCGGCTCCATGTCCGGCACGTCCGACGCCCTGGTGGTGCTGTGTTCCCGCGGGTCCATGATCTTCGCCACGCTGTTCTGTGCCTGCTGGGTGGCGCACGGCGCGCTGTCCATGGAGGGGCGCTACAAGGTGCTGGACCGGGTCCTGCTGGTCCTGCTGGGGCTGGTGGCCCTCCTCACCCCGTGGCCGGGCATCGTCTACACCTCGGAGGTGGTCTTCTTCGAGGAGCCCTGGCTGAAGCTGATCTACCGGACGCTCAAGCCTACCTTGCTGGGCAACGCGGCCCTCGTCTTCCTCTGCGTCTGCCTCCTCGTTCCCCTGGTGCGCTTCGGGCGCGCCTGGTGGCGCGGGACGGCCGACGTCGGCCCGGTGTTCCTGGGCCTGGCCCTCAACCTCCCCGCCGCCGTCAACGACAGCCTCGTCGTGGCGGGAGTCATCACCACCCCGTTCCTGACGGAGGTCAGCCTCATGACCCTCGTGGCGCTCCTGGGTGTGCAGATGACCCGTCGCTTCGTGGCCAACGCGAAGTCGCTGGCGGAGCTCCGGGTGGCGCTGGAGGAGAAGGTGTCCCAGCGCTCGACGGAGCTGACCCGGATGCAGGCGGACCTGATGCGCCACGAGAAGCTCGCGGCCATCGGGCAGCTGGCGGCGGGAGTGGCCCACGAAATCAACAACCCCAGCGCCGCCGTGGCGGCCAACCTCCGTTACCTGCGAGAGGAGCTGGCCGGTGGCCGGCTGCCGGAGGACAGCGGGGTGTGCATCGAGGAGTCGCTCGCGAGCGTGCAACAGATCAGCCGCATCGTGCGCCAACTGCTCGACGCGGGAAGGGCCGCGGCCGCTCCCGTGCCCACCGGCTCCCACGAGGTCGCCAGCGCGGCGGACGCGGCCCTGGCCACGGTGCGGGCTGCCAACACGCGGCCCATCACCTTCTCCATGAAGGTGCCCCGAGGGCTGTACACCGTGGGCAGCCAGGACCTGCTCGAGCAGGTTCTCGTCAACCTCATGTCCAATGCCATCCAGGCCATCTCCCCCGACAGGATGGATGGAGAGGTCCGCGTGGAGGCCCTGCGCGACGGGGCCACGGTCCGCATCCGGGTGTCCGACAACGGCGTGGGCATGTCCCAGAACGTGCAGCAGCGCCTCTTCGAACCCTTCTTCACCACCAAGGGACCGGGGATGGGAACGGGGCTGGGGCTGTCCGTGTCGCTGGGTCTGCTGCGCACGATTGAAGGCACCATCCACGTGGAGAGCACGCCAGGTCAGGGGAGCACCTTCACCGTCGAGCTGGGCTGTGCCTCCCCGCCGCTGGCACCGCCCGCTCCCGTGGCGGTCTCGGAGCCCCGGGCCCGACCGAGACTGCTGCTGGTGGACGACGAGCGGAGCGTGCGCGAAGCACTGCGCCGTACGCTGCGGGGCCACTTCGAGGTGACGCTGGCCAGCAGCCCCTCGGAGGCACTGCGGCACGTGGAGGGGCCGGGCGGCTTCGACGTGGTGCTCTGCGACATGACGATGCCGGAGGGCGGAGGGCCGGCCTTCCACCGCGAGCTGTGCGCGCGGGACGTTTCGCTCGCCCGGCGCACCGTCTTCTACACGGGGGGCGTGACGTCCACGGAGGCGCGCGACTTCGTCGCCCGCTACCCGCTCCCGGTGCTGGAGAAGCCCCTCGACCTTGGCGCCTTCCTGAAGCTGGTCAACGAGGTGATGCCCGCCGGCTCCTCATGAGGTCAGGGCTGCGTATCCCGCCATCTTGCGGAACGCGGGGGGCTGCCCCCGAACTCCACGTTCGCGCGGGACGCGCCGCGTGCGCCCGGAACGCACGGGCGCCTTCCCTCACGACGTAACCCCTTGGACTGTCGTGGCCGGGAGGCCGGTACGGCTCGTGCACTGGCGCGGGCGCACCAGGCACCCGCTGTTCCCGAATCGGAGAAGACCTCATGGAACTCGACTCGCTGCGCGGCGGCGTCTCCGCCACCACCCAGGCTACCGCCCCGCTCGACATCTCGAAGGCCGCCACGGGTAACTATTATTATGGCGAGCTGTATTACGTGAAGGTGCGGTCCATCCATGGCACGTCAGGGGACCGGAAGTTCTTGGGCTGGCTGGGGCTCGGCTCGAAAGATGGCTACTCGAGCTATATCGACCCGAATGCAACCCCGCCGCACGACAGGGTATTGGCGGTTCAGTGGGTGGGCCTGGCCACGGATGGCACTTCACCGAATCACGAACAACCCAACAGCGGCGCGGCACAGGCGTCCACACCGAGATACCTGCGCGCCCTCAACTACCCCGGCGGAGCGCGTTTTCTGGGCGGCTCGGGAAACAACGGCTTCTATTGCTACTGGCAGGAAGGCGACGGCACCGGTGGGCCGGGCGGAACCTATGAGTTGACGCTGATCCCCGTGCCCGACTCCAACGAGTTCCTCGTCCGCCGCCACAGTGACAATGGCCCCGTCTATACCTATGACGACTACTACATGGGGTACTGGAAGTCCGGCAACGAGTTCGAAATAACGTTTGAGTTCATTCCGACCGCCGCCTTCAGTGCAAAGCATGAAAACTGGATGGGCGACCACAACGCCACGATTGGCGCGCGTCACCTGTCGGAGATTGTCATCCCCGGGAGCCACGATGCTGGCTGCAGCCGTATCCGCCGAACTCTGGGCAATGTGACGAGCCAGACCCAGGGGCTGGAGATCTACGATCAGCTGATGGCAGGATCACGCTACTTCGATCTGCGGGCCTGGCAGGACACGGACAACATCTGGAAGATCTATCATGGCAAGGACTGGTCAACCGTCACCTTGCAGGATGCGGTCGACCAGTTGAGCACCTTCCTGGGGAAACACCCCCGGGAGGTCGTGATGGCCTCGCTGTTGCTCGAGGACCAACCCGGCGTCTTCGATAACAAGCTGAAGGCCGCCTGGGAGCTGGTGTTCGACAAGCTCCACCCCTACCACCTGAACAGCGAAGATCAGAACGGCGCACCGCGGGACTTCTCCAGGCTCACTCCGAACTTCCTGCAAAGCCTCGGCAAGAATCTCCTGCTCTTCTCCTGGGGGCAGGCCCAGTCCTGGACCTACACGAACAGCGCCAGGCAGCAGATATTGGCGTCCCCCTGGAGCTCTGGACCCGGAACGCACATGGATCTCGACGGGGTGTTCCTCGACAACGCAGCGGCCACCGCGCAAGACATCTATGCCGCCTACCAGAATTACACCCGGCCGCAGGGCGCCTGCTGGATCCTGCACACCAATACGCCCTGGCAGTTCAAGCTGGCCGCTGACTCGCTCTACGCGAAGCACTTCAGGAACACCCCTCCGTTGGTCGCCTATTTCAAATCCGGAAACATCGCCCGGCCCAAGGCGAACATCATCAACATCGACTATGTCGGCGACGTCGTGAATGGCTCCAATCTGGTTGAAGCCGTCATCATGAGCAACCTCTGAGTGACCAACGGGGGGAGCGTGCTGACCATCGGTCTCGGTTTCTCGCGCAGGAGGAACGAGGACCGAGAGCAGGGACAACGCTCAGCCCTGGGGCGTCGGCGCCACTGCACCCGTGGGCGTCGGCGTCTCCGTCCCGGATGCCTGAGGCACAAACCATCCCGTCGCATTCACCGTCTCGAGCTCGTTGAGTTCCGAGAGCGTCATCTCCTGCACGCCGTTGATTTCGTACGTTCCGTCGTCCTTGAGCTCGCCGAAGCCGGTGGTGGTCAGCAGGAGGTAGTCGTCCCCCTGCTTGCCGATGACGATGGCGGCGTGTCCCTCGCCCTGATTTGCCTCCGTGGGAGGCCAGAAGACGACCGTGCCTTCGGGCACGTTATTGAAATCCGAATACAAGACACCCTCGACCAGGGCCGCCTCCAGCGCAAAGGCTGCGCTCCGCTCGCTCAGGATGGGGTCATTCGTTTCCCACCCGAGAACCTGCCCTGTGACGATGGCGACGTATTCGAGGCATTTCCCGTTGTATTTCGTCTCTTCGGACTGTCCCTCGCCATAGACCGAAATGCTGTCGTTCGCCGTTTTCACGATGCTTTGGGCGGTATCAGGGTCGACGATGCCGTTGGGCGCAAAGGGAAGGGCCTGCGGCGGCGCCGTTGGGATGTTGAGCTTCTGGCCGACGACGATGTACCCCTTCCTGTCTGGGAACAGTCCGTCCGCATCCGGGTTTTCGGCGCGCAGAGCGCCGACGCTCACATCGAGCTTCTCGGCGATGATCTCGGCGCTGTCGTCCCCCACCACGACCGTGTACTTCGCGGGCGCCGACGTGGCGGTGGGCGTCACGGTGGCCGTGGCTGTCGCCGTGGGGGTGCCGGTGCCCGCGGTGTCCTGCGCCACGAGCATGCCAGCGCTTCCCTCCGGGAGTCCCGAGCGGGCGATGGCGGCCTCCCGCTCGGCCGAGCCGGGAGGCGCATTCAGGATCTTCAGCGCGTCCATCCCGTTCACCGCGCCACCGATGCGGTACTCCCCTCCCGTGCTCGCGTTGAGCGCTTCCAGGCTCGCGTAGCGCTGGCCGGAGAGCGGGTCGAAAAGGGAGTCTCCCTGGCGGATGACGGCGTGTCCCGGCATCCCCGGGCGGCGGTCATCCAGCAGGACCAGCTCCGAGCGGCCCCGCTGCGCCGGAGGCAGCATCGTCAGGTAGTCACCGGCCGCGTCCAGGCAGTTGCGCTGGCCATCGCGGATGTCCTCCGTGAAGAGGTTGGTCGCTGGCGGAGTGCCCGCCCCACCGTCGAGCGCCACCGGCGTCCGGGCGGCTTCCCCGGTGAAGCCGTCCAGCTGCCCCTGGGGCCTGACGGGCACCCGGGCCGGCGCCGCCTGCTCCATGGCGCGCTTCAGGGCCTCGCGTCTGGCGGCCTCCTCGGCCTGACGGGCGGCCAGTTCTGCTGAGAGACGTACGGCGTCGGCGCCGGGATTCGGCGGGATGGTGTTCCCCATGGTCTTCCCCCTCTGATGAAGCGGCGTTGCGTAATGGATACGCCGGATTGTCGGGAGCCTTGGGTGGCGGATGAATTAAGCCGAATTAAATGGCCCGAGCCGTGGGCCCGGGCGGCTCCCCCAACCGCTGCGAAGCCGGGGCCCTGCTTCCGAGCGAGCCCGGGAGCAGAGTCGGGCTTCCCTCACACATGGGCGAAACCTAGGTCCTGTTTGTCTCCACCATGTGCGTCAGTTGTCCCCAGCATGTCGTTCCGCTCAAGGCGCGGCGCGGGCCCGCCAGATGAGCTCGCCGCCCGGGCGGACCGGGCCGCCGTCGAACGACCCCTGGAGCGCCTCCTCCGTGAAGCCAGACCGATGCAGCAGGTGCTCGAACTCCGAGCGGAAGATGAAGCGGCTGGTGATTCTCCGATACATCCGCCCCACCACCCGCCCGGACGGCTCCAGCTCGTCGTACACGAGACAGCGGGTGAAGCACTGGCTCACGGGGTCTCCCGTCACGCTGGCCCACTCGACGAGCAGGTTGCCCGTCACCGGATGCGAGACGACGCCCCCCGTCTGCTTCAGCAGCCCCCGGGACGGGCCGTCATTGCCGAGCAGCTCGGCCAGCAGCCGCGACGGCTCGAAGAAGTCGAGCACGAGCCGCCCGTCTGGCAGCAGGTGCCGGCGGATGTTGGTGAGCGCCGCGAGCTGCTCCTCCACGGTCAGCAGGTGGAGGAAGGTGCGGAACGGCACGGTGATGAGCGCGAAGCGCGCTTCGAGCGAGAACGACACCATGTCGCCCTCGCGCAGGTCGACCCGCTCCCGGAGCGGCGGCGGGAGGGCCTGGACCCTGTCTCGGGCCCGGGCGAGCATCGCCGCCGAGCGGTCCAGGCCCGTGACGCGCGCGCCGGCCTCCACCGCCGGAATGAGGAGGCGCCCGGTGCCGCAGCCCAGCTCCAGGCAAGGCCCTCCCGCGCGCCTGGCCTCCTCCACGTAGAAGGCGACGTCCTCCCGGTAGCCCTCGCATACGACGTCATAGAGGGCTGCGTCGTCGGTGTAGTCGAAGCTCACGGGACACCTGGCGCGCTCACGCGCCGAACGTGACGGGAATGAGGTGCGGGCACCGCTGGGTGGCCTGGGGTTTGTGGACGACGTCACCGCTCAGGCTCAGGCGCGGTGCGTGCTCGATGAGGCTGGACAGGGCCAGCCGCACCACTGCCTTGGCCAGCAGACCGCCCACACAGGCATGAATGCCCCAGCCGAACGCCAGGTGCGGGTTGGGCTGGCGATCCAGGACCAGCGTCTCCGGCCGGGAGAACGCCTCCGGGTCCCGGTTGGCGGAGCCGAGCAGCAGCACCAACCCCTGCCCCCGGGCGATGCGGACCCCGCCGAGCTCCACGTCCTCGGTGCACACGCGGCCGGTGGCCTGCACCGGACCGTCATACCGGAACAGCTCCTCCACCGCCGTCTCCAGGAGCGCCGGGTCGCCCAGCCGGGGCAGCTCCACGCCGTGGCGCAGCAGGGAGAGGATGGAGCTCCCCACCGCGCTGTACACGGAGGTGTAGCCGGCATGGAACACGACGCGCATGCTGTTCATCAGCACGCCGCGAGGCACCCCGGCGGCCGACTCGGAGCGCGCCAGGAACCCGAGCATTCCACCCGCCGGAGGGGGCTCGAACCAGCTCGCGATCAGCGCGCTCAGGCCCGCCCTGGCGGCGGCGCCGGGGGCCGCTCGCTCCGGTGCGAGGCCCGCGTCCATGCCGCGGATGATGGCGTCCGACATCTCCCCGAAGGTGGCGGGGTCCGGCGCGGGGACGCCGAGGAAATCACAGACAGCATGGAGCGCGAGCGGCGCCGCGAAGCGGGTCATCAGCTCTCCCCCACCCTCCGCGCGAAGCCCGGCGAGCAGGCGGTTCGCGTGCAGGTAGGCCCTGCGCTCCACCGCCGCCATGTCCTGGGCGCGGTAGGCACTCACGAGCAGCCCGCGCAGCTCGCCGTGCTCGGGCGGGTCCATGGATTGGATGCTCACGCTGTGCTCGGGCACCGCCGCGCCAACCCGGCGCCAGTCGGCGGCGAAGCGGCGCGAATCCTTCAGGACCTGGAGACACTCCGCGTGCCGGGTGAGCAGCCAGGAGTTGAGCCGCTCATGCCACATCACCGGCGCCAACGCCCTCACTCGGGCATAGACGGGGTACGGGTCTCGCAGCGTCTCGGGGTGCAGGGGCTCGAACTCTGCGGCAATGGGCATGGGGGACTCCTCGCGGGGCGTCCAGGCGGAATGTCAGGCATTGACCGGAGGGGACCCGGACCCAGCGGCAGCGCCGGGCCCAAGTCTTTGCGGTATTCCACTATCAGTGCAGGTAGTTCATTGCCGTTCTCCTTTCCTTGCACTCGCTTGTGGAGCGCAATGCAAAGGAAACAAAAGACAATCAATATGTCAACGCGCCATCCAGGCATTTCTTGATAGGCCATTTGTTTCGGGCTTGCTGCACGTCAATCTCTGGCTCCGCACCAAAATTCCACCACCGCTGATGCAAGTAGATTGCATATGCCATAGAACGTCCGAAGTCGGACAGTCGTAGACGTTACGGGCTGGGGATTGGGCAGGCTCTCTGGCGCGATGACGAACTCGGAGATTCCGAAGCCTGTCGTGATGTGGAGTGGCTGCGCCGAGCCACTCTGGGCGACGAAGCGGGTGGCGATGAGTCCCGCGGACTCTCCGGCGGACCGTGAGTAGAGGTCGACGCAGCTGTCCAGGACACGGTGCTCCCTACGCTGGCGAGCTGCTGGGTGTAGCCGCTGTTCCCCAGGAAAGTTGCAATGCGGCCCGATTGGAACAACTGGCTATGGACTGTCGTCTCGCTCTGCGGGACCCGAGGTGGAAGGGCGCGTCGGAGTCAGGACGGGTTGGTAGCACTCGCCCTTGTATTCAAAGCCGTCCCAATCATCACATTCCTTCAGCTCCACGGGCACCTTCCGCCAACAACCGCCGTTGATTGCGACGTGCACCTTGCCGGGACAGTGACCCTTGCCATCCGGCCGCCGCTGCCCCGGGATGGGTTTCGGGGGCAGCTCTACCGCGATGGATGCCCACACGGAGGGAGCTCGCTCGGGCGCCACAGGCGCCGTCAGTACGGAGTCCCCCACGGCCACGGTGCCGGCATCCTTCGACTCTTCCTGCTCCGCAACGTGGGACGTCGCGGGTTCCTCGGAGTGGCTCACGCTCAGCAGTCCCCCGGCGCTCAGCGCCAGTGCTCCTCCCAGCCCGGCGGCCGCCAACCAGGGCCACCTCCGCATGCGAGGCGGGGGCAGCACCGCGACGCGCCGAGGGATGGGAATCAGGCCCGCGGGCCTCGGCTCTTCTCCCTTGAAGAGCGGCACCTCCGCTTCGCGTCCTGCGCGGCGCGCGGCCTTCTCCAGCGCTTCCGCCACCTCCCTCGCGCTCCCTCTCTCCTCCGGGCGGGGCGACAGCATCCGCGACACCAGCGCGCTCAGCTCCGCGGTGCACCGGGGGTTGCTGACTCGCGCCGTCCAGGACTCCAACTCCTCAGGGCTCCACCTCCACTCCTCCTCCTCCCACGGGTGCGCAGACGGTGGGTACTTCTCCGTCACCAGTCGATAGGCCGTCACTCCCAGGGCGAAGACGTCATCCGCCGGCCCCGGCGGATACGCGACAGCCGGGAGCCTGGCCGGGGGCTTGCTCGAGCCCAGGGCGAAGCGCCACGCCTCGGGCGAGCGGTAGGCCGGCGTGCCGGGTGGAAATGGCTTCGGCGTCAGCGTGGCGGCCCCCAGGTGGTGCCCGCAGCCGAAGTCCAGGAGGAAGGGCTGGCCGTCCGCACGCCGGACGCGGACATTCTCTCCCTTCACATCGCGGTGGAGCCCTCCGGCCGAATGAGTGGCATCCAGCGCTCGCGCCAGCCGCGCAAGCAGCTGAAGCACCTGCCGCGAAGTCGGGCGCTGGGCCTGGGCCCACTCATAAAGCGACAGGCCCTCCACCCACTCCATGGCGAGCCAGGCGTACGTCACTCCCTCCCGGGGCTGCCAGTGGCCATGGTCCAACAACCGCGGGACGGCGGGGTGGTGGATGCGCGAGAGCAGCTCCGCCTCACGCGCGAAGCGCGCATCCCTGGGGTGCAGCGCCAGCTTGAGGGCCACGGCTTCCGCGGCCAGCTCCTCGGCGGGCACCGCGCGGTAGACGACGCCGTAGGTGCCACGCCCGCGCTGCTCCAGCACTCGCCACGGGCCGACTCGCGTCCCAGGAGGCAGTCTTGCCGGATTGAGCTCGTCAGACTCCATGAGGTCCCTCGTGGGGCGGTCCGCACCGCGCACGCGGAGCCTACTCCCGAGGTAGTTGAACTCCAACGTCATCCAGCAGGTGGACGACAGCCCTCCACGTGCGCGCCTACCCCCATGGAGACGAGCGCGCACCGTGGCGGGCGCCGCATGTCCACCCAAGTGGGTCAAACGTAAGGTCGACGCGCTACAGCTTGCGCCCCAGCGCACCTGCCCGCATTGCGAATCATTTGTCGGCCACGTGCCCATTCAGCCAGGGCACGATGCGACCCAGCACCTCGGGGCGCGGGTTCTCCAGGGTGATGGGGCCCTCGCTCTTCGTGGGAATGGGGACCGGCGCGGGGGGCGTGTAGATCCGGCCTTCTACCTTCAGCGCGGAGGGCAGCGTGAGGCAGTACGTCTGCGGCGTGAACGCGCCGAAGGTCTTGTACACGAGGACGTACTGGCGCCCCGCTGCGACTGGGTAGTCGATGATCGCCGTCCCGGTCTCGAGCGCGTCCTTGACGTAGCTGCCGCCGTAGGCGGTGAAGGTGACGCCGTCCTCGATGGACGCCATGCTGAGCGGATACCCGTAGCCATAGCGATAGCCATTGGGGTTGGCTGAAATCACATCGCCCTGGATGACCACCGTTCCGGTCTGTTGGGCGGTGAGGACGAAGGCGTCGTAGCGGAAGTCCAGGATGCCCAGCGCGGAGTCGGTGGTGAGCAACCCATTGAGTGCGCAGCCCTCGGGTACCGGCGTGCGGGGGTCGGGGGCCCGGGCCGAAGACGTGAGGGAAAAGGGAGAGGTCTGGGTCTGCGGAGTGCCTGTGGATGAATCCGGGGTGGTGTCATCCGGCGCAGGCCCGGGACTGGGCTCCGACTCGGGTTGGCAGGCGGTCACCTGGGCCAGGAGCACGAGCAGCACGGGGACACACCGGTACGAACGCTTCATGGAAATCTCTCCCATCAGTCCGGCCCCGCGCGCATGCTCCGGAAAGTCCGCTGCGACGTCAAGGCGGCCTGGCTCGAGGCTCCCCACCAGGGTGTGCGCTGTCGTCTGGGTGATGCTCGGCCCGCGCCCGAGTGTGCCGCCTCCGGACACCCGTCGTCCCACAGCCGTACAGCGCCCGAGGCTCCTGGCGACGGCACGTGTCGTCACTTCGCCCACTTGAGTCCCGGGCTGCGTTGGCACGCATCTGGCTAAAGGAGTCCGGCAATGCCCTCCTTCCTCCAGGACCTGCGCTACGGCGCCCGCTCGCTGCGACGCAGCCCCGGCTTCACGCTGGCGACCGTGCTCGCACTGGGCCTCGGCATCGGGGCCAACGCCATGCTCTTCAGCGTGGTGAGCGCACTGCTGCTGCGCCCGCTGCCCCTCCCCCAGCCGGAACAGCTCGTGTCCGTGTGGGGGATGAGCCGGGACGAGGGCGACGCCAATTCGGGCCTGGCGCGCCCGGACCTCGAGGACCTGCGCCAGGAGGTGAAGTCCTTCGCCGGACTGGCTGCGTTCAATACCGCGGGCGTCACCCTCACCGGCCCGGGCGTGGACCCCGAGCGCGTGGAGGGCGCGATGGTGAGCGAGGACTTCTTCCGCGTCGTGGGCGTGGCGCCCCTGCTGGGTCGCTGGCTGTCCGCCGAGGAGCAGTTGCTCAACGGCCCGCGCGCGGTGGTGCTGTCCCACGGGCTCTGGGTGCGCCGCTTCGGGGGCGACGCCCAGGTGCTGGGGCGCACGCTGGAGCTGGAGGGCCAGTCCTACTCCGTGGTGGGAGTGATGCCCCCGGGCTTCGACTTCCCCCGAGAGGGCGCCAGGGACGCGGTGCTGCTCTGGGCCCCGCTGCACGCCAATGCCTTCCTCCGCGCCAACTGGGACAACCGGGGCGCGCATAGCCTGAACGCGGTGGCGCGGCTGGTTCCCGGTGCCCGCCTCACGCAGGCCCAGGCCGAGGCCGATGCCATCACCACCGCGCTCGCCCAGGAGCACCCGGACAGCAACAGCCACCGCTCCGTGAGCCTCCTGGGCCTGCAGGCGCGGCTGTCCGCCGGGACGCGCCGCCCTGCCCTGCTGCTACTGGGCGCGGTGACGCTGCTGCTGCTCATCGCCTGCGTCAACGTGGCGCAGCTCCTGCTGGCCCGCGCGCTGGCGCGGCAGCAGGAGTTCGCGGTGCGCACCGCCCTGGGCGCGGGGCGGGGCGCGCTGGTGGGACAGCTCCTCGCCGAGGGCTCGCTGCTCGCCTTCGCGGGAGGGGCGCTGGGGTTGCTGCTGGGCGTGTGGGGCGTGGACGCGCTGAACGCGCTGCTGCCCGAGGCGGCTCACCAAGTGCAGCCGGTGCGGGTGGACGGGCTGGCGCTGGTGTACACGGCGGGGCTGTCGGTGGCGGTGGCGCTGCTGTGTGGCCTGGCGCCGCTGCACACCGCCGCGAGCGCCAGCCTGGGCGGGCTGCTCCAGAGCACGCGCGGCACCAGCGCGGGACGCGGGGCGCTGCGCTGGCGCGCGGTGCTGGTGTCCACGCAGGTGGCGCTCGCGCTGGTGCTGCTGGCCGGCGCGGGGCTGTTGGTGCGCAGCGCGCAGCGGCTGGCGGCGGTGGACCCGGGCTACCGGCCGGAGAACATCACCCTGCTTCGGGTCAGCCTGCCGGACGTCCGTTATGCCGACGACGCCATGGCCCCCTTCTTCAACCGGCTGCTGGAGCGCACGCGCTCGCTGCCCGGGGTGGAGTCGGCGGCCCTGGTGACGCCGGGGATGGTGTCGGGCGGCGCCGTCTCGCTCAGCATGGACATCCCCGGCCGTCCCACCTCGCCGGGCGAGCGTCAGTCCGTGGCCTACCGCGCGATGAGCGACGGCGTCTTCACCACGCTGGGAATTCCCCTGCGGCGCGGGCGCGACATCACGTCCCGGGACGATGCCAGCGCTCCAGCGGTGGTGGTGGTGAACGAGGCCTTCGCGCGCCGCTTCTTCCCGGGGGAGGAGGTGCTCGGCAGGAGCATCGTCATCGGCTATGGAGACCCGCTGCCGCGCGAGGTGGTGGGCGTGGTGGGCGACGTGCGCGCCCGCTCACTGGACGTGGCAGCCCAGCCGGAGGTGTATGCGCCGCAGCAACAGACGCCCTGGCCCTTCTCCACGCTGGTGGTGCGCAGCCGCCTTTCTCCTGACCAGGTGGCGGCCGCGGTGAAGGCGGAGCTGCACCAGCTGGACTCTCAATTGCCCCTTCCGCCCCCCACCACGCTGGAGCAGAGCCTGGAGCGCTCCGTGGCGGACCGTCGCTTCCAGCGCGTGCTGTTGCTGGCCTTCGCGCTGACGGCACTGGCGCTCGCCTCGCTGGGCATCTACGGGCTGATGGCCTACAGCGTCGCGCAGCGGCGGCGGGAGCTGGGCATCCGCCTGGCATTGGGGGCGATGCCGCGCGACGTGGTCCGGCTGGTGATGCGTCATGCGCTGCGGATGTGCGCGGTGGGCCTGGGTGTGGGGCTGGTGCTGGCGCTCGCGCTGTCGAGGGTGTTGGAGGGACTGCTGTACGACGTGAGCGCCACGGACCCGCTGACCTTCGCCGTCGTGCCGCTGCTGCTGCTCGGCGTGGTGGCGTTGGCGAGCTGGCTGCCCGCGCGGCACGCCTCGCGTGTGTCTCCGGGTGAAGCGATGTCGGCCGACTGAACCGTATCAGTCGCCGCCCCACGCTGCTCGGGTGGGGCGGCCGGCTTCCTCTTCGAGCACCGTCAGAGCGAGTGGCTCAACATCCACGTGTAGATGTCATGGCCCGCTGAACCGCTGTAGGTCCGGGACCAGGAGTCATGCCCCACGCCCTGATACAGCGTGAGCTGGGCCGGCGGGTTCGCCGCGGGATTGCAGACGGTGTTGAGCTTGTTGACGGGGTCGATGGACCCCCACTGGGACACGGTTCCATCCGCGGTGCCATGGAAGGCCCACACCGGGACGTTCCACATGTTGCAGATGGCAATCCCGTTGCCATTCCCCGCGATGGGAACGATGGCCGCGAGCTTCTGGGGAAAGGCCACCGCGTAGGACCAGGTGACGATGGCCCCCGCAGAGAGCCCCGTCAGATAGATGCGGTTCGGGTCGACGCGATAGCGGCTCTTGGCGAACTCGATGATGCCGTCGATCTCACTGTTCCCCCACCAGGCATTGAACCGCTGGGGCGAAATGAGGATGAACGGGAAGTGGCGTCCATTCCGGATGAGGCTGGGCGGAGCGGTGACCCCCATGAGCTTCTCGAGGCCCGCAGCCGTCCCATCACCCTCCTGCCCCTGGCCTCCCAGGAAGATCACCAGCGGATGGGTCGCCTCGGGATTGTCGTCATAGCCCTGCGGCAGGTACTCCCAGTAACCGTAGTTGATGCCCGGTACGGTGGTCCTGGGACGCGCCAGGATCTGCCCCTGCGCGGCCAACGAGCCCTGCGCCAAGAGCAGAATCCAACCCAACAGGATGCGCTGCGATGTCGACATGGCGACTCCTCTCCAACCACGGGGGGAGTCGCTACTTTAGTTACCAAGTTGCATGTTTGCCATGAATTGCCTGAATTGTAGCCCGGACAGATAAATGGAGAGCTGGTGGAGACCCCGGCGCCATGTGCAGGCGTGTCCCCCATGCATGGCCTCTTCTACGCCGGCCGGGAGCACAACTCGGGCTCTGGAGCAGCTTGCTATGGACCGCCGTCCCGAGCCGCGGGGCCCGAGGTGGAAGGGCGTGTCGGGGCCGGGACGGGGATGTAACACGCGCCCCTGTATTCATAGCCGTCCTCATCGTCACAGTCCTTCACGTCTACAGGCAGCTTCCACCAACAACCGCCGTTGATTGCGACCTGCACCTTGCCGGGACAGCGGCCCTTGCCATCCGGCCGCCGCTGCCCCGGGAAGGGCTTCGGTGGCAGTTCTACCGCGATGGATGCCCACACGGAGGGGGCTCGCTCCGGCGCCACAAACGCCGTCAGTGCTGAGTCCCCCACTGCCACGGTGCCGGCATCCTTCGACTCTTCCTGCTCCGCAAGCTGGGACGTCGCGGGCTCCTCGGAGCGCCTCACGCTCAGCAGCCCCCCAACGCTCAGCGCCAGTGCGCCTCCCAGCCCGGCGGCCGCCAACCAGGGCCACCTCCGCATGCGAGGCGGGGGCAACACCGCGACGCGCTGGATGATGGGAACAAGGCCCGCGGGCCTCGGCTCTTCTCCCTTGAAGAGCGGCACCTCCGCTTCGCGTCCTGCGCGGCGCGCGGCCTTCTCCAGCGCTTCCGCCACCTCCCTCGCGCTCCCTCTCTCCTCCGGGCGGGGCGACAGCATCCGCGACACCAGCGCGCTCAGCTCCGCGGTGCACCGGGGGTTGCTGACTCGCGCCGTCCAGGACTCCAACTCCTCAGGGCTCCACCTCCACTCCTCCTCCTCCCACGGGTGCGCAGACGGTGGGTACTTCTCCGTCACCAGTCGATAGGCCGTCACTCCCAGGGCGAAGACGTCATCCGCCGGCCCCGGCGGATACGCGACAGCCGGGAGCCTGGCCGGGGGCTTGCTCGAGCCCAGGGCGAAGCGCCACGCCTCGGGCGAGCGGTAGGCCGGCGTGCCGGGTGGAAATGGCTTCGGCGTCAGCGTGGCGGCCCCCAGGTGGTGCCCGCAGCCGAAGTCCAGGAGGAAGGGCTGGCCGTCCGCACGCCGGACGCGGACATTCTCTCCCTTCACATCGCGGTGGAGCCCTCCGGCCGAATGAGTGGCATCCAGCGCTCGCGCCAGCCGCGCAAGCAGCTGAAGCACCTGCCGCGAAGTCGGGCGCTGGGCCTGGGCCCACTCATAAAGCGACAGGCCCTCCACCCACTCCATGGCGAGCCAGGCGTACGTCACTCCCTCCCGGGGCTGCCAGTGGCCATGGTCCAACAACCGCGGGACGGCGGGGTGGTGGATGCGCGAGAGCAGCTCCGCCTCACGCGCGAAGCGCGCATCCCTGGGGTGCAGCGCCAGCTTGAGGGCCACGGCTTCCGCGGCCAGCTCCTCGGCGGGCACCGCGCGGTAGACGACGCCGTAGGTGCCACGCCCGCGCTGCTCCAGCACTCGCCACGGGCCGACTCGCGTCCCAGGAGGCAGTCTTGCCGGATTGAGCTCGTCAGACTCCATGAGGTCCCTCGTGGGGCGGTCCGCACCGCGCACGCGGAGCCTACTCCCGAGGTAGTTGAACTCCAACGTCATCCAGCAGGTGGACGACAGCCGCCGTGTGACCGGGCCGAGCCGAACGCTGGCGCGTCCGCGATGAGGCGGCGCGCTTCCTCCAGCCATGCACGCAAGGCTGGCAACAGTGCCGAGCTTCGAGGGGACTTCGGTTGAATACAGATTTCGCTGGCTCGTCACGAGTCTCGCCTGAGGGCCCAGAGGTGGTGCCATCAGGATTCAACTGGTTCCCACTCCAGAGGCCCCCATGCCATCACTCCGTTTCCTGTTGCCCGCTTGTGTCTTCGTCATCTTGTCCGGCTGTGCGGCATTGACCCAGCAGTGGCGAGAGACCTATTGCAGCCGCGAGGGCGGCTACCGGCTCGGAGTGGAGCATGCAAGCACGGGGTTCCCCCTGCAGCCCCAGGCGGCCTACAACTGCGATGAGTCGGTTCGGTCCGCGATGGGCGAGGGTTACCGCGAGGGTTATGCCTCTGTCGCGCAGAGCGCGCCACCTCCCACCCAGAGCGCGCAGACCGCGTCACCTCCCACCCAGAGCGCGCAGGCCGAGCCGCCTCCAGCGGAATCGGCGAGCGTGAGCCCTCCTCAGGCCTCGTCTTCCGCCGCGCCGGCCGAGGAGATCAGGTGCTGCGTGAACGGCGTCTACTATGGGTGCCCCGATGCCGCGACGCTCGATCGCTGCGGAGGGGCTTTCTCGCGGTGCATGATGGGCTGCATGTCCTCCTCGGACATGAAGTGCCCTGACCGCTGCTTCGCGTCGCATCCGCCTGATCCGTCCGCCTGTCGGCGGGACTCTGACCGCGACTCGCTCTGTCGCTGAAGGGCACCCGCTCCGAGTCTGGAGAAGGGGTCCTCCTCCCTCAACACGCCTCCCATTCGCACGATGCGTCACAGACCCGCCGGCCCGTCTTCTCGCGCGAAGGCGGGCGTCCGGGCCGCCGGGGCGTCACACCGCTGGCTCGGTGGGCCAGGCAAAGCCGCTCGGGGTGGTGCCGCTGGCCTGCATCTTCCGGATGAGGTCATGGTTCATCTTGACGAGCTGTTTCCTGCTGTCCGGCGTGATGTTCCGGGGGGCGGCGAGGTTGGTCAGCTCGTCGGGGTCCTGGGTGAGGTCGTACAGCTCGTACTCGAACGCGCTGCCGGTCTCCGTGAAGTAGGCCGCGTACAGCCAGTCCTTCGAGCGCAGCGCCCGGATGTGGCCCGGCGTCGTGGCGGGCATCCCCTGAGCCAGCGCCACGTCGTCGAAGGTGAAGTGGATCGACTCCTGTCGTGGCGCGTCCGGAGCGGTGAACAGCGGGCTCAGATCGATACCTTTGAACTGCCCCGTGTACTTGTCGAGCACCCCCGCCACCGACGCGAGCGTGGGCAGCAGGTCGATGTGCCCCGCGAGCTCCTTCGTCACCAGGGGCGTGGGGAAGAGTCCCGGGTTGGAGACGATGAGGGGGACGTTCACCGTCTCATCGTAGGCATTGAAGGTCTTCTCCACGAGCCCGTGTGACATCGCCATCTCCCCGTGGTCCGCCAGGCGGAAGATGACCGTGTTCTCGGTGAAGCCACACGACTCGAGCGTGTCGAGCAGGGTCATGATGTCGCGGTCGACGAGCATCTGGAGGTAGGCGTAGAACCGGGCGTAGCTCGTCCGGTCCGCGTCGCTCCACTGGGGCACGTTCCAGTTCTTCCCGCTGCCCTGGAACCAGGCCTGGACGGAGGGCTTCGTCGACAGGTCCTCGTTCCAGGAAGCGGGAGGCTGGATGGGGAGATCCTCCCAGTCCTTGGGGTCATACCCCGCGGGGCCGTACTGGAACGGCGCCACGTAGACATCGTGCGGGTTGACGAACGAGGCGACGAGGCAGAACGGCTTGCTCGGATCCACGGTCCGCAGGAAGTCGATCATGCTGGGGCCCGTACCCGTGGGCTTCTCCGAGCTTCCCGCGACGGTGCCGAGGTAGCGGGCGTCGTTGTTGTACGCGCCCGCGCCCTGGGTGTTGCCTGGGGACAGCGACGTCCCCGCGTCCGGAGGGTCCCACGGCCCGAAGCCGAGCGCCGTGGGCATGTCGTCGGACGAATCCCCCAGGTGCCACTTGCCCCGGTAGCCCACCTGGTAGCCGGCGCTTGTCATCACCTGCGCCAGCGTCGTGAAGCCGGTGCCCAGCGGCTGTGAGCCCGTGCTCTGCACACCCGTCTGCGCCGGAAAGAGGCTCGTCCAGAGCGTCGCCCGGCTAGGCGAGCACATGCACGTATTCGTGAAGGCCCGCTCGAAGGTGAGCCCGGTCTTCGCGAGCCGCTGGAAGGAGCGCAGATGCTGCTCCGCCCAGCCCTGGGGCCAGTGCCGGAACTGGCGCTGCTGGTCCGTGAGGATGACGAGGATGTTCGGGGGCGTGGACGCGCTGCCAGTCCGCATGGGCACTCCGGGCGACGGGAAAGATCGAGCCTACCCCGGCTCCCGAGCTCTCACACGGGGCCGAGACTCCGATCACCCGCGCGTCCAGAGCAAGGGCCCGTTGTCGGCCGGATTCTAAAGGCAGCGCTACGGCGGCTCAGTTGCCGGCGTAGGCGGACATATTGCTGCCCGGGTAGCCGCCGGTGCCGGACCAGGTGGAGGGCAGCGTCGCGAGGCCCGGCTGCACCTTGTAGGAACCGGTGCCGCTGGTCTGTCGCCAGTAGATGTCTCCCCCGCCGGTGGGGCTGAGGACGGCCAGCCAGTACGTCGTGCCCGACGTCACCGCCTGTGACGTGACGGTACAGACGTTCCACGCGCCGGGAGTGACTGTCGCGACGGTGCAGCTGCGCAGCAGCGCGCCGGGCGTCCCGCTCCCATTCGCATACAGGCCGAGCTGGAGCGTGGTGGCCGCCGTCTGTCCATCCACGTAGATGCGCAGACGCGTGACGTTGCCGGTGGCGCTCGCCACGTAGTTGAACGCGGCCGCGACGCCCGCGTGCTCGAAGTCGGACGTCGTCAGCACGGTGCTGTTCCCGACGAGGGCCGTGGGCGCGGCGAGGGTCGTCGCGCTGGCGTTGGCCGTGAAGGCCGAGCTTCCCACGGCGTTCGTGGCCCGGACCCGGTACCAGTAGCGCGTGCTCGCGGCCAGGCCCGTGTCACTGAACGTCGTCACGTTGGCACCCGGCGTCCCGACCTGGGCGAAGGTGCCCGGGGCCCCGGCGACGTCCGGCGCCCGCTCGACCTGGAAACCGCTCTCGTTGGTCGAGGCATCGGTCCACGTCAGGTCGATCTGCCCCGACGACACCGCCGTGGCCGCCAGCCCGGTGGGCGCCGCGGGCGCGGTGGCGGCACTGTTCACGGTGATGGAAACGGTGCCGGAATTGGTACTGGCGGCGGGGTTGCCGGTGTCCACGGCCACGGCGCTCACCGTGTGGCTTCCCTGGGAGGGATTGCTCCAGGTGCAGCTGTAGGGGCTGGTGTTGCCGGAGCAGATGAGCGACGTGCCGTCCGCGTAGAAGTCCACCCGCGCGATGCTCCTGCCATGACCCGCGGTGGCCGTCGCCGCGAGCGGCACGGGGGCTGGCGCCGTGTACGTGGCATTGGCGACGGGCGAGGTGAGGCTCACCGTGGGCGGGTTGGACAACGTCAGGGGCACCGCGGCGGAGGTGGTGACCTGGAGCGTGTCGTCGGTGGCCTTCGCCGTCACGCTGTGCGCGCCGTCCTGGAGCGAGCTGACCCCGCAGCTCACGGACGTCGTGGTGGGTGCACTCACGGTGCAGAGCAGCACCGTGCCGTTGTCGAAGAACTCGACCTTCGTGAGCGTGCGGCCCGGTCCCGCCGTGGCGGTGGCCTGGAGGTTCAGGTTGGCGGGCGCGGTGAAGTTGGCGTTGGCGGCCGGCTGGGTGATGGACACCGTCGGCGCGGTGGAGCTGCCCGCGGAGAGGCCATACATCGAAGCGCTGGACGCGCCCGCGTACACGGTGGAGGTGCCGAACGTGGGGCCTGGCAGCGCAGAGAGGCCCGTGGGCGAGTAGCGCATGGAGCCGGTGGGCAGGTCCATGTAGCGGAACACCCCTCCCCCGTTCACGCCCAGCAGGGCCAGCCAGTAGACGGTGCCCGTAGTGAGCGTCACCTGCGGCGAGGCGGTGCAGCCGTACCACTGGCCCGTCACCAACGGCAGCGGGTCCACCACGGTGGTGGTGCAGGAGGAAAGCAAGGTGCCCGGAGCGCCCGAGGCATCGCTGTAGACGCCCATGGACAGCGAGGCATTGGCATTGCCCGGCGCCGCGAAGACCTTGAGCGTCCCCAGCGTCCCCGTCGCGACGGCGGTGTACTGGAAGGCGTTCACCGAGCCGCCATTGTCGAAGTCGTTCTGCGTCCCCACGGTGTCGACACCCACGAGCCGCACGCCGCCCACGGACGGGCTCACCGTGAAGCTCACCGGCGCGGAGTTCGTGACGAGCGCCGGGTTGCCATTGTCGGTCGCACGGGCGAAGACGTTGGAATACGTGCCGGCCGTCGCGTTCCAGGTGCAGCCCGTGCCGGTGGTCGTGAAGCAGAGCGACGTGGTGCCCTGGAAGAACTCCACGCGCGTGAGGGTCCGCCCCGCGCCCGCGCTGGCCGAGGCGCTGAGCGTCATGCTCCCCGTGGGCAACGTGGCGCCGGAGGTGGGGCTGAGGATGCTGACCGTGGGCGGGCCAGCGACCGTGATGGCCACCGACGCGGAGCCGCTCTCTCCCTGGTTGTCCACCGCCTCCGCGCTCACGGAGTGGCTGCCATTGCCCAGGCTGCTCGTGGCCGTGCAGGTGACGGGGTTGGAGACCGGGGCGTTCACGGTGCAGAGCACGGTGGCGCCCGCGCGGAACGTGACGCTGGCAACCGTGCGGCCCGTACTGGCGGTGGCCGTTGCGCCCAGGCTGAGCGTCGCGGGCGCGGTGAAGTTCTGCCCGGTGGAGGGCGTGGTGATGGCGACGGTGGGGGCGGTGGGAGGCGCCCCGGAGATGACGATGACCCCGCTGGTCGAGTGGCGGATGCGGAGCGCGTTGTTGCCGGTGTCGAAGGTCCACCCGTCCGCGGCCAGGTCCGTGCGCTGGGAGAGGGCGGTGCCACCCACCGTCACCGTCGAGGGCACGAAGGCGAGGCGGAGCACCTCCGTCGCGCTGGCGTCGTAGGTGGTGTAGCGGACCTCGTTGCCGGGCCCGTAGGTGACGCTCTTCACGACGGAGGTGGAGCGCAGCAGGTGGTTCTGTCCGGCGGGCGCCCAGTCCGGCTGCGCGCCCATGCCGATGACGAAGTGACGGATGAAGTCCCCCCAGCCATCCGTGAACCAGACGTTGTTGGGGTACGGCCCGTCGATGGTCAGCCCGCTGTTGCGCACCATGTACGTGGCCCAGTTGAACGCGCGGAAGGCCTTGTCCTTCGCCGCCGCATCCCCGGTGAGCTCCGCGTAGCGAGCATTCACCGCGGCGTAGCGCGCGGTGTGGCTGCCCATCTTGTAGTGGAAGGCGTACTGCTCCTTGATGGGCCGCGCGCCGAACTCGAGCGTGTCCCCGAAGTTCGTCTCGATGAAGGCGATGATGTTCTGCACGTGCGACTGCCAGCTCGGGTCCAGGGTGGGGTTGTCCATGAGGAACTTGGCCGTCTCCCCGGGGACGAGCTGGTTCAGGTTGTTGGTGGCGTCCGAGCCCACGTCCTCGAAGTACTGGGTCCAGTTCTGCGTCGCGATGGGGCCGTTGGCTCCGAGCAGCCACGCGAGGACCGTGGCCTGGGTGCTCTGCCATTGGGACAGCCGCGTGGGGGTGTAGCCGGGTGCGCCGTCCAGGGCGCCCGCCTGGCCCAGCCGGATGAGCTCCTGGAAGAGCTTGAGGGGCTCGACGACGTTGGACGCTTGGTTGTCGACGATGTTCGCGCCGGTGCGCACGGCGTTGTCGGAGGCCCGCACGCGGTAGGGCCACGGCGACACGGTGGCGCTCGGGGTGCGCAGGTGGCTGGTGAGCTGGTTTGCCGCGTTGATGGCCATGTCGCGGTAGGCCGTGTTGCCATTGAACTTGAAGGCCTGGACGGCGGCCCATGCGAGCGCGCCCACCTTCTCCGGCTGGAGGTAGCCCACGCCGTCCCCTACTCCCACCGAACTGCCCGCCTGCGTGCCGGCGTACGTCAACGTGCCGCTGGCGCCGCTCGCGTAGGGCACCTGCGACCAGTGGTCCCCCACGGCCGTCATTCCGTGCGCCAGGTGCCAGTCCAGCAGCGCCAGCGCGGCGTTCCGCAGGCGCGGGTCGTTCTTGTAGGGCGAGTACGCGAGGCCGGACTCGATGAGCATCGCGTTCAGGCCCGCGGGGTTGTGGGGCCAGCCCACCGGCGCGCCGGCGGGAGAACACCCGGGCGCCGTGCCGCTGCACAGGTACGAGTGTGCGTAGTAGGCGGGCTTGGGCACCGACGGGTTCGTGAGGTTGGACAGATCGGGCAGCGCGAGCAGGTAGTTCTGGTTCAGGTCCAGCACGTAGTCATACGCGGCGGCGGAGCCCGGGTTCGTGGGTGGCGCCCAGGAGAGGAGCTTCCCCGTGCCGTCGCACTGCGCGGCGTGCTGGTCGATGCTGCCTCCCCCGCTGCAAGCGAGCGCCTGTCGCACGGTGGTGGCCCCGGGCGCTTCGATGGGCTCGGGGCTGCCGGAAGGTGCGACGCAGGCGGTGAGGAGGACGCAGGCGAGCGCACCGATGAGGCCCGGACGCGACGTGAAGAGGGAGCGGACGGGCCGCTCCGGCGGAGGGGAATGCATGGGGTGGGTCCTTCAGGGGTGACGTGCGACAGGCCGTGCGCGCGCGAAAGGCCACGGCCCCCGGAGACTGCTCTCTCCAGGGCCGGCGGGAACTGCCTGGGTGGGGGGAATTCGTGGAGGGGGTATTCGTGGCGGGATTATCGCCGCGCCCGCTCGCCGGTTGCGTCGCGCCCGGACCGGCCCTGGGTGAAGTGGTATCGCCCCAAGGCGGGCACATCCGGGGCGATTTAGCTGGCGCCCAGCGGCGTACAACTGGGGGATCATCGCGGAGAAGGTGACGAAGATCGACCCGGTCTTCGACAAGCTTGAGCGAGCCAGACGCGATCTCAAACGAGAGTCCTCCTCGATGGGCGGCGACTCGCAGATGCTCGAGCTCCTGGCGCTCAACGCTGGCTTCGTCGCACTGTTTCTCGGCTCCGCCTGGCTGCTCCAGCGCGGTGCGCACGGGCGACCCGCATGAGGGGATGACTGTCTTTTGAGATTGCGAAGCTCGGATGCTCGTTGGCACCTCGGCCAGCTGAACAGGCGCTCTGTCTCAAGCCTCGACCGTTGACATCCCGAGTGACGCCCAATAGACGGGCCGCCACCGAGTGGAGGATACAAAACATGCGAACAGTGTGGACGATGGTAGCCGCATTCACCGTCCTGGTGGCGACAGGTTGCCGGGTTGACGTCGAACCGGGTGACAGCGTGAAACAGAATGAGGGTGTCACCGGTGTCGTGAGCCAGGCGATCGGGCCGACCGCGCCGATCGGCAACCATGAGGGTATCTGGGCGAACGTATCGACGAGCCGGTACTTCAGCGACGGCTGGACGTGCGATCCCGACGGATGGGCGTCGCCAATCACGATGCACTTCTACATGGACGGCACCTACGCGACAGGAGTCATCGCGGGAGGTGTATCGGCCAATCTCTCACGGCCGGACGTCGTCAACGTCTGCGGCGGCACGACGATGCACGGCTGGCATTGGGACATCCCGGACGACCCGCGCTGGCAGTACGGTACGCACTCGCTCTACGGCTACGCGCTCAACGACAACGACGTCGGTCCCCACCCGATGCTCGGCTCGCCGTCATTCACCTACTACAAAATCAGCGGCAACGTGGGTGCGGCCAGCGTCACCGTGTCGGTCGGCCCGCGTTCGGCCGTGTCCGACGCAAGCGGCAACTATACGATCTATAGCCTCGTTCCGAACACGTGGACGGTCACGCCGTCGAAGGGTGGTTGCACGTTCTCCCCGTCGTCGATGGCGGTCACTGTCGCGCCTGACGGTCTGGGTAAGAACTTCACGATCAATTGCGGCGGTACGAGCACCTATTCGATCTCGGGCAACGCGGGCACCGCGTCGGCGACCCTCACCGCCACCGGCGGCTACTCGACGACCACGGGTTCGGGCGGAGATTATACGCTCAGCTCGCTACCGACGGGCACGTATACGGTGACGCCGTCGAAGTCGGGCTGCACGTTCTCACCGACCTCGCGCACCGTGAGCGTCGGTCCGAACGCGACCTCGCAGAGCTTCACGGCCTCGTGCCCTGGTGGTGGCTGGAGCGGCCCGACCGTGACCGTCACCTCCGACTCCGAGCGCAAGAAGGTTCGCATCTGCCCGCAGGGCGGCGGCACCTGCACCGAGGGCGTTCCGCTCTTCCTCGCACTCAACGCGCAGACGACCGACGTCGGGAACGGCAATTGGAGCGACTTCGACACGCAACTCGCGGCGATGGATTCGCATTTGTACGGCGTTGCCGGTGCGGTTCCCATCGTCGAGGTACACCTCCTCAATACGCAGACGTACTTCCTGAACCAGCTCATCTCGCACCTCAACGCGATGGCGCATCCACCGTACCTCCTGGTCCGGTGGTTCATCGAAGCGCCGAGCAGCGAGCTCCTCCGCGGTGTGAACATGGCGGGCGCATACGAAAACCAGACGCTTCCTGATGTCAACGCGGCATGGATCACTGCGGCGAGCACCGAGATCCAGAACGTGCTCGGGCATATCGACCAGAACTACCAGGGCAAGGTCGTCGGATTCATGCCGACCTTCCTTTCGAGCGGTGAGTGGTTTCTCGAGCCACTGGCTGCCGGCGGCATCCCCGCGGGTGGTTCGTCCGGCCTGCCGTGGTCGGTCGCGAGCATGGCGAATTTCTACTATCCAACGGTCACCAACGCGGCGAGCTCGGAATTCTGCGCGTGGAGCGGACTCCCGAGCGATCTCGTGACGGGCTGTCGCGTTCCGACCCTCGCCGAACGCAACGGCGGCGCCGCCAACGGTTCAACGCTTCCGAACTTCGTGCTCGACCCGACGAACATCAACTCCAAGCGCGCGGCGTACTTCAACCAGCACCAGTCGATTCGTATCGCGAGCGCGATCCGCGACCTGTGCAGCACCGCCAAGACGCTCACCGGAAACCGCATCCTGACCGTCGCGTTCTATGGCTACTTGTTCGGTCGTGAGTGGAACCTGCCGGCCAGCGGTCACCTCGGGCTGAAGACGCTTCTCGCCAGCAGCTCGATTGACGCGATTGCGGCGCCGCTCAGCTACGCGTGGGGGCGCGATACGGGCCAGCCGTTCATCCCGCAGGGGCCAATGGACTCGCCGAACAACTACAGCAAGCTGTGGATCCACGAGGACGATACCCGCACGGTCCTGGCGCCCGCATCTGCCGGCTACAAGTTCGCCAACACGGTTGCGAAGACCCAAGCGGTTCTCCGCCGCAATGCGATTGCGACCGCGATCCACGGCAACGGCCTCTACTGGCTCGATCTCACTGGCGGTTGGTTCGGAGATGCTGCCTACCCGAACGAGACCGATCAGCTGTGGGACGCGCTCGCCGACATCGTGGCGCAGGCGAACCGCGTATCGACGAACGTGACCAACCCGGTGACACCGCAGGTTGCGGTCATCGTCGACGACCTGTCGCCAGCGTACATGCCCGCCATCAACCCGGCGGGTGAGTCGAGCTACGACTACGCGAACAGGGTGTATGGCAGTGCCCTCGACACGATTGCGCGCATCGGTGCACCGTTCCGCATCTACCGCCTCGACGACCTGCAGAGTGCCAATTTCCCGGCGTCGAGCATCAAGCTGGCAATCTTCCTCAACGCCTTCAATGTGACGACGGAAAACCGCACGGCGATCGCGAACAAGCTGAAGGTCGCGGGCAAGACGCTGCTCTTCATCCAGGGGGCAGGTTACCTCAACGGCGATGTCGCCCCCTCGGTGAGCAACATCACGAACCTGACGGGCATCACGACGAATCTGGGGACCGGCACGCTCCCGACGCTGCAGGTCGATCCGACGATCACGGCCAGCACCAACTACGGTCTCGAGTACCCGTTGACCCCGTGGTTCTATTTCGATGGGACGTCGACCAACCTCGGGTCGTACATCTACGACACGGCGAAGCCCGCGCTCGCGAAGAAGGTCTTCACCGTCACTGGCGGCAGCTACACGGTGATCCACTCGGCCTCGCCGGGTCTCACCAGCGAGCTCTATCGCCAGTTCGCGAGTGATGCGGGTGTGACACTGTTCACGGCTCCCGGCGACATCGTCGAAGCACGCGGCAACACGCTCATGGTTCACGTGAAGACCGCGGGCACGCGCACGGTGACGCTGCCGTTCACGCCCTCGCAGCTCTACATGAACACCGGCACGGGCGAGGTGCTGTGCTCGCCGCAGTCGGCGTGCCTGACGCGCTACTTCAGCAACGACGACGTCGCCGTGTACCGGTGGCAATGAGGTAGGAAGCCGACGTCTGGTCGGAACCGACGGCCCGGTGGTGAGACCCATCGGGCCGTGGGTCTTCTTCCCTCGCCAACGCCGTCCCTGTCATGGCTGACGTCGAGCGCGCTCGAAGGAATGAGCCTTTCGTGCGCGCACCATGATGGCTCCGTGAAGATGCCCCCGCGCCCCACTGGATAGCATGGCGCCATGCTTCTTCTCGGACTCCCGAGCCTGCTCCACGCCACCACCGAAGCGCCCATCAGCGCCGTCACCGTCTACAGCGACAGGGCCCGCGTGGTGCGGACCGCCACCCTCACCGTCTCCGGCACCCAGCGGGTGGAGCTGCCCCGGCTGCCGGACTTCGTGGACCCCGACTCCATCCGCGTCGAGGCCCAGGGCGCCGAGGTCTCCTCGGTGGACGTGCGCCCCGCCGACGCCCCGCCCTTCCCCCAGCAGGAGGCGCGCAAGCTGCTCGACGCGCTGGACACGCTGGATGACGACCTCGCCCGCGCCGAGGCCGAGCGCGCCGCCGTGGGGCTCCAGCTCGAAGCGCTTCGCCAGGTGCATCCGAAGGTCAACCCGTACTCGATGAACCCCGCCACCGGCGAGCGGCCGCCCTCCCCGGCCGCGACGTGGAGCGCGTCCGCCGGCTTCCTCGTCGACACCGCCGCGAAGCTGGAGGCGCGCATGCTTGAGCTGGAGGACCGGGCGCTCGCGCTGAAGGACCAGCGCGGGAAGCGACTCGAAGAGGCGGGCCAGCTCGGCACGTGGCCCCGGAAGCCGGGCATCGAGGTGGCCGTCACCCTCTCCGGCACGGGGCTCACGAAGGTGCAGCTCTCGTATCTCGTCCCCCAGCGTGTCCGCTGGTACCCGCGCTACGAGCTCCAGCTCCAGCCGGAGAAGCAGCGCGTGCAGGTGGCCTTCTCCGGCCGCGTCAGCCAGGACACGGGCGAGAACTGGGAGGGCGCGAAGCTCACGCTCAGCACCGCCCTGCCCTCCACCGCCACGTCGCTGCCCCGGTTCGCCACGTGGAAGCTCGGCACCCTGGAGCGCTTCATCCCCGAGCCACGAAGGCAGGAAGAGCGCGCCAGCGCACCTCCACCCCTGCCCTCGCGCGCACCCGAACCGGACCCGGTGTTCTCGCTGCGCCAACAGCTCCTGACGCGCGCGGGCAGGCCATTCCCTTCCGAGGCCGCGCAGACGCCGTCCTCCGGGACGCCCGAGTCCTCCCCGGAGCGGATCTCCCGCCCATCCCAGAGCGGAGATGCCAGCAGCACCTTTGTGGGTACCGTCGTCGACTCCCTGAGCCGGCAGCCCGTGCCCGACGCCGTCGTCACCGCGACCTCGCCTGGTCTACAGGGCGAGCAGACCGTGGTGACGGACGCGCAGGGCAACTACCGCATCCCGTCCCTTCCTCCTGGCGTCTACACCCTGAGGTTCGAGGTGGAGCAGTTCCGGCCCTACGCCCGGGCCGACGTCCAGTTGCGCCCCAACCGCACCATCCGCGTCAACGCGAACCTGCTCCCCGAGTCGCACGATGAGACCGTGGAAGTCACCGGCACTGCATCGAGCATCGACGTGGGCTCCACGACCACGGGCGTCGCCGTGGACGAGGAGTTCATCAAGCGCATCGCAGTGGCGCGTCCGGGCGGCAAGGGAGGCGCGGCCCGCTCCTTTGAGTCGCTGGCCGAGACGGTGGATGGCCTCTCGAGCGGCGGTGCGGTCTCGCCCGAGCCCGGCGTGGACTCCTACGTGGGCCTCGCGCCGCCGCCCGGCTGGCAGCCGCCACGGCTGTCGGAGGACCTGCCCGCCTCGCTCGCCGGCGGCTACGACCTGGCCTTCACCGCGCCGCGTCCGGAGACGGTGCGCAGCGGCCAGGGCGAGCGCGTCGTCCCCCTCCTCATCGAGTCCTGGCCCGTGCAGGTGGAACGCCACGTCTTCCCCGCCCTCGCGGAGGACGCCTTCCTCGTCGCCCAGCTCAAGAGCCCGTCGCGCACCGTGCTGCCGGGCGGCGACGCCGCCCTCTTCGTCGGGGCAGACCCGGCCGGCACCGCGGTGCTGAAGCTCGTCGTCCCTGGCGAGTCCTTCACCCTGCCGCTCGGCGTCGACCCCGCCGTGCGCACCGCCCGCAACGTGCGCCTGGTGCAGGCCAGTGAGGGCTTCATCTCCAAGGACGACCTCAACACCTATGAAGTCACGCGGGAGGTGCTCAATCCCTATCCGTTCCCCATGCAGGTGCGCGTGGTGGACCAGTGGCCCCTCAGCCAGGACGGCAAGGTGGAGGTGAAGCTGGTGCGTACCTCGCCCGCCGCCCGCCAGGACGAGAAGAAGGGCGAGCTGCAGTGGGACCTGGTGGTGCCGCCCACCAGCAAGAGCACCGTGTCCTTCGAATACACCCTGCGACGTCCGCGGCACTGGCGCCTGACCCAGCGCCCGTGAGAAACCGCTCCTCTTCGGCTACCCTCACGAGAAGAAAGCGCGTCCATGACCCAGACCCCTCGGCTCGGCTGCATTTGCGGACAGGTGCATCTCCAGGTGGAGGGAGCGCCCATCCTCAGCGCCGAGTGCTGTTGCAACAGCTGCCGTGCGGCCGGCACCAGGATGCAGTCCCTCACCGCGGCCCCGCCGGTCCTGGAAAAGCACGGCGCGACGCGCTTCGTGCTCTACCGCAAGGATCGCGTCCGCTTTCTCGAAGGCACCGACCTTCTCAAGGAGTTCCGCCTCACGCCCGACGCCAAGACCCGCCGGGTCGTGGCCAGCTGTTGCAACACGCCGGTGTTCCTCGAATTCGAGAACGGCCACTGGCTCAGTCTCTATGGCTGTCTCTGGCCCGTTGGAACGCTGCCCCCGCTCGAGATGCGGACGATGACAGGTGACCTTCCGGCCGGCTCGGCGCTTCCCGATGACGTCCCGAACGCCAGGCGGCAATCCGTCTCATTCTTCATCAAGCTCCTGGGCGCGTGGGTCGCCATGGGCTTTCGGAGCCCGAAGATCGCCTTCGTCAACGGGACTCTCCGTATCTGACGTCGACGCCAGGATCACGGCTACAGTCCCGACATGCACGCCTCCTGGAAGCGCAACACGGCCCTCTTCCTGGGCAGCCAGGCCCTCTCGCTGCTCGGCTCATCCCTGGTGCAGTACGCGCTCTTGTGGCAGGTGACGCTGCAGACGCGCTCGAGCGTCATGATGACGCTCTACATCGTGGCCGGCTTCCTGCCCACGTTCCTCCTCTCGCCCTTCGCAGGGGTCTGGGCCGACCGGTACGATCGCCGCAAGCTCATCGTCCTCGCCGATGCGCTGATTGCGCTGGTGACCCTGGCGCTGGCCGTGGTGTTCACCCTGCGCGGCACGGAGCTGTGGCTCTTCTTCCTGGCCGCGGCGGTGCGCTCCCTGGGCACCGCCATCCAGCAGCCGTCGGTGGGTGCGCTGCTGCCGCAGCTGGTGCCCGAGGACCAGCTGATGCGGGTGAACGGCATCCAGGGCACGCTCACCTCGGTCAACATGCTCGGGGCCCCGGCGCTCGCCGGCTTCCTCATGTCCGTGGCCCCCCTGCAGGTGCTCTTCTACGTGGACGTGGTGACGGCGGCCCTGGCCATCGGCCTCGTGGCCTTCTTCGTCCGGGTGGAGGCGCGCCCCCGTGCGCCGGTGCAGGAGGGGGCCTCGCAGTTGCGGGAGCTTCGCGACGGCTTCGGGTACATCCGCGGCCACGCGCACCTGGTGCCGTTCTTCCTCTACCAGGGGGGCATCCTGGTGCTCATCACCCCCGCCGCGTTCCTCCCGCCACTGCAGACGGCGCGCAGCTTCGGGGTCGAGGTGTGGCGGCTGACGGCCATCGAGATGGTCTTCTCGGTGGGCATGATGCTGGGAGGCGCCGCGCTCGCCGTGTGGAAGGGCTTCGACAACCGCATGCGGACCATCGTCGCCTCCACCCTCATCATGGGGGCCTGCACCCTGGCCCTCGGCGTGGTGCCCCACTTCGGGGTGTACCTGGCGTTCATGGCGCTCTTCGGCGTGGCGATGCCGCTCTACAACACCCCCGCCATGGTGATGCTCCAGGAGAAGGTGGAGCCGGCCTACCTGGGTCGGGTCTTCAGCGTGATGACCATGCTCTCCACCGCGCTGATGCCGCTGTCCATGCTGCTCTTCGGCCCCCTGGCGGAGTCGGTCTCCATCGAGCGGATCCTGCAGGTCACCGGCGCGCTCGCGCTCCTCCTCGGCCTGCTCGCGCCGCTGCACCGCCGGCTGATGTCCTTCGGCGAGCCCAGGCATGCCCTACCCGAGGCCCAGCCGGCACGGGCCTCCGGGGGTGCTGTGGAGGAGGAGGGAGGGTAGCGAAGGGGCCGAGGACAACCGCTGACGGGGCCACCCACTCGTTTGACCGTTACGCGCGCGTCAGTCGCGCAGTAGCGGCTGGCCCGCCAGTATGTGCTCGCACAAGGTCAATGGGAGGTTTCCGCGCGGGTCGAGCGTGGGGGCGAGCCGCACTGCGAGCGCCTCGCCCTCGATTGGATCGGGTATCGATGCCGGGAGGTAGAGCGCGCCACGGTGGCCTGGCCGCAGCCATGCGCCGACCTGCGCCTCGCCGTGGACGACCAGGTGGGTCGCGTCCGTGCCGTACGTGACGAGGTTGCCGGTCAGCTTGAGGTCGCCCTCGATGAACACCTGGGCGTCGAGGCTGAGCAGGAGATCACGGGCGAGCAGCGAGCCCTTGATCCACAGCGGCACGTAGAGGTCGAGGTCGCGGATCACCAGCGGGCCGTCGACGATCAGATCGCCTTCGACGACGCAAACCATCGGGTCTTCATTCTGTACGTAGATCGGTCCGCTCAGCGTGAGCGTGCCTTCGTGGACCACAAAGTCGACGTCGCGGCCGCCGAACAGGTCCTCGTAGTTGACCGAGTCGTAGCTGACGTCGAGCAGATTGTAGCGCGCGAAGCCGAGCTCGCGTGCCAGGGGTTGAAACCGCGCACCGGGCAGGGAGGGATAGGGCTGGGGCGTGAGGGCCATGCGACGTGATAACGCAGCGTCCACACGCTGGCCAGTGCAGCAGTAGCACGGTTGCCCCAGGCCCTGCCGGCGTCACCCCTGGGCCGGGCCGCATCGTCAGCCGCCGGGTGCTGCTCCGTGGGTAGGGATTCGCAACCACCCCGCCAGGGCAGTACCATACGCGAGCAATGGCAACCGACCAGGGGAAGCATTTCGGCCGATACGAGCTGCAGGACCCTATCGGTCGGGGAGGAATGGCGGAGACCTGGCGCGCCCGGCTGATGGGCGCGGCCGGCGTCACCAAGTCCGTGCTCATCAAGAAGGTGTTGCCAGAGTTCGCCGACGACGAGGCGTTCATCTCCATGTTCATCAGCGAGGCGCGCATCTCCGCCACGCTGTCGCACGGCAACGTGGCCCAGGTCTTCGACTTCGGGCAGGTGGACGGCAACTACTTCCTGGCCATGGAGTTCGTGGACGGCCAGCCGCTCCACCACATCCTCAAGCGCGCTGCCCGGACGGGCTTGTCCGCGCTGCCCATTCCCATCGCCACGCTCATTGCCCTGGAAATGTGCCGGGGGCTGCACTACGCGCACACACGCACGGACGAGAAGGGCCAGCCACTGGGCATCGTCCACCGGGACATCTCCCCGGACAACGTGCTCATCAGCTACGAGGGCCAGGTCAAGATCGTCGACTTCGGCATCGCCAAGGCGCGCTTGCAGCGCAACTTCAATACCGAGCCCGGAGTGGTGAAGGGGAAGTACCTCTTCTTCTCGCCGGAGCAGGCGCGCGGGAAGGAGGTGGACGCGCGCACCGACGTCTGGGCCACCGGCGTGGTGCTCTTCGAATTGCTCTGCGGCCAGAGGCCTGTCTCCGGGCCGCAGCACACGGTGATGATGCGGCTGGCGAGCGGTGATTTCCCATCACCCCGGCAACTGCGCAAGGACCTGCCCGCCGAGCTGGATGAGATTGTCATGCGCGCGCTGGCGGTGGATCTCGACTCGCGCTTCGAATCCAGCCACGCCTTCGGTGATGCGCTGGCGGGATTCCTCTACAGCTTCGCCCCCCGGTTCTCATCCATGAACCTGGCGCACCTCGTCCGGGAGTTGTTCCGGGAGGATCTGGCCCGGGACGGCCGAGAGCTGCCGGTGCCACCCTCGTTCCGTGAGGAACTGGCACGCTGGCGCAGTACCGCTCCCACACCCTCGACAGCCCGGGAGCAGGTCCAGGAGACGCCCGCCCCACGGCCGACGCCGCGGACCCCGGTCCCGGGCGTTCCCACGCCCGGGGAGGACCTCGAGACGGTACCGGTGCCCGTCCGCTCGCCGAGCCTCCCGCGGGGAAGCCTCATGGCCGGAGCAGGCCTCATCCTGACTCTCGCGGTGGTCGCTGTTCTGATGCTGGATGGGAGTTCGGCCCCTCCGGTCGGGCATGACCCGTCGTCGCCTCAACCTCTGCGAGAGACAAACTCGGAATCGCGCTCTGCGCTTGTAGCTCCGAGCCAATCCGAGCAGGTTGTCGCGACCACGACGACCTCCGCGAGCGAGGCACTGGAAGCGGGCGCCGGGGCGGAACGGCCTTCCGAAATCTCCCTCCGCCTGGACGCCCAGCGGGATGTGATCCTGGTGCCGCGAAGCCTCGTCGCCTTTTCGGGGCTGAAGCCGGCCGTGATCTATTCAGTCTCGAAGTTCTCCGACTCCCAGCCCCCAGATCGGCCGAGCATCGAGGAGCCGTCTACCTCGAACGTGCCGCCTCTCCTCTACCTGCTTTCGGGGGAGCAGGTGTCCGGAGATGCCGAGCTGGGACGGGTGACCCACACCCCGCAGAGCTTCCGGGGCGTCTCGGCCATCTCGTTCTTCACGCTGGGCTTTCCCCCCCAGCACTCGACGCCCGAGCAGATGCTCCAGATCTGGAATTCGCGGCCAGGCTCGGAGAAGGAGTTCGCCTTCCGTCCGGAGTCGATGGGGGTGTCCGTGGAGAATGCCGCCCTGCTCGAGGGGCTGAGTCGAGCGGCCACCTATTCCCTGACGCTGACGCCCTTGGGGGCGGGGGCGTTCATCTATGGATTGAAACGGGGCCCCGTGCGCCGGGTTGCCTGTGTCCAATGGAGTCCTCCCCACCCGGCGAGAGCGTCTGCTGCGGGCGGGCCTGTTGCGTTCCTCCTGGTTCAGGGTACGGAGGTGCGGGTACGGGGGATTGAAGCGCTGAAGTGCGGTTTCGTTGATGATGACCCCTCGGACAACCACGGCCACATGCAGGTCAGAGCCGTTCCGGTAGTGGCCGACGACGCCCCGGACAGACCCCTGCAAGGCGTGCAATCCGACCAGTTGGAGGCGGCCGATCGCCTGGTCGTGCTCAGCAGGGAGTCGTTGAAGCTGAAGTCCGAGACGGGCTACAGGGAGGCACTCAAGACAGCTACGAGCTGCCTGACGCTCGTCCCCGATCATACGGAGTGCCTCTTGTTGGCAGGGACGGCCCAGGCCCGCCTGGGCAATATCGGCGAGGGCGCGAGGAATTACCGCCGCTTCCTCCAGGTGGCCCCCCCGAACCATCCGATGGCAGCGGGAGTGCGAGAGCGGATACGCCGATACGACGAGGCACGTCCGTAAACCGTCAGGTCCGGGCCTGCCAGGTCAGCCACTCCCCCGGACGTGCCAACTCCACGTTCACCTTCCGCGTGCGCGCGGCGGCCAGGAGCATCACCCGCGCATCCCGCCAGCGCCCCGCGCCACTGAGCCACTGCATCCAGCTCCTCCGCGAGCGCTTCTCCACCCACGGCACCCGTCGTGCCACCCTTCCGTCGCCGTCCCCCCTCATCGTCCGCCGAGGTGTTCCCGAATGCCGAAACCGATGACGCTTTCCCAGGTGATGAAGCAACTCGAGAGCCAGGGAGACGAGAAGGTGCGCCAGCGCTACGTGCGCGACGGTGCGGGCGACAACGTCTTCGGCGTGCTGCTCGGCAAGCTCCGTGGCCTCGCGGCGGCGCTTGGGACGAACCACGGGCTCGGCCTGGAGCTGTGGGCGACCGGCAACCACGAGGCGCGCATCCTCGCGTGCATGCTGCTCGAGCCCTCGGCGCTCACCGAGAAGGAGGCGCGCGGGCTCCTCGAGCCGCTCTCGAACCCGACCCTGGTCGACGAGCTCGTCGGACGCGTGCTCGTGCATGCGCCCATCGCCCAGGCGTTGCAGGTGCGGTGGATGGAAGGCAGCGCGGAGCTCCCTCGCCGCGCAGGATGGAAGCTCCTCGCCGGGCGCATCGCACGCGGGCTCGCGACGGAGCTCGACGTTGGCGCGACGCTCGCGCGCATCGAGCGTGAGCTGCCGGATGCACCGTACCGGGTGAAGGAGGGCATCAACTTCTGCCTGGTCTGGATCGGCCTCCACCTGCCTGCGTACACCGCGGAGGTCATCGCCATCGGCGAGCGCCTCGGCCGGTGGGACCCGCGACCGATCCCGAAGGGCTGCACGTCGACCTACGCGCCGGAGTGGATCGCCGCGGCGCTCGCGCTACGGAAAGGCGAGAAGACCGCGGCCCGAAAGACGATGGAGGCGGCCGCAAAGGCGAAGACGACGCGCGGAGAAGGAAAGCCGGCACCCTCGAAGGCGAAGGCCGCTTTGGCCAGGAACAAGAGCGCGGGAAAGAAGCCCTCCGCCGGGAGGCGGGCGCGCTGACTTCGGCCATGTCGGAGCAGCGTCTGCATCTGCCCCGGTTCCACGGCGCTTCCGCGGAGCCGGGGCAGCAACAGACGCCTACTGGCAGTTCGCCGGCTCCTTGCAGGAGTAGGTCCGGGTGATGGTGATCCGGAAGCCGTCCAGGCGACTGGGGCCAAGCGGCACACAGGTGCCAAAGCTGTCAGAGATGTTGCAGCCGCCGGCGGGGCACTTCGCGGCCACCATTTCGGAGAGGAAGCCGCGCGCCTGGAAGGCGGCGGCGCCGCAGGTCTCACCCTCGCCATACCGGGAGGCGGTGTAGCGCGTGGTGCCGCAGGTACAGGCCGGCGGGCAGTAGGTGCGGGCACCGTCACACTCCACCCAACCGCCGCCGTCCGCACCCGAGGTACACACGCCCGACGCGGAGCTGCAAGTGACGGAGATACCGCTCGCGCAGGTCTGGGACACCTCACAGACCAGCGACGACTCGGCCGATTCGAGCGAGGTGCCCTCCCCTCCCTCCTCGCTCACCTCACCCGCGTTGCAGGCGGCCAGTCCCACGGCCACCACGACGACTCCACAGCGCCAGAGCCAGCTCGTTCGAAGGTCCATCCAGTAACAGTAGTATCAAGAGTGAATCTTCATCAACGCCCAGCCTCCGTTCGATGAAGAGGCCGCTCCGCGTCAAGTCCCAGCACTGCCCCCAAGCCGAGTACCTCTCGAGAGACCTCTCCGCCACGCGGCTGAAAAGAGCTGGCCGCGCGGTTCACCACATGGAAGCAGGTGCAATACAGATACGGGAAATCCACAGGGTCATGGATGTCCCTGGCGGGCGTGACGTCGCGGGTCGAGGAGAGGAAGCCTCCCCACACACGACGACTGCACCACGGATTGTTGGGGCCCGGGCGGGGACGGGCCGTACGCCTCGCACTCTGATTTCTTCTACTGCACCTACTGCCCCTGACGGGCGGCGGGGCCGAGCGCTTCCACGGCGCTCGGTGGTGAAAACCCCTGGTGCCAGGGTTCAACCTTCCGAGCGCAGCACCGACATCGGGTCCACACGCGAGGCTCGTCGGGCCGGCAGCCAGCTGGCGAGCAGGGCCACGCAGAGCAGGAGGAGCGCCACCCCCGCGAGGACGAGCGGGTCCGTGGTGCTCACTCCGTACACGAGCCCCGCGAGCACACGGCTCAGCCCCAACGCCGCCACCACGCCGAGCACCACCCCGAGCCCCGCGAGCAGCACCGCCTGGCGGAGCACCAGCCCCAGCACGTCCCCCGCTGTCGCCCCCAGGGCGAAGCGGATGCCGAACTCCCGCGTGCGCTGCGCCACCGCGTAGGACACCACGGCCGCGAGCCCCGCCACGGAGAGCAGCAACGCCACCGCGCCGAAGGCCCCCAGCAGCAGGAGGCTGAAACGTCTCGAGGCCAGTGAGCCCGTGAGCAGGCTCTCCATCGTGCTCAGCCGCATTGGCAACTCGGGAGCAAGCTCGCGCAGCACCGGCCGCGCCGCGGCAACCAGGGCCGTGGAGCCCACCGGGCCGTACACGGCGAGGTGGAAGCGGGAGAAGGCCCGCGTCCGCTGCCGGGAGCAGCCATAGAACATGGGCCTGGGCTTCTCATCCAGGCCGCGCTCGCGCACGTCCGCCACCACGCCGACGATGGTGAAGGGACGCAGGTCTCCGTCCATGTTGCCGAACTGGATGAGCTTGCCCAGCGGGTCCTCGTGGGGCCAGCGGGCCTTCGCGAGCGACTCGCTGATGACCGCCACGTGCGGCGCATCGAAGGTGTCGCGCTCATCGAACAGGCGCCCACGCACCCGCGGGATGCCGAGCGCGTGGAAGTAGCCCTCACTCGCCACGCGGAACTCGGCGGAGCCCGTGCGCTCGGGCTCCCTCGCCAGCCGCCCGAAGTCCTCGAAGCTTCCCACCTCGTCGGGGCGGTTGAGCACGAGGAAGGTGCCATCGCCCCCCTCGCCTCCCTCGAGCGGGAAGACGCTCACGGCCCCCACCGCGCGCACGCCGGGCAGCGCGCCCAGCCTCGTGAGCAGCTGCTCCTGCAGTTGGACGTTGCGCAGCCCCTGCGCCGTGCCCTCGGCCGGAGGAAGCACGAGGCCGACCACCGCGACGTCCTCGGTGCGATAGCCCGGGTCCAGCGAGAGCAGGCTCATCATGCTGCGTCCGAGCAACGCCGCCCCCACCAGCAGGACCAGCGCGAGCGCGAGCTGCCCCACGACCAGGGCACGGCGCATGCGGTCGGCGCCCCCTCCCCCCGTCTGCGTGCGCCCCGCCTGCACCAACGCGGCCCACGGGCTCTGGCGCGCCGCGCGCAGCGCCGTCACCAGTCCCAGTCCCATCGCGAGCAGCAGCGACAGCCCCAGCGCGAAGAGGAGCGCCGTGGCGTTCACCTCCACCTCCCCCACGCGCGGCAGGTGGCCCGGCTCCAGCGCGAGCAACGCGCTCACACTCCAGGTGGCGAACACGGCTCCGAGCGCTCCCCCCGCCAACGACAACAGCAGCGACTCCGTGAGAAACCGCCACACCAGCGCGCCGGGCCCCGCGCCCAGCGCCACGTGGACGGCGAGCTCGCGCCCGCGGGAGGCAGCGCGGGCGAGAAGCAGGTTGGTGACGTTGGCGCCCGCCACCAGCAGCAGGAAGGCCGCGGCCCCCAACAGCATGTAGAGCGTGGGCCGGACATGTCCCACCAGGCTCTCCCGGAGGGGCACCACGGCGATGTCACGCATGCGGGTGTCCTGGCCGTGGAGCTCCGCGAGCTCCCGGGCGATTCCAGTCAGCTCCGTTCGCGCGGCCGCCACGGTGACACCCTCCGCCAGCCGGCCCACCACCCGCCAGTTGTGCGCGGTCCGGCTGGGCAGGCGCGCCTCCAGCTCGCGTGGAATCCACAACTGAGTGCCCACCGGGTAGTCGAAGGACTCGGGCATCACCCCCACCACCGTGTAGGCACGCCCCTCGAAGGTGAGGGTTCGAGCCAGGGGAAGCGGCCGCGAGCCCAGGTACCGCTTCCAGAAGGCCTGGCTCACCACCACCACGGGAGCGCCTCCCGCCTGCTGCTCGTCCCTGGCGAACAGACGCCCTTGGACCGGCTGCACGTCGAAGGCGGGGAAGAAGTCGCGAGAGGCGAGCGCCAGCGTGGCGAAGGCAGGCTCGTCTGCGCCGGTGACGGCGACACTCGCCGTGTCCGAGACCTGGGCCAGCGCCGCGACGGTGCGGCTCCGGGCCTGCACGTCCTCGAAGTTGGGGTCCGAGAACCGCATCGAGTGGCCGTCGGCCGCCACCTGGGAGAGCTGCACGAGGCGCTCGGGTCGTGGATAGGGCAAGGGGCGCAGCAGCACCCCTTCCACCACACTGAAGAGCGCGGTGCTTGCCCCGATGCCCGATGCGAGCAACAGGATGCACCCCAGCGTGAACCCCGGGCTGCGCCGCAGTGCGCGCAGCGTCTGACGCAATCCACCCCAGTGGATGTCCACGCGAGAATCCTCCCGGCGCCGGAGTGGGCGCCCGGGGGGGCTACGCCCGCGGCGTCGGATGATTGCATCGCCGCGCGGAGTCTCCCGCTCTCCCCCGCTATTCGCCAGCCGGAGCCTGTCGGGTCACCGGGCGCGGCGGCCTTTCCTCCCGGAACACGAGCAGTCCATCCATGACCGTTGCCCAGGGGGCCGTCATCCACGTGTAGTTCACGGGACGGGCCGCCCTGGACCCGAGCTCACGAAGCTGACGCTCCTCCACATACCGGGTGTCCGAGGTGTGGCCCGAGAACGCCCAGGCCTCCAGGGAGTCGGCGCGCGCGGGCTCGAGGGTATACGTGCGCGCCGTGCTGGCGAGGGAATAGCTCCCCGCGAGCGCCGAGAAGCCCAGCACGAAGGACTGGTCCCCGAACTTCGCCTGGACATGGGAGCCGAAGGGAATCCGAGGTCCGCCGCCATCATCCAGACGCTGGAGGTCCCTGGCCGCATGAATCGTGGCAAGCCAGACGATGGCCTTCCTGGGCGTGGGTGACTGGGACAGGTGCCATTCCAGGTTCGTGAACATGGAATGGTCACGGTCGTTGAAATCGCTCCAGTCCGTGGGACCTCCGGTCGGCGCCGGGGAGCGGGACATCACGGCCACCAGACGCGCGAAGAACCGCTCCAGGTTGCGAGCCATCCGCAGGTGGTCCCTCGTCCCGGAGGTCGCGGCGCCTCCGCGACTGGAGAGCACCGACTCCAGCTCCTTCCAACAGCCCTGGATGAACTTCGCTGTCTGCACCGTGTACGGGTGGGCGTCGTCGTACCGCCAGGACATGTAACGCTCGATTTCCGCGCCACATTCGGCCTGCCTGGGGCCCGCCAGGGCGGGGATGAGCTCACGCGGCATCTCCCGCTGTGCGTAGGTCCCCCGGTTGACCTGGTCATCGATGCCTCCAGCGACGAGGGTTCCCGCCTCGAGCCACCGGGTCAGGAGCGGAATCAGGGGCGCCACCTCCTGGTTCGCCCACATTCCGCCCACCGCCGCGGCGACCATGTCCTCGCTGATGGGCTGGCCCGCCGCCAGCCGCTCCTGGATGCGGAGGAAGTCGTAGATGCCCGACTCGATGAAGAAGGCGTCGTAGTGGCACTCCTCCACGAGCCGGCGGGTCAGCTCCACCTTGAAGGCGAGCGTCCTCGCGCTTCCATGGTGGGACTCCTCCCCGAGCAGCGCGAGGCGCTTGTCGCAGAGGTCGCGGACAACCCGGTCCATGTCGGAGACCTCCCCTCCTCCTGGCGCCGGTATTTCGCGGGAGGACATGGCACAGCTCGACAACAAGGGGAGCAGGAGCAGGAGGTATCTCATGGCCAGACTTTCTCGGAAGCAGGACCGCCACGCGGTAACGCTCGCGGCGGCTCACATTCCTCACCCTCCCCGTCGGGCGGCTTCGATTCCCGCCGCCTCCACTTTTTCGAGGACGAGCTCCTGCTGGTGTGCATGCGCACCGTGTTGGCGTAGGACCACGTGTCGCCCTCGGCCTCACACCACTGGAGCGCGCACCGGACGCGGAAGCCCTCCCACTGGACGTCGAAGGCCAGCGGCTCGGGATGGCGGCGCGGCACGTCCGCGGTGAGCTCCAAGAGCCGCTCGGCCACGCCTCCGGCGTAGTACAGCCGCGTGCTTTCGCCCGTCCGGTGGTCCGTGAAGTGGGCCCGCACCCCGGGGACCAGGAACGCCAGCTCCCTGCACCGGCGCGAGAGATTCTCCGCGTCGAACACCGTCGTCTCGAAGAGGGTGGCATCGGGGACGAGACGGATGCGGATGCCCTTCTCGGCGGCGATGGGCAGCGGCTCCGCCGGCTGGACCTCCCGGGCCTCCCTCGTGGAATGCCCCTCGACTCCGGACAGGTGCCACTGGCGCGTCCCTTCCCATGTGTCCACCTCATAGCGGGACGAGAGCACGAGGGAGCTGGGCACGCCGATGCTCCAGCTCCAACGACGAAGCATGCTGTCCCTGCCCCACTCGGGCTCCAGTTGCCTGAAGCCGCGTCCGCGCACCACCTCGGCCAACTCCGCCGGGGGCGCGAAGCGGCCGGTGGAGAAGAGGGAAACGGCCCCCTCCGTGCCCACCTCCAGCGCGAAGTCCCGGCACGCGCCCCGCCGCGCGTCCCAGTAGACCGCGTTCAGCATGAAGTGGACGAGATGGTGCAGCCCGCCGGCGCCCGTGTCCCCGACGAACGCCGCCGGCCGCCCGCGCACGACAGGCAACGTGAGCTCCCTGACGTCGTCAGCCGTGTACGTAGAGCTCTCAGCCACCCTGGCTCCCTCCCAACGACAGTCTACCCGAGGGCCGCCTGCTTCCCTTCTGTTTGCGCGCCTGTCCGCATGCCCGGTGGCATGCCTCCGACGTGACGCTGACCGTTTCCCCATCACGGTGACATGACGTGCCCCTGCGCACGCCCGGTGACAGGCCTCGGACGTGGCGCTGGCCATCCCCGCGCCCTGGTAGCGAGCGTGCGCTGAAAAGGGGGCTGCAACGGGCCCCAACCCGATGGACCGAGCGAAGGCGGGTAGCAAGCATCATCTTCTCGTGGACCGCCGAGGACACCCGTTAGCGGTGCGCCTGAAGGGGCCAATCGCCCGGACGTCAACGAGTTGCTGCCGCTGGTCGACGCCGTGCCACCCATCCGTGGGCGCAGCGGACGTCCAAGACGCAGGCCCGAAAAGATGTACGGCGACAAGGGCCGTGCCTCTCGTGCCAACCACCGTGGCCTGCGTCAGCACGGTATCTCTCCGCGCATTGCACGGCCCGGAATCGACCCCTCCGACGCTTCCGCATGCGTGACAAGCGGCGGGCCGACATTCACGAAGCACTCCTCCTGCTCGCCTGTGACCTCATGCAGCTACCGCGCTTGGACGGTTTTGTTAGGAACTCTAAATCCCAGGAACAAACGCGATTTCCTGGATTGTGAAGCATTGGAATCCAATCAGCACTCCAAGTGTGGCTGCGTCCCCAGGGCCTGGACTGCACGATGGTAGCAGCCACGTCATCGGGCAGTCCTCCTCATCAAAAGGAGTGCGTGGAAGAAAGAGACCGAATCGAAGTCCGCCAACCCCAAGACCAACGAGAACGAGGAGACCGCGCGGGCGCCTGAGGGCTCGCTGAAGAATATCTCCAAGGCCGTCACCGCGCTGACCGTGGCGGCACCCCTGCTGCTGGCGCCCCCGGCCACCGCCTCCGCTGAGCCCCTCAACCAGCTGGCCATCCTGAAGGGAGCCGCGGCCTCGTCCGTCTCCGTCGAGCACCCCATCCTCAATGAGGCCATCATCCTGGCCCAGCAAACTCCTGATGGGTCGGACGATTTGGCGCAGCAATACGGCCAGACCTACAACCAGACCTACACGGAGAGCTACACCCAAGCCCATACGGCCGACGAGACAGAGGAAGCATAGTCCCAGGTGTCTCCGCTGGTGCCGTAGTTGGACAACCTCATGAGTGCGTGTCTCCCGGGGCTGCTTCTTGGGGGAATAGTTTGACGCACTTGGAGAGTGGGAACATTGGCCTGGGGCCCTCCGCTGCGCGGAGGGCTCCATCTTCATCGTCCTTGGCTTTGAAGACGAGGCAGTAATGACCACTGCGATCAACAACTACATCCTGAAGAGCACTTCGTTCTGCAACATCAATTGCTCTTACTGCTACATCTTCAACCTGAAGGACACTACCTTCCGCACCAAGGCGAAGGTGATGCCACTGGATGTACTGGATGCCGCCGCCGCCCAGATTTCGGAACTGGCGGTGCAGCAGAAGGTCAAGAGCGTCAGCGTCACCTTCCACGGCGGCGAGCCGATGCTGGCGGGCCCGGAGCGGTTCGCGGGCGCGCGAAAGGGCACGGACGCCGCGCGCCAACAGTGCGGGCGGATTTGCGCCGACGCCGTGAGACGAGGGCCGGGCTACGCGCCACTCGTGGTGCGCGCGTTAGGGGCTCGTGGCGCGTGTCCAGGCCAGACGAGCGGGCCACCGTCGACGCACGGCTCGTGGCGAGTGCTGGGGCTCGTGGCGAGCGTCCAGGCAAACTGGACGAGGGCCACATCGACGCGCGCCTCGTGGTGCGCGCTGGGGGCTCGCCGCGAGCATCCAGGCAAGCTGGACGCGGGCAACAGGACCCGTCGACGTTGCCGCCCAGGTATCAGCGGCCCGTATCAATCCGGAGGACGACCGGATTGAACTCCATGTACATGCTCGCGAATCCGACGTCAGGACCGTTCCGGTCGCCCTGAATCACCCAGCGGGCCACGAGATCGTTGGGCTGACCGTGGAACACGTCCTTCTCCCAGGTGGTATCCCGGTAGCGAACCTCCGACTGCTTCGTCAGGACATCTTTGATCACCCCGGGGCCAGGCAGCACATACTCCGGCGTCACAGCCGAGCCAACGACAGTCGTGTAGTCCCACCCCGCCTCGGTTGCGGACATTCCGTATTCAATCCGGAACGCTCGCCGGTCGTCCCTGACGTGCACGCGCGCCCAGACATGGATATCGACCTTGCCCCAGAAGTCGTTGTCTCCCTGCCTGTGTTCCCTAGGCACGAACGTAATTGGCTTTACAGGCACTGTATGATCGACGATTGGCATTGGCCCCTCCGAGCCGGCAAAACCACCGGCTCATAGACGGTACACGGCCGCCAGGGCGTTTACAATTCAACGGCGAGGACGCTTCCCTGGGTCAGCGGAGGGAAATGCCCTTGATGCGCACGACAGGGCGGCGTCGGGAGACGCCGCCCTGGACGATCTGCGCGTTCATCGCAACGCGCCGGTCCTGGAAGTTCCGGATGTCCGGCACCGGCGTCACCTCCAACGTGCGACCAATGAACTGGCGCGCATTCGGGGACGCGTTCTCCACGCGGATGTGCCACTCGGAGCCCAGCTCGCCCCCTGCGGCCATCTTGTTGGTGTTGCTCTCCCAGTAGATGACTCCAAACAGGTCTGCATCCATCGCGGTCTCCAGGCTGAGCAGACGACCCTAGCACCGCTCGTGCTTGGTGGCGTAACGCCAACGCGGCGCCCACCGACGAGATGTAACTGATCGCCGTGCCCCGTCTGGAGAAGCGAAGAGGGAGCGGCCTGCCGAGCTGGTGGAGCACACCAGACGGACACCGCGTCAGAGTCCTGCGCGCTCCGTCCCCACTGCGAATGGAGCGGAGCTGCCCGGCTGCGGGCCCATGAACGGTGGACACCCCGTCACCACGGGGCACGGCGAACATGTACGAAGCGCATGGATGCGTCGCCTCGTGCGGCGTGCGTCCGTCCTCAGTCCGCGCGCAGTGCGCACGCTGGCGTTGGTTGCGGCCAACATGCAGCCCGGAGCGCGGAAGAAGCGGGCGCGGTAGCTCCGACAATTCACGGCCCTGAGGTGGCGCTCGGCAGGGGCGCTCGCGGCTGCCGCACACTGGGCGGGCACCCCGGCTCCGAGGTGGTGCGCGGCCCGAAACGTCTTGCCCAACCTGGGCAGGCGCCATGCCCCGAGGTACGCAGCGTGGGCGAAACCCTGGGCCGCGCTGATGTGCAGTGTGCGGACGGTCGCTACAGCCCGAGGTGGTGCTCGGCGCGGGCAGGCACGACGGCCCCAAGGTGGTGCTCGGCACGCACCCTGGCCGTCACCGCGCGCCGGGCACGCTCCACGGCCTCCGAGGTGGCGCGATGTTGGCCGCTGCTGCGCACCGGCAGGCTCCACGCGCTCCGAGGTGGCTCGGTATGAACAGGCGCAACGGCCCCGAAATGACGCGGTGCTCGGGTGCTGGCTGATGCTGCGCACCAGCAGGGTTCCAAGGCCCCGAAGCGACGCCCGGCAAAGTCCTGGCTTACATCGCGCATCGAGTGGCGGCACCCCGCAGCGCTTTTGCAGCGCGCGGACACACTTCGCAAGGGACCACAAAAAAGGACCAAACCGAGCGGACGCGCTTGGACGCTCCCGGACGGGAGGGCACCCCTGTTTTCATAGGGGAAACCGGGTGGGCGGCATGTGGCCCGAGTAGGGACCAAATCCGCCCGTGCGGCTTCGATTCCCGCCGCCTCCACTATTCAAGGGCACCAGGTTCTCTGGAACCTGGGACCTTCCTATCCTGGGTGATGAGCTCCTCGGCGGAGCCGAAATGCCGCGCGATGCCGTCCTCGTGCGGCCCGCTGTCCCGCACCCCACCCCACGAACCGTTGAGGTCAGCGCACGTATGTCCAATCCCCATGCCCCTTCAGGACTCGGTGCCGAGTACCACCCGCTCGACTCTCCGCACCTCGAGAATCCCCACCCGTTCCTGGCGCGTGCACGACGGGAGGAGCCGGTGTTCTTCAGCCCGGCGCTGGGGTCGTGGGTGGTGACGCGCCATGCGGACATCAGCGCGGTGGTCGCCGATACCGCACGCTTCTCGTCCGCCGAGTCCATCACGGTGGGCGCCGCGACGACTCCGCCGGAGGTGGTCTCCGCGCTGATGGACGGCTATCCCCTGGTGCCCAGCCTCGTCGACAATGACGCTCCAGCGCATGCGCGCTTCCGGAGCCTCGTCAGCAAGGCCTTCACCGGGCGGCGCCTCGCGGAGAAGGAGCCGTTCATCCGCACCCTCGTGGACGAGCTCATCCACTCCTTCCGGCATGAGGGGCGGGGGGACCTGTTCCTCCGGTTCGCGCATCCACTGTCGTCCAGCATCATCGCGGAGATTCTCGGAATCCCCCGCTCGGACATCCACAGGTTCCGGCGCTGGTCCGACGAGCTGACCACGGTCCTCGCGGCACATGGCCCCGTGGAGCACCAGGTCGTGTGCGCGCGAGGCGTGGTCGAGTTCCAGCGCTATCTCGCCGCGGCGCTCGAGGAGCGGAAGACCTCTCCCCGGGAGGACCTGATGAGCGACATCGTCACCGGGGCGCAGGAGATGACGCCGCCCATGAGCATGGCGGAGCTGGTGAGCCTGCTGATGCAGGTGCACTTCGCGGGACACGAGACGACCGCGGGCCTCATCGTGGGCGCGGTGGAGCTCCTGCTCGAGAATCCGGCGCAGCTGCGGGCACTCCGGGACGACCCGGGCCTCATCGCGGGTGCGGTCGAGGAGGCGGTGCGGATGATCTCCCCCGTGCATGCCATGTTCCGTACGGCGCTGGAGACGGTGGAGCTCGGCGGAGTCTCCATTCCCAGGGGAGCCCACATCCGAATCATCTACGCGTCGGCCAACCGCGACGAGGCCCGCTTCCAAGAGCCGGAGCGCTTCGACATCCGGCGGCCTGACGTCAAGAAGCACCTCGCCTTCGGGCAGGGCCTCCATTTCTGCATCGGCGCGCCGCTGGCACGGCTCGAGGCACGTCTGGCATTGGAGGCCCTGCTCCGGAGTCTGCCGGGGCTCCGGCTCGTACCGGGGCAGAAGCCGGGCTTCCTGAAGAGCGTCACCGTCCGCAGGCACGAGAGCCTCGACGTCGCGTGGGACGTCCAGGCGCTCCAGGCCCTCTGACGTGAGGTCACAGCCCGCGAGGCCGCACTGGCGGCCTCTCCTCATTTCCGGGCAACGGTGACGACGCCGCCAGTCGACCAGGCCAGCACCGTCCGGCCCTCCGCGTCCACCACCAGGGCGGCGGGCCCGGCTTGCGTTTCTTCCGCCACGGCCTCCTCCGGGTCGTTGTGACTCACGTCCCGGATCTTGAGCCTGCGGTTCGTCCACGAGATCCACTCGCGCCCGCTCGTGTCGACCGCGACCGCCGGAGCAACCTCGGGCCTGACGTTGTACCCGCTGGCATCCGCGTCGAAGGAGCTCGTGAGCCAATCCGAATCAAGGGCCGAGACCCGTGCTGAGCAGATCCATCCACGGCTGTCTCCGGGGCCATAGGTATGGTGCTCGGCCCACACCACCAGCGGTTCTCCCGACGAATCAATGGCCACCCTGGGGGCTTCGAAGGTCATGTCCGGCCCGAAGTCGTGCTCCCGGATGGGCTCTCCCGTCTTCACTGGCGCCCAGCCGGTGTCCTCCTGCCAGCGCCGCACGAAGAGGCCCGTTTCGGATTGCGCGTCCACGGCTCCGACCCAGGCCACGATGACCCGTCCCTCCGGGTCGACCGCCAGTGCGGGCGCGAGCGCGGCGGCATGCGACGGAAGCGCACCCCCCAGTTCCTTCCATTGGTCCGTCTCGAAGCGAGCAGCGTGAATGCCCCGTGGCGTGCTCCACGCCACCACGGGTCTTCCCAGGCGGTCGAGGACCAGTGCCGCACCCAGGACCTCACCGTCCTCGGGGGCATCCACCCGATCCCCCACGGAGAGCCACTTCGTCGAGCTCCAACGGAAGACGTGGAGCGCGAATCCCACGTCGTCCCTTTCCCGCTGGAGGAATGCCACGATGGGCTGGCCATCCGAGCCCACCTGCACCACGGGGTCGCGCACGCTGGTGGTGTCCGTGCTCGTTCCCGCCACGAGTGGCCCTCCAATGTCGCCTCCCCCCTTCTCGGTCCACTGCCGCACGTGGATATTCCTTCCCCGCGAAATCTCCCCGCTCGCGAAGGCGATGACGTGAGCACCACCTGCGCCCGCCGCCATGGCCACGCGACCGGCGGCCGACCCGACGACGTGATGATGCGAGTACGCCAGCACGTTCCACGACCAGGAGAGATCCGCTCCTCCAGGCATCACCAACGGATTGCCCGCGAGGTCGGTGAGGCCTTCCGCGTGAAAGACGGCGGAGCGCGTATGCGCGTATCCACTCGATTCGAGGGCTGGATGGGTTGCGTTCAGGATGTACCCGAACTCATCCTGCGTTACCGCGGAATTGATGAATCGATCGTTACTCTGATACTTGATCTGGGAACCCGGCAGGCTCGAAGGCAGGATCGCCTCGGAGAAGTACACTCCGAAGTTTTGGTTGTTGAAGGGGACCGAGGAGACGGAGCCAGGGAAGGCCCCGAAGAACACGGGGGGAGTGCGGTCCACCACCACGGTGTGGACCTTGCTCGTGAACGTCACTTCACTCCACTTCGCGCGTGCCGTGAGTGGGTGGGCGCCCTCCTCTTCCGAGGTCGTATCCCAGGTGAACTGGAACGGAGGCAGCATCGTTGCCAGCGGCTTCCCACGGTGGAGCAACTCCACCGTGTCGGGAGTGGGGCCGGTCGTCTGCACGGTGATGAGGACCTGACCCCGAGCGTATTCCCACTCCTTCTCTCCATTGATGTCGAGGACCAGCGTGTCCGGAGCGAGCGGCTCGGGTGTGGGAGGAGGCCCGCCCTCGGAGAGCGACCCGCAACCGGACAGGGCGAGCAGGTGAGCGGCGGCGAGCGGTGCGAGGATTCGGTGCCGGAGACGGGGCAGGCGGTACATGAGAGCTCCTTGTGGCGGGTGCCTCGGATCATCCTCTTGGACACATGACCCGGATCCGCTGGGAACCCGCACCGGTCAGAATCGCCAACCGAGGCCCGCGCCGCCGGCGAAGCGCGTCGTGAGGCGAGTACCCGCCGCCTCGGGAATCGCCGCCACGCCCAGCGCACCGGTAGCCACGAAGGTCAGCCGTCCCGGGCCGACCCAGGCTGAAGCACCCACGCCGCCGTAGGGCGCAAGGCCCGACTTCGAGATGCCTCCTCCCTGCTGGTCGATGAGGACCGCGCCCGCTTCCGGGCCGAAGACGAGGACGGCACTCGGATTGCTGATGCGATGTCCGAGGCCCAGGCGAAGCTCGTACTCGCGCTGACGGAGGGACGCATCCTGTATGGAGTCACCCATGCGCCAGACCGCCGTCGCGGAGAAGGCATTGAAGAAGCCTGACTCGGAGGGGCCACGCAGCACGGCCAGGACCTGGGCGCCGAGAGCCTCGGAGAAGTTGCGGCCCGTCCCATTCGCGAGCACGGGGCCCACGTGCACCCCGCCACGCCAGGTGTCTCCAGCTCCCTTGTCACGCATGGCGATGAGCGTGCCCTGGCGGAGCACTGACGCATCCACCGTCGCAACGCCTTGCGCCGGTACGGTGACACGCGTCTCCAGCCAGGACGCCTCGCGCCGCACGCGCAGGCGGTAGCCTCCCGGTGGCACCGCGAGCATCACCGGCCCGCTGCCCTTGGAGAAGATGCCCATCACCACGCCGCCCTCTTCCGAGGCCACCACCCACTCGCCGGGCTCTGGCACGGTGATGATGAGCCGGCTGGACGCGGAGACGGGCGCGGTGAGGACCAGCTCGCCCTGCCCCTTCAAGTCGAAGAGGAAGGCCGGGTGCTGGCTGCCGGCGCGCGTGAGGAGCGTGGACTCCACCGTGCGCCCGTACGCATACGCATAGGCCTCCTGCAGTGTGACGCGCCCGTCGCGCGAGACATCCCCCGCGCCGCGCAGCCCCGCGAGCAGGTGGTGCGTGAAGAACGAGCCCTGGATGTCGTCTGACTCCTGGGACAGCTCGTCCGCGCTCGACGAGGTGACGATGACGCGGCCCTGGAGGGCGGGCGCGGACCAATGCACGAGCCGCTCCTCCACGGGCTGCAGGCCCTTCACGCGCGTGGCCCGCCCGGAGCGGCACGAGTCGATGAACATCACCGCCACGCCCACGGGGGCCTGCTCCATGAACTGGACCAACTCCTTCACGGGGAGCTGCGTTCCGGACAGGTGCAGGGAGTCTCCATCCGCGTGGCTCGACACGTAGACGAGGAGCTGGTCCGCCGGGCCGGCCTCTCGGGCCATGCGCTCGCGCAGCACGCCCAGCGCGGCCTTCACCCGCTCCGCATTCGCCCCGACGACGAGCTGGGCATCATCCGCGACGAGCCCACCCGCGTCGCGGAACACCGTCATCACGCGGCGCGCGTCCGCATCCGCGAAGCGCAGGGGCTCGTCCGCGCCGAGTCCCTCGTTGGCCCCCACCAGCAGCGCGTAGCGCCGGGGGAGCGGCTCCGCCTGCTCGGGAGCCTGGGACAGCAGCACGGCGGTCAGCAGCGTGACGAGCATCATGGGGAGTCCACGGAGACGGCGAGGCGGTGGTGGCGCGCCGCGCCCTCCACCGGGGAGGGAGGCTCGCAGTCCGGAGGTTGGTGCCGGGCAAGACACATGGCGGCCGCGCTCGCGAGGCCCTCACGTACCCGGACGAGCGCAAGGGGCGCGTCGGAGAAGTATGCGTCGAGGGTGAAGCTGCCCGGGGTGACGACGAAGGTGGGCGTCGCGGGGAGCGCGAATGGCTCTCCGCTCCTGTCGCCGCGCGCGGGCCAGAGCGCGGACACCCTCCCCGCCGCATCGGTGACGAGCACGAGCGCGTACCGGTGCGGCGCCGCGTGCACGGAGAGCGTCACCACGTCCCCGGGCACGAGGCTCGCGTCCACGGCGCCGTCGCGTTGTCGCACGAGCGAGACGAAGGGGCCGCCCTTCACACGCACGCCGTCGTCCGGCTCACGGAGCAGCACCACCGTGGCGAGGCCCGCGGCCACGGCGATGGGCGCGACGTACCGAAGCCAGTGGAACCCGGAGCGCTCGGGCGCGGCGGGCTTCGCGCCCTCCAGCACGTTCGCCAGCGTGCGAGGAAATTCTCCCGAGGCGCTGAGGGCCGCGCCCGCTTCGCGAAACCGGTCGAGCCGAGCACGGCACCGTGCGCAGGCGTCCACGTGCGCCGGGAGGGGCCTGCCTCCCAGGGCCAGCTCATCCAGCACGAGGTCGGACAGGTGCTCGCTCATGACACCGCTCCGCGCTGGGGCTCCACGGCGAGCTCGCGCGCCCGCGCTCGCACCTGCTCCAGCACCTTGCCCACCGTCTTCCGGGACAGCCCCACCACCTCCACGATTTCCTCCTGGGTGAGCGAGTCCATGAAGTGGAGCGTGGCAATCTGGAGTGCGCGCGCATCCAGTTCCCGCGACAGGGCCCGCAGGAGGTTGCGGGCCTCCACTTCTCCGGGCTCCGCTCCCACTTCGTCCCAGGGCAGGGCTCCACCCACGACCACGTCCCTCAGTGCGCGGGACCTGAGCAGGTTGAGGCTGACATTCGTGGTGACGCGGTAGATGTAGGTCATGGGGCGTGCCTCCGCGCGGAACGCGGCCCCGGACTCCAGCAGGCGGCAGAAGACCTCCTGCACGGCATCCCACGCATCCGAGTCACGGCCGAGCAGGGCCCTGGCCCGACGGTGGACCGTGGACGCGTAGATTTCATAGATGGCTTTGAGCTCCGAGGCGCTCAGTCCTCGTGCCATTTGGGCTCCACGCGACTTGGACACGCGAGCGGGCCAGCGTGGGAACCTGCCCGGCGAAAAAAGAGTGACGTGTTACTCGTACGTCGGCAGACAGCGGCCCGCGGTCGCCGTGGCCGACTGCCAGTAACAGTGCCAGCCATTGGGCGAGGACGCCTGGGTGCACGTCGCCTGCGTCTTGTACGTGGCACAGAAGCACTCCCACGTATTCCCGGTGCAGAGTTCCTGCCCTGTCTCGGAGAGGGCCGCCTGCTCGCTCTCAGCGGACTCGACACCACCACACGCGGATAGCCCCAGCAGAGAAACCAGCACGACGAAGCGACGCATGATGTGAACTCCGGCGCAAAGAGGGCGACAGCCACCCTCGGGGAACTGGACCTTGCATCAGGCCTCGGAGCGGTGTCCAGGTTTCCAGGGAAGTATGAATTTCCCAGTAGCAACAGTGCCTCGCGAGAGGCACCACCTCCTGGACACCCCGAGCCACACGCGCCCGCGTGCTACGGTCCGCGCCCCCCCGGACCGCCGAGTCGATGCTCGCCGCGGCAGTCGCGATCCAGATTGCCCCCAGGAGACATCGTTGCCTTCCACCCCCCCGCCCTCCCTGGTCACAGGAACAGAATACGAGCGTCTGCTCACCAGCCTCCGACTGAAGAGTCCCTGGGCGCTCGAATCCCGCACCCCGATCGCCCCCGAAGCGGGCCCGAACGAAAGGCGAACGGAGGCCTCCGTGCGCGAGGGCGGGGGCGCCCCGGGTCCCTGGCGGTCGGCGGTGGACTGGATTGACGAGCAGTCGCGACTGCATGGCGAGCGCATCGCGCTCTCGGACGCCTCCGTCGAGGTGACCTACGCGCGGCTGCGGTCGCGCACGCAGGCCCTGGCTGAAAGGCTCCGGGCACATGGGCTGGGGCGTGGAGATGTGGTCGCGCTCGTCCTGGATCGAGGCCCCTCCTTCATCGAGCTCGTGCTTGCCGTCTGGCGGGTCGGCGCGGCCTACCTTCCGCTGGCCCCAGCACATCCGCCCTCCTGGCGGCAGGACATCATCCAGCGGGCCGGGGCCAGGCTCGTGGCCGGCCTGTCACGTGACAACGCCGTTCCAGGCCTGCCCTTCCTCGACCTCGGAGAGGCGTCCCCTGCTGTCGCGCCAGGACCCGAGGAGGTCGTGCTCGCACCGGAAGACCTCGCGTACATCATCTGCACTTCCGGCTCGACCGGTGAGCCCAAGCTCGTCATGACCGAGCATCGTGGCGTCGCCAACCTCATCCACGCCCAGCGCGACTTCCTCGGCACGCTGGGGCCGGACGCTCGCGTGCTTCAGTTCTTTCATCCCTCCTTCGATGCCTCCTTGTTCGACCTCTTGATGGCGCTCCCCAACGGAGGGCGCCTGGAGACCATCGACGAGTCGCGCATCTCCGGCGAGCCCCTGGCCGAGGTCCTGCTGAATCGCCGCATCACCCATGCGGTGCTTCCCGCGACCGTCCTTCGCACCCTGCAACCCGGCCGATTCACCGACCTTCGGACGGTCATGAGCACCGGCGACGTCTGCCTCCCGGAGACCGCTCGGCAGTGGGGCGCATTCCACCACTTCGTCAACGGCTACGGCCCGACCGAGGTGACGGTGGCCAGCACGCTCCACTCCGCGGGCCCCCAGGACTCCGAGCGCGTCTCCATCGGCCGGCCCATCTCCCACTGCCACGCCGTCATCCTCGACGAGCACCTGCGGCCCGTCCCCGATGGGACTCCCGGAGAGCTGTGCCTGGGTGGCGAGGGCGTCGGACGCGGCTATCTCGGACGCCCCGCGCTCACCGCCGAGCGCTTCATCCCGGATCCCTTCTCCCCCCTTCCAGGACGTCGCCTGTATCGCAGCGGCGACATGGGCAGGGTGCTCCCGGACGGCAGCCTCGAGTTCCTCGGCCGGCGCGATGACCAGGTGAAGGTCCGCGGTGCGCGTATTGAACTGGGTCAGATTGAATCAGCGCTCATCACCCTCCCAGGCGTGCGTGACGCGGTCGCCCTCATCGACCGCACGGGAGAGCGGCTCCTGGGCTACGTGCTCCCGGTCGACGGGGCGGTGCTCCGGGTGGACACACTGCTCGCGGAGCTCCGGCGTCGGCTCCCTGGCTACCTGGTGCCAGATGTATTGGTTCAAGTCGATGCATGGCCCCTGACCACGAGTGGCAAGGTCGACCGTGCCCTTCTGCCACGACCGCGGCGCTCGGAGCGCACCGACTACCAGCCGCCCCAGTCGCCCGTGGAAGTCGCACTGGCGGCAATCGCGGCGGCGCTGCTCGGGATGGAGCGGGTGGGACGCCACGACAACCTGTTCGAGCTGGGAGGACACTCCCTCTTCGCCACCCAGCTCGTCGCCCGGGTGCGGCGCGAGATGCGGGCGCACATCGAGTTGAGCGCCGTCCTCCAGGCGCCCACGGTCGCGGAAATCGCCGCGCGGCTGGGTGAACGGCATGACGTGGGGGACCCGGGCCCCCGGGTGGCGGAGGCCGGGACCGCGCTCGTTCCCTCCTTCGGCCAGCAGCGGGTGTGGCTGATGCACAAGCTCAACCCAGACGCCCGGGCCTATCACTCCCAAGCGGTCCTTCGTCTCGAGGGCGACCTGGACCTCGCCGCGCTTCACGCCAGCCTCACTGACATCGTCCGCCGCCACGACGTGCTCCGCTCCCGCTTCCCGGAGGTCGACGGAGAGCTGCGCTGCGAGCTGGAGCCGCCCTGGGAGGTACGGGTCCCTCTCCAAGACCTCAGCGCAGTGAGCGCGGAGCAGGTGGCCTCACGGGTGGGTGAGGCCATTCGCGACGGAGTCCAGGCCCATTTCCCCCTCGCCGAGGGCAGGCCGTTCCGCTGGCTCCTCCTCAAGCTCGGCCCCCAGGAGCACGTCTTCGTCCATGTCGAGCACCACGTCGTCCACGACGGCTGGTCCTTCAACCTCTTCGTCCGCGAGCTGCTCAACGGCTACACGGACCACGTTCGCCACGGACAGGTGCGGCGCCCCGACCTCGTCGTCCAGTACTACGACTATGCCCGCTGGCAGCGGGAGTGGTGTGCCACCGAGGCCGCCGACGCCCAACGCCGCTTCTGGCGTCAGGCACTGGAGGGCGCCGAGACGATGCTCCAGCTCCCACGACGCTCGGCTCCGGAGGCGAGACGGTTCCGGGGCGTGGGGCCTCGAATGGAGCTCGACGGCGAACTCTCGCGGAGTATCCAGGCGCTGGCGGACCGGAATCACACCTCGCTCTTCACCACCCTGCTCGCCGCCTTCTTCGTCCTGCTTCACCGCTACACCGGCTCGCGCGACCTGCTCGTCGGCTCCGCCGTCGCCAACCGCCGCTGGCAGGACACCGAGAGCGTGCTCGGCATGTTCGTCAACACGGTCGTCATGCGCGGCCAACTGCACGGAGATCCTTCCTTCGAGGAGCTCCTGGCGCGGGTGAAGCGCAATGCCCTGGAGGTCTATGACCACCAGGAACTGCCCTACGAGATGATCTTCGCGGAGTCACCCGCGCGTCACCAGGGTGGGCTCAATCCGTTGATCCAGGCCATGTTCAACTTCCACGACACGTCGGTGGGCGCTCTCGATGCGGCCCCGCTCGATGTCACCATCGTCGAGGGACTCAGCAACGGCTCGGCCAAGTTCGAGCTGTCCGTCGTCGTGGTGCCCCGCTACGCGGAGCCAGGGCACATCAGCAAGCTGGCTGGAGACATCGTCCACATCCCCCGTTCCGACACGCCGCTGCGCTCCAGCCCCCGCTCGTCCCTGAGCGGCCTCCTGCTCGCCTGGGAGTTCGACTCCGACCTCTTCGACGACTTCTTCATCACCGGCATGCTCTCCGCCTACCAGGAGTTGCTGCACTCCATCGTCGCCGCCCCGGAGACCCGCGTGTCCAGGCTGGCGATGCTGGACGCGGCGGCCCAGCGAGCCCTCATCGTCGCGGGGCCCCGGCGGGATGCCCCCCCGCGATGGGTTCCAGACCTCGTCGACCTCCAGGCTCGGCGCACGCCCGATGCGCTCGCGGTGACCTCGTGTCAGCCGCCCATGACCTACCGCATGCTCACGCACGAGGCGGAGCGACTGGCGCGCCACCTTCGAAGGATGGGCATCGACCGTGAGGATCTGGTCGCGGTGTGCGTGCCCCGCTCCGAGCAGCTCGCCGTGGCACAACTCGGCGTGCTCAAGGCCGGAGCGGCCTTCCTCCCGCTGGACCCCCACCATCCCCTCCCCCACATGGAGCGGCTCGTCCGGGAGGCCGGAGCCCGCGCCCTGGTCACCACGGAGAACCTGTCCGGAAGGCTCATGGAGCTCCCGGTCATCGTGATGGAGGAAGTCACCGACGCGCCCGAGCTGCCCCTTCCCTCGGGAAGTCCTTCCGACATCGCGTACGTCATCTACACCTCCGGTTCGACGGGCAGGCCCAAGGGCGTCCAGGTCGAGCACCAGTCGGTCGTGGCACTGCTGCACGAATCGGACACGCTCGAGCTGGAGCCGGGCAAGACGGTGTTGGCCCTGACGTCGCCTTCCTTCGACCCCTCCGTGCTGGAGATCTTCGGGGCGCTGATGAACGGCGCGGCGCTCCACTTCCTGCCACAGGGATGGGACGTGCGCGGCCTGGCGCGCGCCCTCACCGGCACGTCCATCACCCACGTGGTGATTCCCCCCTCGGTGATTCCCCAGTTGGTGGCCGAAGCGCCCGAAGCCTTCGATGCCCTGGAGCGGGTGATCATCGGAGGGGATGTCTTCTCCCCGGACGTGTTCCGCGCGCTGAAGCACAGGGGCTTCACGAAGGCGACCAACGTCTACGGCCTCACCGAGACGACCATCATGGCCAGCGGCCACCGGCTCGAGGACTGGCGCGACACGGGCGCCGCCAGCGTGCCCATTGGCCGCGCGCTGTCCGACGTCCACCTCGTGGTGCTCGATGAGCACTCACAGGTGGTGCCGCCGGGCGTGGTCGGGGAGATCCACATCGGTGGGCCCGGCATCGCGCGAGGCTATCGCGGCCTGCCGGAGCTCACCGCCGAGCGGTTCGTGGCGGACCCGTTCGGGCCGGTGCCCGGCGGACGGCTGTACCGCAGCGGAGACCTGGGCCGGTGGCTTCCCGGAGGCGTCCTCGAGTTCGTGGGGCGCGCCGACGAGCAGGTGAAGATTCGCGGCTTCCGCGTGGAGTTGGCCGAGGTGCGGGCTGGACTCGCCGCGCATCCCGGGGTGACCGATGCCCTCGTGGTCGTCGACCGGACGGGACTGGAGCCCCGGCTCGTCGGCTACGTGGTGGCCACACCGGAAGCAGCGGTGACAGGGCAGGCCGTGCGAGCGGACGCGGCACACCGATTGCCAGGACACCTCGTGCCCTCGGAAGTCGTGGTCCTCGACGCGTGGCCCCTGAACGCCCATGGGAAGATCGACCGGCGCCTCCTGCCAGCGCCCGGCAGGGTCCCTGACGCGGTCTTCACCGCACCGAGAACCGAGGCCGAGACCCGGATCGCGGAGATGGTCGCGGAGTTGTTGAACGTGGCCCGGGTTGGCGTCCACGAGAGCCTGCTCGCGCTGGGCATGCATTCGTTGCAGGCCATGAGGCTCGCCTCGCGACTGAGCAGGATGGTGGGTCGGGAGGTCGGTCTCGCCACGATTCTCGTGGGTCCGACCGTCGCGCAACTGGCCGAAGCACTCACCGCGCTTGCGTCCGCGCCCACCCCCATCAAGCGGCTGCCCCGCGCATGACGAACGCGTTTCCCATGTCGTTCGCGCAGCAGCGCCTGTGCTTCCTGCACCGGGTCGACCCGACGGGAGCCGCGCACAGCTCGGCCCGCTGCTTCCGCGTGACGGGGCCGCTGGACACCGAGGCCCTGCGTACAGCCCTGGAGGCGCTGGTCGCCCGGCACGAGCCCTTGCGGACCGTCTTCCCGCTCGGGACGCACCAGCACGTGTTGAAGGAGGCCCGGGGGGACATGAGGGTGGTGGACGTGGCGACCGAGGCCGAAGCGCTGCATCACGCCGAAGCACTGGTGTCCCAGCCGTTCGACCTCGAGCACGGGCCGCTGCTGCGGCTCGCCGTGCACAGGGCGGATCCGGAGACGCACCTCCTCGTGTTCTTCGTTCACCTGCTGGTGGCCGATGGCTGGTCGCAGCAGGTCTTCTTCGAGGAACTGGCCATCGCCTATCAGGCGGCCGTCACCGGAGAGCCCACGACGCTGCCCGAGCTTCCCGTGCAGTACGCGGACTGGGCGGCCTGGCAGCGCGAGCAACTCACCGAAGCGCGGCGCGCGGAGTTGTCGCGTTGGTGGCGGCAGCGACTGTCCGGGATTCCCCTCGTGCTCGACCTGGTCCCGCCCCGCCCCGCGCTGGGACGAGGACGGCGCATGCACCGGGTGCTCTCCGCCGAGCTCACCTCGGCGGTACATGCCTTCGCGAGCGCCGAGCGGCAGACGGTGTTCACGGTGCTGTCCGCCGCCTGCGGCGTCGTCCTCGGGCGCCACGCGGGCCGGCAGCAGGTGTTGCTGGGCCTGGCCGTGGCCAACCGGGGCCTGCCCGAGGTCGAGCGAGTGCTCGGCTTCTTCGTCAATACCGTCGTGTTCCAGGTCGACCTGCGCGGCGACCCGACCTTCCGCGAGCTGCTCGCGCGGGTATCCGAGGCCACGGTCGCCGCGTACGCCCACAAGGACCTGCCCTTCGAGCAGCTCGTCGCCGACCTCGCCCCCCCGAGAGATCCGACGCGGTCGCCCGTCGTCCAGGTCAACTTCGCCTACCATCCGACCGGTACGGCCGGCGTGCTGGGATTGCATGGCTGCACGGTCACCGAGCCACGATGGGATCTCCCCACGGCGAAGTTCGAGCTCACCCTTCGCGTCGAGGACCGCGGCGACAGCACGTGCACCGTCTGGGCCGAGTTCGACGAGAGCCTGTTCGACGCTCCCTTCATCGACGACCTGCTGACCTCGTATGAGGAGGTCCTGCGCGCCGCGGCTCCGGAGGTGCCTCTGTCGAGCCTGCGCCCGGCTCACACCACGACCGAGCAGCGCCTCACCCGCATCTTCGCCGACGTGCTGGGGGTCGCGGCGGTCGACCCCCACGACGACTTCTTCCGCCTCGGCGGCCATTCCCTACAGCTCATCGACGTCGCGGCCCGGGTCCGTACCGAGCTGGGTCGCGACCTCGGGCTGCGAGAGCTGTACCAGAACCCCACCGCGGCGGGAGCCGCCGCTCGGCTCGAGCGAACTGGAGCATCCCGATGACCGATTCCTATCCATTGCCCAAGGACTGGCAGCATCCCCTGGATCCTCCCCCCGAGTACAAGCGACTCAGGAAGGAGGCTCCGGTGTGCCCCGTTCGCACGTGGGACGGCAACACGCCGTGGCTCCTCACCCGCTACGAGGACGTCCTCGCGGCGCTGGGTGACCCGAGGCTGAGCCTGGACTCCTCGCTGCCCGGGTTTCCGCACACGTCGCCCTCCTCCGCGGCCCGCCAGGGTCGACCCCTCCCCTTCCCGTTCCTTCCCGACGCGGAGTACCGGGCGCAGCGGGCCATGCTCGTACCGGAGTTCGCGCCACGACGGATGGAGGCCCTGCGCCCGCGAATCCAGCAGACCGTCGACGAGGTCATCGACGCGATGCTGGCCGGGCCCCGGCCGGCCGACCTGGTCTCCGCCTTCGCACTTCCCGTGGCCATGCGTGTCATCTGCGATCTGCTCGGCGTGTCCCGAGAGGACGCGGACCGCCTGCACGTCATCAGCCGCACGATTGGCTCTCGCTCCTCGTCGCGCGAGGTGGCCGAGAAGGCCCTGGACGAGCTGGATGCATACTTCCAACAATTGGTGGAGGCGAACCTGCGCGAGCCCACCGACACGCTCGTGGGTCGCGTCGTGGCCGAGCACGTGCTGCAGGGAAAGCTGAGCGTGCCGGACGCCACCGCCATGTTCCACGCGCTGTTCTACGCCGGGCATGGGCCGTCCGGGTACATGGTGGGAATGGGCGTGCTGGCCCTGCTGCTCCACCCGGACCAGCGCGACAGGTTCCGCGCCCTGGAGACGCCCGACGCCCTCTCCGCCGCCGTCCAGGAACTCCTGCGCTACGTCACCGTGTCCCATATGGGTCGGCAACGCGCCGCCATGGAAGATGTCACCATTGGTGGCCAGCTCATCCGCGCCGGAGAAGGCGTCCTCGCCCAACCGGATTCGGCCAACCGCGATGAGACGGTCTTCCCGGAGCCGGACCGCCTGGACCTCCACCGCGAGCCCTATCGCAATTTCGCCTTCGGCCACGGCATCCACCTGTGCACGGGTCGCACGCTCGCCATCGTCGAGCTCGAGGTGACATTCCACACCCTGTTCCGGCGCATCCCGAACCTGCGACTGGCTGTGCCCCTGGAGCAGATTCCCTTCAAGAAGGACGAGAACCTGATCGGCGCCCACGAATTGCTTGTCACCTGGTAGTCAGAGAAGCAGGCCCGGCACAAGATGGCGCTCGTCTTCCGGTGGCCAACGCCATCAAAATGGCGCGGGGATTCCGCACCTGGAGTCGACCCGATTCCACTGGAGAATGCAGGAGCCTTCGACGGATTGGCCTGGTCACACTCGCTTCCCTCACCACCGCAACGGGCTGCATGCAGGCCCAGCGCCCCTATCAATTCAGCGTCGGCTCAACGGCGGAGTCGCCCACCAGCGTGGTGGCTCGGACGCTCGCCGCGAACGGACAGGAGCCCATGAATGTCGACGAGAAACTCGGCCTCGTCCAGACGCGGTGGCAGGACACCGCCTTTTTCTACGGCACCGTCGGTAACGTCCAGGCCACCATCATCCGGCGATACACCGTCACCGTGGTCCCGAACACCAGCGGGAACGCAGTGAGCCTCCGCGCCGATCTCAAGAAGTGCCCACAGGGCGGCTTCACCATCGGCGACACAGCGGTGCGCGGCCTCTGCGAGGCCATCGACGGGGTACCCGAGTCCTTCCAGCAGGACGTCGACGCGCTCGGCTCGAAACTACAGCAGTCGCTCGCTGCGACGCACTGAGCCGGGGAATCCGAACCCGGGGAAGGTGTCAGCGGAACAGGCCCTCGCCGCTCGTCATCTGCTTGTTGATGACCTCGAAGAGCTGCTTCATCGTCTCGAGGGGCAGGTGTCAGGGATTGACCCTCTGACTTCAGCGGCGGGCCTTGTCATTTCGGTTCCCGTATCCAGACCACGACGGTGAGGGCATGGTAGCCGTCCTCTCCATCGACGCTGCTGCGTTCGAGCTCCACCTCCAGGGGCAACCCCTGCTTCGTCAGTGACGTCTTCCTCTGGCGGCTGACGGCGTTATCTTCAGCCTCCTCTTTCGAGGTGACGCCCGCGAGACACGCCTTGGCCGCGGTGATGGCGCGCTCGTATTCGGCCGTCAACGCCGCCTCGCTCTGAAAGGAGTCGTAGTCGCATGACACCCAGGCGGAACCATGGCCGTGGATGACATGGCACTCCGACGCGCCCGGGAGCAGCAGGCGGGTCTTGAAGACCTTGAGCCCGGGATTCCGGGTGAGGTTTGGCGCGCCCTCGGTGAGCGGGCTGAAGCGCGTCCCGGCGGTCTGGACCAGCTGCTGGAGCGGCCCGCACCAGGCCTCGTTCCACGTCTCGGCCTCCTCCTCCCCCACCGGACCCGAAAATTCGCATGAAGCCAGCCCCCTGGTGGGGGACCCGGGGATGGCATACCGGACGATGGGGAAGCGGTCCTGCGTCCGGGTCCAGCCGACCGTCGCGTCGATGCGGTGGAACCGGCTTGGGGCCAGGTCGAACTCGCGCGCCACCGCGTTCACCGGCAGCCAGCGCGGCTGGCCCTCCTCCTTCCCTGGCATAGGCCTCGTCCCCGTCTCCACCCGGACCTCACACCGGACGGGGCGGTTGCAGGTGTTCTGGTAGCCCGTGGTGACCTTCACGATAGGCGGGTCGCCGTCCCGAACCCAGGACATGCTCGTCCGGCCATCGGCGAGCCGGAGGCAGGCGGCCGCCGCCGGGTCGGGCACGAGCGCCGCCCGCGCCTGCCGGGGCTGCGAACCACAGATCCCAGGGAGCGGCTTCAGGAGATAGCCGCGCACATGGTCGACGAGCTGCCGCCATAGCTTGCAGGTGCGGTCATGTCCGCGCTTCTCCTCGAAACACTGTGTCTCCCAACGGTTGGTGAGGATTTCCGCCCGGAGGTGCCACTGCGAGGCGACGAACTCGTCCGAGAACAGCTTCCCTTCGGGCAACCCCTGTTCCCGGGCGAGGAGCGGATCCAGTAGAGCCTGATGATGGCTCAAGGCCACCATCGGTATCAGCAACGTCACCGGAGCGCGCTCATTGGCGCTGCCCAGGAAGTCGAATGCCCTCTCGTCACAAGCAATCTCCCGCGTGAGGGAGTCCGCATCAACGCCGGCGCCACAGTCGGCGCCGTGCTCGACATGGACCAACTCGTGGAGCATGACGAAGGTATAGAAGAGCTGACTCATTTCGAAGAGTGGGTTCACGTCGTCCAGGCTCAGCTTCATGTCCCTGGATGGCCGTCCTATCGAGACGCATGGCTTGCCTGAATGCGCTGCGAGCTCCGCAAGCCACTGCGTGAACAGGGCCTCATCCTCCTGCCCGTTGGCCCTCAACTCAGCCAGGTACGTACGCACGGAGGACTCGACCAGGTCGATGAGCGCGGTGCTCATCCGGATTTCGATGCGCTCCTCATCCGTCGTGTTGCTCAGCCACGGCACCTGCCCCCGGGTGACATAGAAGCGGACCGCTCGGCCCTTCGCCGCGCACTCCGCCTCGCCACACATCCGCACCTCGGCGTCGATGAAGGCCAGCCGGAGCCGGTCCACGAACCACCGGTAGCGGATGCCGATGTCGTCCGGATCCACCTGGTCGCAGGCGTCGTCCACCCACTCGACCCCCTCCTTCTTGAGGTATTCGACGATGATGCAGCGCCCCCGGGCGACGTACTCGGTGCCAAGGGCCGCCTTCAGTCGCTGCACCTTCTGTGTGCTGACCGGCGGGGCTGCTGGCACATCGGCGCGTGCGGGAACGCTCAGGGCGCACACGAACAGCACCAGGCATGACAACATCCATCGGAACGTCATCAGGCCGCCCCCATCACGGAATGCCGGCGGCGCGCAGCCGCTGCCGGATTTTGTGGATGGGAATTCCCTCGTTGTAGACAGGCCTGAAGCCGGGGTCTCCACTGTGGTGCAGCGCGAGCAGCGTCCTCATCGACAGGTCGAAGCAGGGCGAGCCCGACGAGCCCGGCTCGGTGTTGGTGCGGTAGCGGACGCGGTTGTCGCTCCTGTTCACCGCCAGGATGGCTTCCGTGTCGACCGCCACGTGGAGCGGCTGCCCCCGGGGATGCTGGAGGATGACCAGCGGATCTCCCTGCTGCACGAAGAAGGTGTCCGGTAGCTCCACCCAGCCGCGAAGGCCCGCGGGGCCCGTGTCGTCTCCGGCCGGCTCCGCGAGACGCACCACGGCGAAGTCCAATTCGTCCGCTCCCGGGTCCGCTGTCTTGGGGTCGGCCAGCAGGTCCACGCCGCTCGGGGGTGAGTGCGCCACATCCCAGTGGGTGGCGAGCGCGCATGAGCGCTGGGCTGCCGCGCTCTCGGGGCCGATGGCGTCGAAGACGCACCGGACCTGGGCGGGAGGGACTCCACCGCTGAATACCGCCGAGAGGACATGGTGGTTGGTGAGCACCAGGTCCCTTCCAATCAGGAACCCCGTCCCCATGGGAGCGTGGCCGAACTGGATGCGGCACACACGCCGGCTGTGCGCGGCGAGCAGGCGCTGGAACTCGGCGAAGTCGACGAGGGGATTGCGGGCGCGGACGACCTTTTCGAAGACGCGCGGGGGCTCCACCACGTCGGCCTGGAGGACGCGGGTCCGCTCCAGGGCCCTGGCGAGCACGAGCAGGCTCACCAGCGCCGCCGCGCACACCGCCATGGCGGAGACCGACGTGGCCGACAGCGCGGAGACCGCGTAGACCTGGGTCTCACCCCAGCACGCGAGTACATTCTCCGGGGTGGACTGGTATTCCACGCAGTCCGCGCGGTTTGCCGGGCAGACACAGGTGGGAAGAGGCGCCCCGAAGCCGACGGCCATGGGAAATGGCCTCTCCTTGTAGCCGGGATGCGGCACGACGTTCGCGCTTGCGACGCCGAAGGCCGCCAGCGCGACGCCGCCGGCGATGAGCAACCGTGTCGCGAGGGCGCGTCTCCAGGCCGGGGTGTCACGGCCGAAGGCATAGAAGGGAACGAGCATTCCGGCGAGGGCGCCAAGGGCGACACAGGTCCCCACCGTCCAGCGGTCCACCCTGGGCGCCTGGGGAAGCTGCGCCTGGGCCAGCTTCCACACGACCCAGCCCACGGCCACGCCGGTGGCCAGGCCCCAGAGGACTTCCGTGTTGCGCCGCATCAATCCCTCACCGCGCACCGTGACGCTTCCGCGGCGCCGCTCGCTGCGAGGATGCAGTGAATCGTCACGGCATCCGCCGCCAGCACTCCCAATTCCGCGTCGAACGACTTGTACCCGTCCTTGCCCACCTTCACGCGATAGACGCCCCGGTACAGCTGGCCGAAGGAGCACTCCGTCCACTTCGGCGCCGGGAGGTTGTTGTTCGCGGTGGGGTAGACCTGCGCGGTCGCCTGCGGAGGCGAGGTGGTGACCGTCACCGTCATCGGCTTCGAGGCAGTGGCCGCGAAGCCGAGGAACTCGACGAGCTTCTTCCAGAGCGCTTGCGCTTCGACGCGGTCATAGACCCGGGTCGCCTGGAAGCACTCCGTGGTCTTCGCCTTGGGCAGCGGAGGAAACATCTTCAGGAGCAGGTCCCTGAGTGGCGCCGCGGCCGGGTCTTTCAACTTGTCGAAGACCTCCTTCCAGAGCTCACTGTGGACGCGTTCGACAGAACTCCGGTTGTACGCCGTGGCGCTCTTGCACCCACCATTGAGGCCGGACGACTTGATGACGGAGAAGCCCTGCTGCGGTGGTCCCTGCAGAAGTCGCGCTCGCATCTCCTCGAAGGACTTCGAGAGCTCGGGGTCTGGAGCGGAATCCTCCCCGGGCGGCGTCTCGGGGTCCTGCGGCGACGTTGGCGCGGGAGCGCTCTCGATGCCCGCATCCGCTGGAGGCACCTGCGCCCGGGCAGGAAGAAAGGCCCCCGCCGCGAGCATGACTGCCATCAGCGTTCCCCCGAAGCGCTGCATCCGAACCATTACCAAGCCCTCCCTGTCGGCGTGCCGCAATCTATCCGAGGAGCCAACCCGCTGACAGCCGTGCCCTCACGAGGCGAAGAGGTAGGTCATCGACCCGAACACGGAGTGCTGCTTCCTGAGCCTGTCCCTCCCGCGAAATCGCCCTGACTTTCTTAAGCTCCAGGCGCAATCACTCCGGCGCTCGCAGCCAGACGTCGACCTCGAGGGTGTGGTAGCCGTCGTCTCCCTCGACGCTGTCCCGCTCGAGCTTCACCTCCATGGGGAGGCCCTTCCGCGTCAGGGACGTCGCCCGCCTGCGCCGGTCGTCCTCATCGTCGACCTCCTCCTCCGCGGTCGCTCCTACGAGGCACGCCTTCGCCGCGGTGACGGCGCGCCCGTATTCGCGTGTCACCGCCGCCTCGCTCTGGAAGTAGTCGTAGTTGCAGGACACCCAGGCGGAGTCCTCGTCCTGGTTGATGTCGCACTCGGAGGCGCCCGGCAGCAGGAGGCGCGTCTTGAAGACCTTGAGCCCCCTCTTGGTGACGTGCGGTGTGCCCTCGGCCAGGGGGCTGAAGTGCTGCGCGGCGGCGTCCTCCATCCTTCCGAGCGCCTTGCACCAGGCGTCGTTCCACGCCAGGTCATCCTCCTTCGCCTCGAGGCCTGTGAACTCACACGTGGCCAGCTCCCGGTCCGGGGAGCCCGGGATGGCATACCGGACGCTGGGGAAGCGGTCCTCGGTCCGGGTCCAGGTGACGGTCGCGTTCATGCGGTGGAGTTGGCCGGGCGGCACGTCGAACTCGCGCGCCACCGCGTTCACCATCAGCCAGGGTAATTGACCCGCCTCCTTGCCCTTCACCGGCTTCGTCCCCGTCTGCACCTGGGCCTCACACCGGACGGGGCGGTTGCAGGTGTTCTCGTAGCCGGTGACGACCTTCACGATAGGCGGGTTGCCATCCCGGACCCAGGACACGTCCGTCCGCCCGTCGACAAGTCGGAGACAGGCGAGCGCCGCCGGGTCGGGCACGATGGCCGCTCGCTCCCGGCGGGGCTGGGTACCGCAGCTTCCGGGCAGCGGCTTCAGCAGATAGCCCCGGACGTGGTCGACCAGCTCGCGCCACCACTTGCAGGTGAGGTCATCGGCGCTCTTGCCCTCGAAGCAGTGGGTCTCCCAGCGGTTGGTGAGGACCTCCGCCCGCAGGTGCCACTGAGAGGCGATAAACTCCTCCGAGTACAGCCGGCCCTCCGGAAGCCCCTTCTCGCGAGCGAGGAGCGGGTCCATCAGCGCCTGGTGGTGGCTCAGCAGGATCATCGGGACGAGCAGTGTCGTCGGGAAGCGCGCGTTGGGGATGTTCCCCAGGTCGTCGAAGGCCAGCTCGTCACAGGCAAGCTCCCGCGTGAGCTCGTCCGCGTTGAGGCCCGCACCGCAGTCCCGCCCCCGGACGATGTGTTCCAGCTCATGCAGCATCGTGAAGACGTAGACAGGCTGGCTCATCCGCAGGACGTTCTCGATGTCCTCCTGCTGCAGCTTCATGCCGCGCTCCGGCCGATCCATGGGCACGCACGCCTTGCCCGCCTTCGCGGAGATGTCCTCGAGCCACTTCGTGAACCGGGCCCCGTCCCCCTGTCCGTTCGCCTTCGCCTCCGCGAGGTACGTGAGCGCGGTGGACTCGATGAGCTGGACGAGCGCGGTGCTCATCCGGATTTCGATGTGCTCGTCATCCGAGTTGCTCGTCAGCCAGGGCACCTGGCCCCAGGTGACATAGAAGCGGACGGCTCGGTCCTTCGCCGCGCACCCGGGCTTCCCGCACATCAACTGCTCGGCGACGCCGAAGGCGTTGGGCAGGCGGTCCACGAACCAGTTGAAGGCCTCGCCAATGTCGCCCTGGACGTTCTTGTCGCACCCGTCATCTACCCACTCGACGTCGGGGTTCGAGCGAGGCTCGATGATGAGGCAGTTCCCCCGGGCGAAATACTCCGTTCCGAAGGGCCCCTTCAGCTTCTTCACCTGGGGCTGTGGGGGCGGAGAAACCTCGGTCCGCGAGGGCTTGGAGGAAGCACACGCGAGCAGCACGAAGCACAGCGGAAGGCACCTGAGCCTCATTGGATCTCACTCCTTCACCGCGCACCGCGAGGGCTCCCGGGTGTCCTCCGCCGCGAGGACGCAGTGGACCGTCACGGCGTCCGCCGCCAGCACGCCCAGTTCCTGGTCGAAGGGCTTGTACCCGTCCTTGCTCACCTTCATGCGGTAGACGCCCCGGTACAGCCGGTCGAAGGAGCACTCCGTCCACTTGGGCGCGGGGAGATTGACGCTCGCGGTGGGGTACACCTGAGCGGTCGCCTCCGCGGGGATGGTGCTGACGGTCACCGTCATCGGGTTCGCTGCCCTGGCCGCGAACCCGAAGAACTCCGCGAGCTTCGTCCACAGGGAGCTCACGTCATCGCGCTCGTAGACCCGCGTCGCCCCGAAGCACTCCGTGATCTTTGCTTCTGGCAGAGGGGGAAACTCCTTCTCGAGCAACTCCCGGAGCGGAGCCGCGGCGGGGTCGCTCACCTTCTGCAACACCTCCGCCTGGATTTCCTTGTAGGTCTTCTCCACGGACCTGCGGGTGTAAGCCGTGGTCCCCCGGCATCCGCCCTGGAGGCCGGCCGACATGGACTCGGAGAGCCCCTGCCGTCGCTTCGTGAGCTGCTGCTCCAACTCCTGGAAGGACTTCGACAGCTCTGAGTCCGGCGTGGAAGGTTGCTCGGGCTGCGGTGGCGACTGCGGCAGCGGCCCCTGTGCCCGCGTCGAATGGCAGGCCATCCCCCCCAATGTGAGCACCACCAGCGCTCCCCCGAATCGCTGCGTCCGCGCCATCGGCCCTCCCGTTGCTGGACTGAATCTATCCGATTCGGATGCACCTCGAACACAGCCACAAAAAACGCCTCGACTTCGACTTGTCTGCGAATTCGATTCCCGCCGCCCCTACCCAGTCAAATGCTGCCGGGCTCATGGGCTGGCGCCCTGGTACCTCCCTTGCGAGCCACACCCCAGGCGCGTCAAGGGGCCGACTGCAGCGGCTTGCGCTCCTTCACGCAGACCTGGATCAGCTCGAGCACGCTCATGTGGGTGCCGCCGACGTCGAACTTCTGATCCTTGAAGTCGGGATACCGGTTCTCCAGGATCCGCCCCTCCGCGATGCACTCATTGAGCTGCGCGAGCGCCTCGCTCTTGCGCCCCTTGGAGAGGAGCGCCTTCGCCGAGTCGTAGGCCTTCCTAGGGCCTTCGTTGAACCGAAGCTGCACGTCGGCCCTCTTCTGTGGCTCCTGCAGCGCCTCTGCCATCTGGGCGCACTGAGCCATCACCTCCTGGGGCCGGGTGGGGACACCGCCAACGAGCACGTCCACCGTGGCGAGGCTGGCGTTCTCCTTCACCATCCTCGCACCATCGTCCTGGCAGGCCTTGAGCTTCTCCAGCGCGCTCGCGTACAGCGCATTCCTCTTGCGAAGGTCCGAGGAGGACGCGGCAGCCTCCGCCGCTGTGTTGGCGGCAGCCAGGGCCTCACCGGTCGTCCGACGCAACGCCCGCGCCTGCTTCGCGAACTCGAGCGCCTCGACCAGCTTCAGCCACTCGGCGCGCGCCCGCTCCGCGTACGCCGCGTAGCCCGCGTCCTGCCGCTCCAGCTCCGCGCGCGCCTCGAACATCTTCATGACCTCGTCCACGCTCTTCGAGGCGGTCTCCACGTCTCCGTCGGTCGCTGAGACGCGCTTCGCGGCTTCGACCTTCTCCTTCGTCGTGGCCAGCCGCTCGGTGAGCTGCGCGCGGGCGTCCGCCGCGGCCAGCATGATCTTCCGCCGGTTGATGCGCTCGCTCAGCTCCGCCATGCGCTCCTTCGTCTCCCGGGCGTACAGCGCGTAGTCGCGGTCCTTCTTGACGAAGGCGGCGCCAGCCTCCAGCACCGCGCCGATCTGCTTGACCGCGTTCTCCGCCTCCTGGAGCTGCGCCTCCGAGGGCGTCTCCTTCTGGATCTGGGTGACCAGGGCCGCCGCGTTCTTCCGAGCCTCGTCGACCTTCACGCGCTGCTGCTGCAGGTCGACCTCGTACCGGCGCCGCTCCATCGTCGCCCGCCCGTCCTTGAGCAGATGACGCGCCTCGGCGGCGGCCGGGCTGATGGCGGGGTTCTTCGCGTGAACCGTCTCGAGCGTCTTCTCCAGGACGACCAGCGCCGTCTTCGCCTCCTCGAACTGCTCGTTGGTCACCGCCCGCTTCTCGAGATTGCGCAAGGCCTGCACGACGTCGGCGCGAGCTGCATCGAGGCTGCGGACCTGGAGTGCCACCTCCACCTCGACGAGCGTGTTCTTCACCTCGGCGAGGTACTGGCCAATCGCCTGGCTCCGCGCGGCCTGCGGCTCGTACTTCTCCACCAGCTTCCGGGCGACGAATGCCGCCGTCTTGGCCTCGGCGAGCTGCTCGGGCGTGGGCTTCCTCGCGCGGAGCGCCTTGGCGGCCGCGACGAGCTCCTCACGGGCAGGCTCCAGCTCCACCTTGACCCGAGAGACCCCCGCCTGCACCACGAGCTCGTCCATCCGGCGCCGGGCCTGCGTGATCTCGGCTCGTCCCTTCTCCGCCTCCGCGCGATACGCCTTGTCGCGCCCCTCGAGCGGCTTGCCCTCCTCGAGCTGCTTCTGCAGCGCCGCCGTCGCCTTGTCGGCGGCTGCGAACTTCTCGTCCGACCAGGCCTTGTCCAGCTCGGCGAGCGAGGTGGACAGTGCCTTGCGGCTCTCGTCCAGGAGCCCTCGCTGCTTCTGTGCCGACTGCTGCAGCCACCGCTCGTCGATGGTCTTCTCGTGACGGGCGATGGTCGCGTCGACCTCGGTGAGGTACGCGGCGAACTTCGCATCCTGGCTCGTCAGGGGCCGGCCCTCCTCCGTCAGCTTCTTGAGCGCCGCCACCGCGGCGCGGGCGTCGTCCAGCGCCTTGGGGCCGGGGTCCCCCTCCCCGAGCTTCGCCATGCGCTCGTTCAGCGTCACGAGCGCGCCGTCGATGCGCCGGCGGAAGTCGTGGATGTGGACCTTGGCCCGGCGCTCTTCGACGTACTGGCGCTGCGTCCGGAGCTCCTTCCGTGCAGCCAGGACCGTCTTGGCGTATTCGAGGTCCTCCGTCTCGAAGCTCGCTCCTGCATTGAGCGCATCTTTCAGCGCTTCCACCGCCGCGAGGGCGGCGTCGAGGTCGGCGTTGCTCGGCGGCTCCTTCTCGATCCGCTGAACCGCCGTCGCGAGGGCAGCGCGAGCACGCTCCACCCGCTTCGATGCCTCCTCGACGGACCTCGCGGTGCCCGCATCTGGAGACGCGGCAACTGCTTCGGCGGAGGCGAAGAGGAAGAACCCGATCAACACCAGCACTGGAGTCCGTACCATTCACGCCTACTTACTACAGCGAGGCTGTGGGACGGTGCATTCTGGTGTTCGCTTCGAATCAGGCGCTGCGGACCGCGCCGCCCTGCAGCGGAAGTTCGACGGTGAACGTGGCGCCCTGGCCGAGCGTGCTCTCGGCCTTCACCGTGCCGCCCAGGGCCTCGACAATCTGCCGGGAGATATAGAGCCCCAGGCCCAGTCCTCCGTAATGGCGCTCGGACACCGCGCGCTCGAACTTGCCCCAGATGCGCTGGAGGTTCTCCGGTGCAATGCCGATCCCCACGTCGCTGACCGTCAGCCGCGCGCGCCCGCCAACGGCCTCCACGCTCAGCGTCACCGGGTGGCCGGGGCCGTACTTGACGGCGTTCGCCAGCAGGTTCGTCACCACCTGCTCCAGCCGCGAGCTGTCCCAGGTGCCCTGCACCGGCGCGGGAGCGTGGAGGCGGACCTCGCAGCCCGCGCGCTTCACCTCGGTGTCGAAGCGCCCGGCCACGTCTCGCACCAGCGCCGCGAGGTCGCACTGCTGGGGGTTGAGCGTGAGGGCCAGCCTTCCGGCGCGAATGCTCGACACATCCAGGAGGTCGTTCACCAGGTCGGCGAGCCGCTTCACCTGCCGCCGCATGACTTCCACGTGGGGCGCGATACGCCGGGCCATGGGGGACTCCGGCTCGGCTCCGGCCGCACGCGCGAGCGACTCGAGCTTGAGGGCCAGGGGCGTCAGCGGCGTCTTGAGCTCATGGCTGGCGATGCCCAGGAACTCGTCGCGGGCGCTGACCGCCAGCTTCAGCTCCTCGAGGAGCCGCTCCCGCTCCTGCTCCGCCTCCCTTCGCGCGGTGACGTCCACGCCCACCACCACCCCGTGGGTGATGTGGCCCTGCGCATCGCGCACGGGCGTCGCGCTGTACTCGATGATGCCCTGGCTGCCGTCTCCCCGGATGACGTGGATGGCCTCGGCCATGACAGGCACCCCGGAGGCCATGGCACGAGGGAGGGGCCACTCATGGGGTTCGTACGGCCGCCCGTCGGCATGGAAGCCCGGATAGGCGCGGTACTCCTCGACGTTGCTGGCGGGTCGGGCAGGGCCGCGAATCTGTGCCTCCGCCTGAGCGTTGGCGAGGAAGAGCTTTCCGGTGGGCGCTTCGGCAATGTAGACGGAGTACGGGAGTTGCTGCAGTACGGCCTGGAGGATGCTCCGCTCGTGCATCAACTGGCGGATGAGCTCCTCCCGCTCGGCCTCCACCCGGACGCGCTCTGTCACGTCCAACGATGCGATGCTGAGGGTGGTGACGCGGCCGGCCTCGTCCAGGACGGGCTGGTAGAACACCTCGAAGGTGAGGCCGGCGGTCTGGACGATGGTGGAGAAGGTCTCTCCCCGGAGTCCGCGGAGGAGGAACTCCAGCACATTGGGTTCGTTCGCATACATCTCGAGGGCGGACCTTCCCACCACCTGGCCTGGAGAGAGGCCCAGCCCCCGGAGTCCCTTGCCCTCGGACACGACGAAGCGGCCATCGGCGTCGAGCACGGCGAGGACGAGCGGCCCGCTGTTGATGACGGTCCGCAGCCGCTGCTCCGCCAGCGCGCGCTGCTCCTCGGCCTTCCGCTGCTGGGTGACGTCGCGCGCGGAGGCATAGATGAGGCCCGTCTCCGGCACGGGCACGGCGGTCCAGTTGAGCCACCTCCACCCGCCATCCCTGCACGCGACGCGGACGGTGAGGCCCGTGCCGATGTTTCCCTGCTTGAGGGAGGCCAGCGTCTCCTCTCCCCTGCCGCGGTCCTCCGTGTGGATGAAGTCCAGGAAGGGCCGGGCGCGGAGTTCCTCCTCGCGCCATCCCAGGATGCGCGTGAAGGCCGGATTCACCCGCTTGAAGAAGCCGTCCATGCCGGCGATGCAGAACATGTCCGGCGCCAGGCGGAAGAAGCGCTCGCGTTCCGCTTCGGCCTCCTTGCGCTCGGTCAGGTCCAGCACCCTGCGGAGGAGCGCATCCCGTTCCCGCTCGGCGCGCAGGAGGGAGTGCGGATGCTCGCATTCCTGGCTGGCGCAGGGGTTCCGCTCCATGCGCACCATCAAGCACCGCAGCTCGGGCGCATGGCCCTCGCCGTGTTCGAGCGTGAGCACCTTGGTGAAAAAGGAGAGCGCCTGCCCGTCCGCATCCAGGAACCGGAGCACGCCGCTGCGCTCGGTCCGGCGGCGTGCGCCGTCCCGGAAGAGCGCCAGCGCGTCGTCACGGTCCTCGGGGTGGAGGTGCCTGGCGAGAAAGTCCTCCTCGGTCCACCACTGCTCCAGTGGATAGCCGAGAATCCCCGCGGCATTCGGACTCACGTGCATGAGCTGGAGCGTCACCGCGTCGGCGGCCCAGACGATGACATCGAACTGCCGGGTCCAGTCGGAGCGGCCGCGCTCTTCGGTCCTGGCCTCCGCTGTCATCATTCCCGCATCCCCTTTGAGGCGCCGTGGTCAGGGCTCTCCGTTGATTCTAGGAATGGTCGACAGGGGGGGATGGAGGGGCAGGGAGGGGGCCCCTGCGTGGGTGGGTCGCCGGGTGGCACGCCACAGCGCAAGAGGGGGTTGCTCACTGAAACGTGACACGAACACGGCGGGCCCGGAGTGAAACAGGCTGGGTGTGTCAGACCATTCTGATGTATTGCGCCGTGTCACACCGCTGTTTCCCCCTCCAGGAGTCCCTGATGCGTCGTGTTGGCTCAGCCCTTCTTGCTGTAAGCATGTTCGCCGGTTGCGGCGGTCTCGAAACCGAACCGTCCTCCGAGCCGCTCGCGTCTCCGTCCATCGAGTCGCAGCAGTCGCCGATCCTCACCACCACGGACGTGGACGTCGCCCCGGAGTGCGAGGGCATCCTCACCTTCGTGAACACGGCGTCGTACCAGACGCTGGACGTGTACCTGCCCAGCAACGTCGTCACCAACCTCGTCAACCGGCGCGCGCTGGCGCCCTTCACGTCGCTGGCGGACGTGTCCTCGGTGTCGCTGGTCGGCGAGGCGCGCCTCAAGCAGATCGAGGGCGGCGCCCGCACGCTGGACTACATCGACGCGGATTGCACCGGCATCTTCGACGGGCTGGCCATCTCCCATGACGACGCGGCCGCCATCGTGTCGCTGGTGAACACCATCGACGACTCGGAGCTGCACGACGTCCTGCCGGACGCGTGGAACGGCGCGGCGAATCTCCTCGGCCTGCGCCCGTTCACGTCGGCCCAGGCCATCTCCAACGTGGCGGGCATCGGCGAGGTGAGCTTCCGGAACATCCGGAACTCGGCCACGCTGAGCCGGCCGTTCGAGGCGCTCGCCGCCGCGGTGAACGCGCTGCCCAGCAACGGGTCCTCCGGCGCGCAGCTGAAGCGCCACTTCGACTGGTGGAATGAGGTGACGGCCAACCACCCCTACTCCCGGGGCGGTCCGACCTGCTTCGGGCTCGAGCCCAGCAGCGTCCCGTCAGGCGCGAGCATCCGGCCGAACCTGGCCAACGCCGCCGAGGTGCGCTCCGCGGTCGACAACACGCTGGCCTACGTCAATGCGAACACCCGGATCTCCGCCAGCGTGCGCACCGCGGGCCTGGCGAACCTCGACGCGCGGCTCGCGGGGCGTTCGTTCAAGGGCTGCATCTTCACCTACGCGGATGACCCGTGGAGCAGCCACACCGTCTCCATCTTCGTCGACACCGTGAACGGCTTCAGCGTGCTGACCGAGACCTGGTGGGCGGAGTAGTCCGAAGCTGACGTTCCGGAAGCAAGAAGCCCCAGGTTCCACGAGGAGCCTGGGGCTTCGTCCTGCCTGGAGCGGGGCGTGCGGCTCAGCTCTCCGTGGGCTGCCGGGCCATGGCCTCCGCCACGGAGCCGGGCGCGGGAGGTCCGCCGAAGAAGCGCGAGAGCTCCGCCTGGGCCTCGCGGGCTTGCGCCCCGCTGATGCGCCCCTCGCGCTCCAGCCTCCCGATGATGACGCCGGCGCGGATGCGCAGGGCCTCGGGCCGCCGGGCGGGCAACCAGCGGCGCGGGGCGGGGAGCATGCCCGCGAGCATCGCGCCCTGCGCCACGCTGAGCGCCCGCGCGGAGGTGCCGAAGTGCTCGCGTGCCGCCGCTTCGATGCCGTACACGCCCTCCCCCCACTCCACGACGTTCAGGTACAGCGTGAGGATGCGCTGCTTGGACAGGTGCTCTTCCAACCGGCGCGCGAGCAGCAGCTCCTTGCCCTTGCGCAGCAGGCTGCGGTCCGTGGAGAGGTAGAGGTTCTTCGCCAGCTGCTGGGTGAGGGTGGACGCGCCGCGGCCCAGGCGCGCCACGCGCACCGACTGCTCGAGGGCATTCTCCACCTCGGTCCAGTCCACACCTTCGTGCTGGTAGAAGCGCGCGTCCTCGGAGAGCAGCACGGCGTCCACCCCGTGCGGGGCCACCGCGTCGAGGGACACCCAGGACTGACGCGCACGGGGCTTCTTGCCCGCCTCGCGCGCCTCCTCGGCCCGCTGCGCCATGAGCGCGGTGGTGCGCGGGTTCTGCGTCCGCAGGAGGCTCACGTCGGGCAGCCGCGCGTACTCCACGCTGAGCCAGACGACGAGCAGCAGCCACCCGCAGAGCGCCCAGCGACCCCAGCCCGGGCCGGAGTGCGTCCCCACGACGCGCCGGGCGCTGGAGGGGAGCTGCTTCGTCTTCTGCGTCCGGACGGAAGAGGCTCGCGCGGAGGGCGGACGGGAGGCCATCGGTACGGGCACATCTGCCCCGGTAGACGGCCGCTGTCCAGAAGACGGCCGGGGATGCCGGCGCCGGGGCCCGTCGAGGCCCGGCGCCGGCGACCGCCGGGCTACTGGTGGAAGTAGATGTTGTCGACGAACATCGTGCCGCCGTTGGGCGCGATGAGGAGCATCTGGGACAGGTGGTGCAGGCCCGCCAGCCCCTGGAAGTCGCTGGCCAGCGACAGCTCATAGGTCAGCCAGGCCCCGGTGGCGAGCGGCGGCGTCGAGGTGGCCGTCATCGTGGCAACACCCTCGGTGTCGTCGCCGCCGCCATAGGCGCCGTTGGCCCCGAAATCGACCAGCTTCACCTGGAAGTTGCTCGCGTTGTCCGGCGTCCACACGTCCACGCGCAGCGTGGTGAGTCCCAGCCCCGCCGCGTCGATCTGGTTGACACCGGCGGCGCCGATGAACTCGATGCCGATGTAGTTGGCCCCGCTGGTGAAGGCGTACTTGCGGGGCGCGGCGCTGTTGGCGCCAACGGTGATGGCGAACGGCGTCCCACCCGTCCCGGCGCTCCAGTCCGTCCGCCACGTGTCGACCTTGGCGCTCTTGTCGGAGGCGGTGCCCGTGTAGCCGCCCGTCACCGAGCTGTAGAGCGAGTACACGGCCGCCCCCGGCGCCAGGCCAGGCACGGGCGGCAGCGTGGTCGGCTCGCCCAGGATGCCCGTCACGCTGACGGCGTAGGAGCCGGTGACCTCCGCGCCGCCCAGCGTGGCGGAGACCGTCACCGGGCCACCGGCGCTGACTCCGGTGATGACGCCGCTGTCGTTGACCGTGGCGACCGCCGTGTTCGACGAGGAGAAGTCGAAGAAGGCGTTGGCGACCGGCTTCAGCGTGACGGGGCTCCCTGAATCGCCGGGGATGGTGAAGACGGCCTGGTTCTGGCCCTGGTCGACGGTGAAGGTCCCCGCCGTCGCAAGCGACACCGCGGTGGCGGCGGTGCCGTTGGCGATGGAGGCCGTGCCCTTGACGAGGGCTTCCGCGCCGAGGTGCTCGTACAGGACGTCGGCGAGGTAGAGGGTGTAGCCGTCGGGTGCATCGGCGATGTGGAACAGGCCGGCCACGTTCTTGAACCTGGCCGGGTTGGCAACGGGGATGGTGAACTTCTGCCAGGTCGTGGTGAGCGCGATTGCGGCGCGCTCGGTGGGGTAGCCGGTGCCGACGCCGGAGCCGGCGTCGTTGCCGAAGCCGGACACATTGAGCGTCTCGGCCTTGCTCGCCTTCGCCCAGAAGGTCAGCGCGTTGTAGGCGGAGAGGTCGCGGGGCGTCGTGGTGACCCAGGCGCCGCCGGAGTACCCGCCGGTGCTGGTGACCTGGAAGTTGATGACCTTGCGGCCGTTGAAGGTCTCGGTCGCGTCGACGGTGACGTTGTTGGCGGAGCCGCCGAAGTCCCGGAACGTCACGTCCGTGCCGTTGCTGTCGTAGAAGACGATCTGGTTCGCGTCAGGCTGGACCGCCACGCTGGTGACCGTCACGTTCAGCGTGGCGTTCTTGCCGCCCGCCGTGGCGGTGATGGTGGCGCTGCCGGCCTGCACGCCGGTGACGACGCCGGAGGCGCTGACCGTCGCGGTGCCGGTCGCGCTGGAGCTGAAGGTGACGTTCGAGGTCACCGCCCGGGTGGAGCCGTCGCTGAAGGTGCCAGTCACGGTGAGCTGGAGCGTGGCCCCCTGGGCCACCGAGGCCGGAGTCGGTCCGAGGGCGATGGACGAGAGCGTCGCCTCCGCCGCGCTGACCGTCACGGTGGCGGTGGCGCTCTTGCCGGAGACCGTGGCGGTGACCTTCGCCGTCCCGGCGGCGACGGCGGTGACCAGGCCGCCCGAGTTGCTCACCGTCGCGTTGGCGGGCGTGTCGGAGACGAAGGTCGCGGACGAGGTGACGCTCTTCGTGGTGCCGTCGCTGTACGTGCCGGTGACGGCGAGCTGCTGCGTGGCGCCGATGGCGAGCGTGAAGCTGGCCGGAGTCACGCTCACGCTGGTCAGCGTAGCGGGCGTGGGGTCGGGGTTGGGCTCTTCCTCCGGATCACAAGCCGTGTGGACCAACACCGTCAGCAGCAGCAAGGAGGTTGCGAACAGTCGACTTTGTAGGGGCATCACTCACGCTCCAGCGAGGATGGGGTTCTGCGAAGGCTGCCGTGCAGCACGGGGCGGGCTCCTTGAGGGTGCCCTGGATTCCCGTGGGGACTTAGTTTGTTTCCCGAACAAAGTAACAATCTGATTGTCGGCACGTCAACGTGGGTTCCCCAGCACGAACATGACTGGGTGCGTCGTCCGGGTGCATCGGATGCCACGCGCCCCAGGGGCTCGGGCAGGAAGCCCTGGAGCGGAGGACTTCGCTCAGGCGTCGCCCTCCCCCGCTTCGTTGCAAGGGGTTTGACCCGATAGACGGGCCGCGTCGCTCTCTTGGCGTGGGCACCTCACCGTTCCTGAAAGGCAACCCCCATGCCGCTTCGTCACCTCCACCGGGCGGGCTTCTCCGCCCTGGTGGTCCTCGCCGCCCTGCTGTTGTCCCTGCTCCCCACGCCGGCCTCCGCCGCGGACCGCGGGGAGTGGGCTCCCTACGTCGCCTATGTCACGGGCGACATCGCCTCGTATGCGGGCAAGGCCTATGACTGCCGCCAGTCCCATACGTCCCTGCCCGGGTGGGAGCCGCCCAATGTCCTGGCGCTGTGGCTGGAGCGCTCAGGCCCGCCTCCGGTGGACACGCAGGCGCCGTCCACTCCGTCGCAGCTCACCTCCCCGGCGAAGACGTACGACAGCGTCTCGCTGTCCTGGGGCGCATCCACCGACAACGTGGGCGTCACCGGCTACGAGGTCTTCGTCAACGGCGGCACGGCCGCGTCCGCCAGCACCTCGGGGGCCACGAGCGTCACCGTGGCGGGCCTGACGGCGAACACCACGTACACCTTCACCGTGAAGGCCCGGGACGCGGCCGGCAACCGCTCGGTGGCGAGCAACACCGTGTCCGCGACGACGAGCGGCACCCAGCCGTCGGGGAGCAAGGTCCTCGTGGGCTACTGGCACAACTTCGACAACGGCTCGACCAACATCCGGCTGCGTGACGTGTCCCCGAAGTTCAACGTCATCCAGGTCGCGTTCGCCGAGCCGGTGGCTGGCGCGGGCTCCGGCAACATGGCGTTCTCGCCGTACAACGCGACGGTCGCCGACTTCAAGGCGGACATCGCCTTCCTGAAGGGCCAGGGCAAGAAGGTCCTCATCTCCATCGGCGGGGCGAATGGAACGGTGCACCTGGATGACGCCACCGCCCGGCAGAACTTCGTCAACAGCATGCAGTCGCTCGTCGACACGTATGGCTTTGACGGCCTCGACCTGGACCTGGAAGGCAGCTCGCTGTCGCTCAACGGCGGGGACACCGACTTCCGCAATCCCACCACGCCACGAATCCTCAACCTCATCCAGGCCACGCGGGAGCTCCTGAACCGCAACGGGGCGAACTTCATCCTCACCATGGCTCCCGAGACGGCCTATGTGCAGGGTGGCATGGCCGCCTACGGCGGGCCCTGGGGCGCCTACCTGCCCGTCATCCACGCGCTGCGCGACCGGCTGACGTACCTGCACGTGCAGCACTACAACACCGGGACGGTGACGGCGCTGGATGGCCGGGCCTACGCGCAGGGCACCGCGGACTTCCACGTGGCCATGGCGGAGATGCTCCTGCGCGGCTTCCCCGTGGGAGGAAACACCAGCGCGATGTTCCCAGCGCTGCGGCCCGAGCAGGTCCTGATTGGCCTGCCCTCCTCGCCCCAGGCGGCGGGCGGCGGATACACCACGTCGGCCAACGTGCAGAAGGCGCTGGACTACCTCATCAAGGGCCAGTCCTTCGGCGGCGCCTACGTCCTGCGCAACACGGCGGGCTACCCCGGGTTCAAGGGGCTGATGACCTGGTCCATCAACTGGGACAAGTTCACCAACTTCGAGTTCTCCAACAGCCACCGCGCGTACCTGGATACCTATCCCTAGGCACGGCTCATGAAACACAGACGAGAACCGTGACGGTTTACGTCACAAACCACCCTGGCTTGTAACAAGAATGGCCACAGCCACTCCTCCGTGAGTCATTTTTGAAACCCACTCTCAGAGTGAAAACCCGACTTCCCCGGTGGGTGGCCTGGTCGGTGCAATGTCCAGCGCCGCCTTCCAATGAAGCGAGACGTCGGCCATTCACTGACATGAGGTTTCGTATGCGAAGCAAGTGGGCAGGTTCTCTGTTGGCGGTTGCGTTCCTGGGCCTGACGGGTTGCCAGGGTGAGTCGCTTGCCGACGGCAGCGATTCATCCCTGGACACCCAGGCGGCGAAGGCTACGTCGACGTGTGTCAATCAATTCGGTGGCATCCAGAGCTGCGCCCTGGGCGCGGCGACGCTCTCCCCGACGACGGAGGGACTCGAGGTCTCCGGACTTCGAGACCCGAAGAGCGACGGTGTCTCCAGCAACTTCGACGGGGCCGTGAGGTGGTCGCAGCGAGCCGCCATCGAGGAGTTTGGCACCTTCGCGCTCGCGGCCCGTGACGGTGACCAGGTCGTCAGCACCCTCCAGGTTGCTCACAGCAAGACCGATAACCGGTTCACCCTGACGCCGGGCTTCACGGGTTCGTCGAACTCCACCTTCACGGTGAACGTGTATCGGGATGGCGTGATCCAGTCATCCTCGGGCCCGTTCAATCGCTGGATCCAGGTCAAGGGAGAGTGGATCTACATCAGCTGGACCGCCTGGTCCTTCTGGCTGGTCGTCCCCACCCCGAACAACCCCAACCCGAGCAACGTGGGCGCGTGCGGCTGGGGTATCTCCGCCGCGCGGGGCACCACCTTCACGGTGAATGTCGGAGGCAAGGACGTGGTCGGAGACTCCATCGAGTTCGTCGAGAACATCGGGGCTGGCGCCTACGCGTATCACGAGTTCACGGGCATCGACGTGAGGGGTTCGGCCACGGGCTATACGGTCCTCAGCGAGTCCTTCAGCCGGGAGTAGCCACCGCGGGCCTGGCAACGCAGTGTCGGTTGCCAGGCCTTCTTCACACGGGTGCCGTCTTCACGCGGCCTGACGGCGAGGCGCGCGCGACTCCTGGATGGCATCCAGCAGTCGCCGGCTCGTCTCGCGGTAGTCGAAGGTGCGCACCGCTCGTTCCCGGGCGGCCCGCGACATCCGCTCTTGCAGCGCCCGGTCCTGCCCCAGCCTCAGGAAGGCGTTCGCCAATCCCTCCTCATCTTCCTGCGCCACCAACAGCCCGTCCGTCCCGTCCTCAATCATGTCCGGCGTTCCTCCGATGATGGAGCACACAGGCGGCACTCCACACGCCATCGCCTCCATCACCGCCACCGGCGACGCCTCTCCCAGTCCCACGCTGGAGAGCACGAACGCATCCGCCCGGTGCAGCAGCTCCATCACCGCCGCTTCTCCCAGCGGCCCCACCAGCTCCACGTGTGACTCCAGCCCGAAGCGCGCAACCGCCTCGCGGATTTCCTTCTCGTGCGGTCCCCTTCCCCCCACCGTCATGTGCGCCTTCAGTCCCCTGTCCAGCGCCTTGCGCAGCCCGGAGAAGGTGTGCACGTGCCCCTTGCACAGGTGCAGCCGTCCCACGGACACCAGGTGCAGTCCCCGGGGGTCCTCCGCCCGCTTCGCCGGGGGCTGGAAGCGGTCCGTGTCCACACCCATCCACAGCGTGTACGTCCGCTCCGCCGCCAGTCCCGCGTCCTCGATGAGCTGGCGCTGCATCGGCCGCGCCGCCGCCGCGACAAACGTCGCGTCCCACGCCTTCGCACCGTGGTCCGTTCCGTACACCGGCAGGTCCCCGTGCAGGTGGAAGCTGTAGCGCGGTCCTCCCAAGAGCCGGCACAGCGCCAGCACGTGCGCCGCGTCCGCGGCCGAATGGCCATGGACATGGTCCAGCTTCCTCTCCCTCGCGTAGTGCAGCAGGTCCACCGCGCACGCCAGCATCCCCAGCGCTCGCGCCTTCTGCTTCGCCCCCACCGACAGCCGGGCGATATACGCCAGCGCCTGGGCCATCCCCGGGAAGTCCCGCGGCGACACCAGCGCCGACGACAGTCGCGGCGGGTACAGGTACGTCGTCTCCGACGCCGCTCGCTCCGCCCATTCATGCGGGCAGTCCTCCACCGGCCGCCTCGTCGAGAAGACGTGCACCTCCACGCCAGCGGCGCGCAGTGCGGTGATTTCCCGCCAGAAGAAGGCGTGGGTCTGCGTGGGGAACTCTGGGATGAGCATTCCCAGGCGAAAGGGAGCGACGGTCATGGCGTGTGTTCTATCCAAAAGTGTCCGGGCCGTGAACCCGCCAAAGCGCGGCAGGCCGGATGAGGTGCCTGGGTCAGCGAGCAGCGTAGTCCAACGATAGACCGCCTTGGCTGCGCTCGCGATGAGGCCGCGCCCCCAGCCCATGTCGGTGTAGAACACGGGGCAGCGCTCCAATAGCGCAGACAGGAGTGAAGTCCATGCCCGCCACCGTCATCCCCGCCGTCGACACCGAGCGCCTCACGCTGCGCGGCCATCGACTCGAGGACTTCGAGGAGTCCTTCGCACTGTGGAGGAACCCGGAGGTGACCCGCTACATCGGCGGCAAGCCGTCCACGAGCGAGGAGTGCTGGGCCCGGCTGCTGCGCTACGTGGGCCACTGGGACGTGATGGGGTACGGGTTCTGGGTGGTACGCGAGAAGGGCACGGGCCGGTTCATCGGCGAGGTGGGGCTCGCGGACTTCCGGAGGGACATCCAGCCGTCGTTCGAGGGCGCGAAGGAAGCCGGCTGGGCGCTCGTTCCGGAGGCGCACGGAAAGGGGTACGCCACGGAGGCGATGCGCGCGGTGCTGGCGTGGGCCGAGGGACGGTTCGGCCCGGAGCGCATCGTGTGCATCATTGACCTGGGGAACACGGCGTCCACCCGGGTCGCGAGCAAGTGCGGCTTCCGCGAGTTCGCGCGCGCCACGTACAAGGGTGAGCCGACGCAGGTGTTCGAGCGCGTCCCCGGGGCTCGCTGAGGGCTGTCACTCGACCTCCACGGATGAAGCGTGCGAGCCTTTGACGCATGCGCTCAAAGACGGTCGACCTGGGCGGTCCGGTTCACTACGTGGAGTTTGGAGGCGAAGGCGCTCCACTCGTGCTGGTGCACGGACTGGGTGGCAGCCACGTCAACTGGACAGGAGTGGGCGCGCGCCTCGCCCGCCATGGTCGGGTGCTGGCCCTGGACCTCTCGGGCTTCGGGCGCACACCCCCGGCGGCCCGCGGCGCGGGCGTGGAGGCCAATGAGCGGCTGCTGGAGCGGTTCCTCCGTGACGTGGTCGGGGCCCCCGCCGTCCTCATGGGCAACTCGATGGGCGGCTTCCTGTCGTTGAGGACGGCCGCGCGGGCTCCCGAGCTGATGCGGGCGCTCGTGCTGGTCAACCCCGCCCAGCCCCACGTGAAGGGCGTGGCGCGAGACCCCGAGGTGGTCCGCCGCTTCGCCATCGCCTCGATACCGCTGCTGGGGGAGTTCCTGGCGGCCCGCAAGGCAAAGCAGTTGGGCGCGCGCAGGCTCACGGAGGACATGCTCGAGCTGTGCTGCCGGGACACCGGCACCGTGGCGACGGAGCTGGTCGAAGCCCACGTGTCGCTCTCCACCGAGCGCCTGGCCTCGATGCCCTGGAGCTCCGCGGCCTACCTGGAGGCGGCGCGCACCCTGATGGGCGCGCTGCGCCGGACCGAGGACTTTGCCCGGCACGTGAAGGGGGTGCGCTGCCCCACGATGCTCGTGCACGGGGTGCATGACCGGCTGGTGCGCTTCGCCTATTCGGAGGCGCTCGCGAAGCTGCGACCAGACTGGCGCTTCGAGGTGTTCCCCGATGCCGGCCACGTGCCCATGATGGAGGACCCCGAGGGCTTCACCGCACGGGTCGGCGCCTGGCTCGAGCGGGTTGCCCCGTCTCCCCGAGCGGCAGGCTGACGAGGCGGCAGGCGCGGTGCGGGGCGCTCACCGCCAGTACCCGATGTGCGCAGCTCATCACCTCATTCAGTGGCGGCCCCCTCGACGATGCACCCGGGGCCCAGGAAGGCGATGTCAGCGATGAAGATCCTCAGCCCGATGGACGCGGTCTGGTTGTATGTCGATGGCCCCCAGACACCGATGCACGTGGGGAGTCTCTGCATCTACTCGCTCCCCGAGGATGCTCCGAAGGGCTGGCTTCAAGGCGTCATCGAGCGGCTGCGCGACTGCCATCAGTTCACGCGCCCCTACACCCTCAAGCTGGCCGCGCCAAAGCTCAAGTCGGTCTTCCCCACATGGGTCGAGGCCGATGACATCGACCTCGACTACCACTTCCGCCACTCGGCGCTCGCCCAACCCGGGGGAGAGCGCGAGCTGGGGGTGCTCATCTCCCGCCTCCACTCGCACCCGATGGACTTCACGCAGCCGCTCTGGGAGGTGCATCTCATCGAGGGGCTCGAGAATGACCGGTTCGCGGTCTACACCAAGATCCACCACTCCCTGGTGGACGGAGTCGGCGGCATCCGCCTGCTGGTCAAGGCCCTCTCTCCAGACCCGGACGCGCGTGACGTCGTGGCGCCCTGGTCGGTGGGAGCGCGCGGCCCGGGCCCGCGCGCCGCCGTGGCACCGAAGCGCTGGTCCGGCTTGTCCGGCTTGAAGGACCGGGCCGCGGCGATGCCGGGAGTGACGAAGGCCTTCGCCCGGATGGCCCGCGAGGCCGTCAGCCGGTCCCAGGACATCGCCCTGCCCTTCGCGACGCCGAAGTCCATCCTCAACCGCTCGGTGTCCGCGCAGCGCCGCTTCGCCACCCAGCACTACGAGCTGTCCCGCCTCAAGGCCGTCGCGAAGGCGGCCGGTGTCACCGTGAACGACGTCTTCCTGGGGCTCGGCGCCAGCGCGCTCCGCCGGTATCTGGGCGAGCTCGACGCACTGCCCGAACAGCCGCTGACGGCGGGCGTGCCCGTCTCGGTGCGGCCCAAGGGGGATGAGGCCACGGCCAATGCCCTCAGCTTCATCTTCGCCAACCTCAACACCCACCTCGAGGAGCCGGTGGCGCGACTCAAGGCCATCGCGGAGTCGACCCGGCTCGCCAAGGAGCGGCTCCAGGAGCTGCCTCGGACTGGCGTCGCGGACTACACGTCGGTGTTGATGGCGCCCTACATCGTCCAGCTGCTCTCGGGGCTGGGGGGCCACACGCGCCCGGTGTTCAACCTCATCATCTCCAACGTCCCGGGTCCGGAGCGTCCGCTGTACTTCGCTGGCGCCCGCCTGGAGCAGTTCTACCCCGTGTCGGTGCTGCTCCATGGCCAGGCCCTGAACATCACCAGCGCCAGCTACGCGGGGCAGTTCAACATCGGCTTCACCGGCTGCCGCAGGACGCTGCCCCACATGCAGCGGCTGGCGGTCTTCACCGGCGAGGCGCTGGAGGATCTCGAACACTCCCTGCATGGGAAGGGCTTCGACGCACGGGGCAGCAGCGTCCCTGCATAGGTGCCCATGCAGCGGTGAGCGGTCGGGGAGGCCCCGCCAGGAGCGGAAATGAAATAGGCGGCGCTCGCACTCGGCGCCCCGGCGCCGAAAGAAAGGATGAGGACGGCGAGACGCCGGGCCTGCTCAAACCCTCAGCCGCCGGGAACGCCAAGGACCCGGCTGGGAGACCGACGTGCAGACGCAAACGGAGAGCCAGTTGAAGATGGATTGGGTGGCGCTGCTGGACCAGGAGGCGCGTGCGCTCGTGGGAGTGCTGGATGCGCATCCCGACGCCAGGCGCCTCTTCGACGGCACCATCGACGCGGAGGGCTACATCCACTATCTCATCCAGACGTATCACTATGCCCGCTGGAGCACGCCCATGCTGGCGGAGGCGGGGAAGCGGCTGAAGCGGCTGGGCTGGCATCCCCCGCTGGCGGAACTGCTGCTGCAGAAGGCGGGCGAGGAGCGGGGGCACGAGCGGTGGCTGCTCTCGGACCTGAAGAACCTGGGGTGCTCGGAAGCGCAGGTCGAAGCCGCGGCGCGGACCCCGGCGGTCGACGCGTACACGGGCTGGAACTTCTTCACCTCCAGGTCGGGCGTTCCCACCGCGGTCCTGGGCACGTCGTACGTGCTGGAGTACCTGTCCCAGACGCGCGCGAGCGGGGCGGTGGAGCACCTGCTCCAGGTGGACGCCATCCCGAACATCCGCAAGTCCGTGACGTTCCTGCGCAGCCACGGCGCCCTGGATGAAGGCCATGTGGCGGAGATGGCCTCGGTGCTGCAATCACTGACGGACCCGGAGGAGCAGGCGGCCGTGATTCTCTCGGCACACACCACGCGCGTGGTCTACCCGGGCATCTTCCGCGAGGCTTGAAGATTGTCATACCCCGCCAGGGGTAGAGACAGTCCATGCCGCGAAGGCGATTCTCCTGTTCGAACCGTGGCAGTCGAACCGGGAGGCGTCTTCATGCGCTACATCACCCACATCCATCTCGAAGGCGGGGCGCTTCACGAGCACATCACCCGCCTTCGCTGGAAGGCAGACACCGCGACGGGTGAGGCCAGCCGGATGGAGATGGTCCAGTGGGTCCGGAATGGAGGGGATGCGCGGGTGGAGGCCCGGCCCGGGAATGTGAAGGTCGAGGTCGTCAACGCCACTTCGCCGTATCTGCGGACGAAGGCGAACGGCATCCTCACGGACAACCTGCTCGAGCTGCCGAGATTCTGATGGGGCGCGAGAGGGTCCGTCGACGCGAGCGGGCTCGGAGCAAGGAAGGCGGCGAGCCCGCTCGTGCCCGCTCAGACGGGCTTGTTGAGGTGGGACGCCTGGTAGAGGAAGTCAGCCCGACTGTCGACCTTCAGCCGTTCGAAGATGGCCTTCACGTGCACCTTCACCGTCTCCTCGGAGAGGGCGAACTCGCTGGCGATGTCCTTGTTGGACCAGTTCCTGAGCATGCCCCTGGCGATGTCGGCCTGCCGCGTCGTGAGCGCCCGTCTCATCGTCTCGGGGAGGGGAATCGACACGGGAATCTCGTTCAGGACCAGGGCCCACGAGCGGGGCCCTTCCGTTGCGGGCAACTCGATGAACCTCACGACCCGGTACGCGTCACCCCGGAGCGAGACCCAGAGGCTGGCTTCGACGCGCGCGTCCGCATCCATGCGGGTCAACGCCTCCAGGCGCTCCTGAAGCACGCGCGGGATTCCCGAGGAATGGAGGTCGGAGGGGACGAACCACCGCTCCAACAGCGCTGCGGCACGTTGCGAGCGCAGCACCTCGTGCGAGGGGGGCGCCACCACGAGGAAGGCGGAGTCGGGCCGGCTGTAGAGCTCTTCCAGGAGGCTCGCGCCAGTCGTGGCGGCCTGCACGTCACGGCAGTTGCGCACCGCATTCACCAGGTGGCGCGTGAGGCTGGTCAGGAGGGTGGCGTCCTGCTCGGAGAACGGGAGCCGGCGATCCCGGTACAGCGTGAAGGCGCCGCAGAGCCCCGGCGGCACGGGCAGGAGGACCGCCATGACGTGCTCCAGGCTCAGGTCCAGCTCCCGGCTGCGCTGGTACAGCGGGCTGCGCTCCAGCTCCTTCCGGGTGAGCATTTCCGAGTCGCGAAGGGCCACATTGGGCTGGGCGAAGATGGGGGCCCGGATGAAGTCGGAGTCAACCCACTTGGAATACTCATCCAGCAGCGCGAGGCGGTGGCCTGGCACCAGCCACTTGAACTCCACGTGTGGTCCGAGGGTGATGAGGCACAGCCCCATGTAGTCCGCGGGCATCAGCTCGAGGAGCGGCGCCCGGGCGGCTTCGAGGGCCTTGGGGAGGGACAGGTTGCTGTTGAGGGCCTCGATGACCCGGTCCCTGAGCAACCATTCATGCAAGCTGAGGTTCATCGACGCGAGCATTCGTCCTCCCTGAGCAGACAACCCCGTGGGTCCATACCGCTGTTCGGGCATTCAATAGGCACGTGCTGAAAGTCTGTCCCTCACCCTCCAGGGGTAGGCCCCGGGCTTGACCGCAGAATCCCTTTCTGGGCTCACGCAATGCAAGACGGGGCAAGCTCGAACGTTGAGCATCGCCCTCCACCGGTGACTCGCCGCGCTACGCGCCCGGAGTCCAGCGCATCGCCAGGAATCGCAGCATGCGCAGGTGCCGCTCCTGGAAGTCGTCCGCGTGCCCGCCTTCGAACACCTGGTGCCGGAAAGGAATCCCGAAGCTCTCGAGCGCGCGGTCGAACGCCTCCGCCCCGAGAAGGGTCTCCTTGCTGCCCCGGTCCATGTAGAGCGTGTCGAGTGTGCCCAACGCGGCATGGCGCGTGGTCAGCAGCGTGAGCGGGTCCTCTTCCAGCCAGCGCTTCCACACCGGGTCGTCGTCGCGGCCGCTCTGGAACGGCAGCTCGAGGAAGAGCGGGGGGCGCTTCGGGTTGGAAGAGAATGCTGCGGCCTTCGCGTAGATGGACGCCACCGTCCAGGCGCCATCGAACGGGTACAGCTCCGCGAGCTCTCCGGCGTTCCTCGCCACGGGCTGGCGCGCCAGTGCGTTCCGGTACAGCGCCCTGCGCTGGTCGATGGCCAACGGACTCGCACTCAAGGTGCCAACGCTGGAGAACACGCCCGGGTACTTCATGGCCAGCTTGATGGCGCCGTGCCCACCCATCGAAAAGCCGGCAATCGCGCGCCACGTCGCTTCGGCGCGCGTCCGGTACCGTGCATCCACCGCACCCACGATTTCACGCACCACGTAGGTTTCGAAGTCACCAATCGCCGGCGAGCGCGCGTAGTAGCTCCCGCCCAGGGAGGTCGTCCCATCCACCGCGACGAGGATGAGCTCGGGCATCGCGCCCTCCTCCATCTGGCGAAACGCGGCGCGCTGTACACCCACGGCACCCAGGTGCCCGTCCTTCCGCGCCCCCAGGCCATGGAGCAGGTACACCACGGGGTACCTGCGCTCGGGGGCGCTGAAATACGACGGCGGAAGCAGGACACCCAGCTCCCGCGTCGGCGAATCGCCCAACAGATTTCCGTCGAGGGCGCGGCTGTCGAGCCGCACATATTCGAGGTGCTGCGGCAGCTCGGCATCTCCCCGGACGAAGTCCAGGGACAGTGCGCCCAGACCCGGGAGCTGCTTCGAAAATGCCCTCGCGCCGACGCCACGGGCCAGGGCGAAGGGCACCACCACGAGCGCCAATCCGGTGGCGATGAGCGCAAGTGCGATGTGGCGTGACATGCGGACCTCCCCTGCTCGGGAGGTGTCGAATGCGAAGCGCGTGCCGCCATCGTGACCACTCTACCGACCCGCGCATGATGCGCCGCGGACGCGGCGGAATGCCACGGGGCGTTGCACGTTGCGTCCACGGCGGTGTGGATGCCGCCGCGTCAGCGTGTCGAGCGCCTGTCTGCCTGCCTGCTGTTCATGGTCAGCGGCCGAGGATGGAGCGCCAGGCGTCGCCGTTGCTGCCGTTCATGTAGTTCTGGACGTCCGCCTCGGAGAGCACGCCCGTCTTCAACGCGGCGTCGAGGGCGGCCTTGGCGCCGCTGCGGTCCATGTCCAGGCCGTTCTGGTCGATGAACCGCACGAAGTTGTCCAGGTAGCCGTTGTCCTTCATCCGGTGGATGAACTCGCTGGTGTACGCCTCGTCGCCCTTGTTCTTGTCGCACAGGCGCGCGTACACGAGCGGGAAGTCCATCTGCCCGGCGTTCTGCTCGAAGTCGCGGTCCGCCCTGAGGCGCGACTCCGCGCTCTGGCCGAAGAGGTCCGGCGCGTGCTGCTGGGCATGCGCGTAGGCGTCCGGGTAGCGGCCCTGGACGTAGGCGCGCCACGAGTCGTCCGTGGACGTCGGGTGTGTGCCGTCGCCCTGAATCATCGGCTTCACGCCCAGCAAATCCCACGCGAAGTCCGGGTTGCCCTTCGACAGCGCGTCGATGAAGCCCACCGCGTCCTGGCCCTTCATGCCGCACGCCTTGGCGGCGTCGATGACCGACTGTCCCAGGCCCGGGGCATCGAACATCGTCGGGTAGCGCTTCGCGAGGTCCTGGATTTGCGCCGGAGACAGGCCCAGATCCTTGGACAGCCGCTCGGGCTGGTCGTCGCCGTGCGCGAGCGTCTTCGCCACGTCCGAGTCGACGCCCATCTCCTTGAGGATGCCCTCGGACTCGTTGTCCAGCGCCTCCTGCTTCTCCTTGCCGACGAGCAGGCCGCCGAACGCGGAGAGCACCAGGCCCACGCCCTCGACAATCTGTCCGACACCCGGGAGCACCGTGCCCAGGCCCGCGCCCACCACGGCGACGGCGTCGCCGAAGGCCTGGACGCCACCACCGACGGACGGATCGTCCAGGAAGTCCTTGAAGTGGTCCGCGAGCACAATCGAGTTGGCCACCACGCCGAACGCGGGCGCCAGGCGCGAGAGGAACGCCGCTGCCTTCTCGCCCGTCTGCGCGGCGATGCGGCCCGACTCGCCGAGGGTGCGCATCACGGAGGCCGCGGCCTGCGCGCCGCTGCGGCCCGTGTTGGCCAGGTCCTTGACGAAGTTGCCCCACTCTCCCCGCTTCGCGTCGCTCGTCGCGCTCGCCAGGCCGAAGGCGACACCCACGCCCGCCAGCGCCGTGCCCAGCTTGCCGCCCGACTGCGAGAGCTGGCGCAGCGGGTTCGGGTCGCCCGACGCGAGCGCGGCCTTGATGGTCTGGATGCCGTTCTTGATGGCCGCGCCGCCCTTGGAGAGCGTGACGAGCGGCTTCGTGATTTCCGTCAGCTGCTTCAGCGCCGCCTGGGCGTCACCGTCGTTCTCCGCCAGGAGCTGGCCGGAGGCGGTGGTGAGCGCCGGCGACACGACGTCGTCGTCAATCTGGTCCTTGAGGCCCTCGAAGGCGGTGCCCGCCGGGCCGTTCGGGTCCAGGGCCTTGCCGGCCCACTCGAGCGCGCCCTTGGCCTGCGAGGACTCCCCGAGCGACTTCGCCGCGTCCACGCTCTCCTTGGCGACGTCCGGGTTGTTCTTCGCGGCCTCGAGCAGCTTCGGGTCGTTGAGCGCGTCGTTGAGCTTCTTCGCCGCGGCCTCCTCGGCGGCGTACTCGTCCGGGTGATTCTCCCGGAACTCCTGCACGTACTGCTGCTTCTGCGCGTCGGTGAGCGCCGGGCCGAGCTTGGCGAGCTCCTGGTTCAGCTTCTCGTTGAGCTCCTGCGTCTTCTTGTGCGCGTCGTCGTAGGCCTTCTTGGCGTCGACGAGGTGGGTGCGGGCCTCGTCGGTCGACTTCGCGCCGCTGGTGGCGGCCGTCTGCGTGACGACGGGTCCGGAGAGGGCGCTGACGGCCGGCTCCGGGCGGAAGCTCGCGGGGAAGGCGCCGAGCGCGGGGTCGCCGAAGAGCGAGGCCTGGGGACGGCCGGAGAAGTCTCCGCTGTCCTTCAGCAGTGAGTTGCGGATGGTGTTGGTGGCGGGCGCCGTGGAGAAGGGCTGCGGCTGCCCCGCGGCCAGGGCCGCGGTGTTGGCGCGCTGCGTTGCCTTCTCGGCAGCCGTCGCGAGCTGCTTCGCCTGGGTGTCCGCGGCGACCACCTGCGGGTCCTTCTTCGCGTCCTGGAGACCCTTGGAGACCTGCGCCTGCGCGCGCGCCCGCTCCGCCGCCTCCGCCGCTTCCTGGGCCCTGCGGCGAGCCTCCTCGGCGGCGCGACGGGCCTCTTCCGCCGCGCGCCGAGCGGCCTCGGCCGCCTCGTTGCTCGCGGAGGTCGAGGCTGTCGAAGGGACACCACCGCCAGTGACGCGCGTCGTCATGCTGATGCTCCAGAAGTCGCGGACGGAGAGGGGTGTGAGTCCGCTCCTGGATTATGGGAAAGAGAGCCCCCAAAGTTTCCGGGCAACAAGGTTTCACAGCCGGGCTCTGTCGAGTTCCCTCGCGGTGCGCGGAGAGAGTCAACGGCATGATCGACCACACGGGTATTGGTGTCGCGGACGTCGCGCGCTCCGCCGCGTTCTACGATGCGGCACTGGGCGCGCTGGGCCTTCGCCGGGTCATCCAGCTTCCCGAGAACGATGGGGCGGATGGCGTTGGCTATGGCGTCGAGTATCCGGTCTTCTGGATCGACCGCTTCCATCCGCACGGCGTGAAACAGCACACGGCCTTCAAGGCGCGGAGTCGCGCCGAGGTCGATGCCTTCCACGCCGCGGCCCTGAAGGCGGGCGGAACCGACAATGGCCCGCCCGGGCTACGCGGCACTGCGACGGGGTACCCGCCAGGCTACTACGCCGCCTTCGTGATCGATCCGGACGGCAACAACATGGAGGCGGTCTTCCGCGAGACCTGAGGCGCGAGTCCGAGGCTCAGCGCGCGCCGAGAAAGTCCGACTTGCCCAGGTCCACGCCGTTGTGACGCAGCAGCGCGTAGGCGGTCGTCACATGGAAGAAGAAGTTCGGCAGGGCGTAGCTCTTCAGGTACTGCTCCCCGGAGAACAGCAGCGGGTCTCGGCCGCGCCTCGGCACGCTGACCTGCTTCTCCTCGGTGCCGTCCAGCTTCTCGCGAGGCACCGACTCCAGGTAGGAGATGGTCTTCGCGATGCGCTCCTCGAGCTCGGTCAGCGTGGCCTCGTTGTCCTCGTAGCTCGGCGCGTCAGTCCCGGAGAGGCGCGCCACGCAGAACTTGGCCGAGTCACAGGCAATCTGGATCTGGGTCTTGAAGGGCAGCATGTCGGGCGCAAGCCGCACCGTCGCCAGCACGTTGGGGTCGAACTTCTTCGCGTCCGCATGGGCCCGGGCCTTGCCCAGACACTTCGAGAGGTTGCCGAGCATCGAAACGAAAATCGGCACGCTGGCCGAGGACATGGAAATCGTCATGGAAGGGCTCCGGAATTGGGAGCCCTGCTCTAACCCATGGCGGCGGCCGGTGCACCTCCTTCGGCAACCACCCCCAGTCCCTCCAGTGGAGTCGCGCAGCCGGGGCTACTTTCTCCGGAAGATGGAGCGACCCTCGCGGAGGCACGCGATGAGCGCGTCGCGGCGGAGCCCGTTTGCGTCGACGACCGCGTCCACGAGCCACAGCCGCACACGGGCGAGGAGCTCGTCGTTCCGGAAGAAATCCTCGTCGGAGCCCAGCTCGGTCTCCAGGTCGCCACCGAATCTGATGTCGTGGTCCTCGCCGAGGAAGAGTCGCGCGCGGATGCCACCGGCGACCATCAATGACTTGTCATTGCGGAAGCCGTGGATGAGGTCCTTCGCGACGAGGTCCCCGCCGACGAAGAAGGCCCCATCCGTGACGAGACTTCCACACCGCAGCGCCCCGGCGATGACGACCCGGGAGTCCGGGTCACAGTCCCGGACGAGCCCGGTGACTTCGGCATCCCCCAGCACGAACAGGGTGCCGACGATGCGCAGGTGGCCTTCGACGCGGAGGTCGCCAGGGATGACGCGGACCTCGCCGGGCCCCACCTCCAGATCGCCGGAAACGACCTCCGTGGGACGTGGGGTTGGAGCCGCTTCGCGCAGCAGCCACGCGGCGGCGTAGAAGCCCCAGGGCTCCACGTTGCGCTTGCGCAACTCGCGAACCCACTCCTCGGCGGTGGGCGGGAGTGGCTCCATCCAGCTGTCCAGGGCCTCGACCTTGCCGTCCTCGAAGGCCGTGTCCGACCGCAGCCGCTCCGCGACGCGGGCCTTCACGTCCTGCAGCGCCGCCAGGGAGATGCTCATCTCGTGCGAACCCCTGGGCGACTCTTCGGCGAGGGCCTTTGCGATTCCTGTGGGAGGCCTGGTGGGACGGCGGCGTGCACCCAGGAGGTCCACGACCGAGCGCAGTGCGATGCACGTTCGGTCATTCGGTGGGTAGCGTTCCGTCGCGAGGCGATGGAGGTCCTGCCACGTGAGCTCGGCACCCGTGCCCTCATCACCGATCCTGACCACGGACACAGAAGGAGGAGAGGTGTACCCGAGGTAGCCGTGGAGAAGACGCGAGGCCCACAGCCGCGCGAGCAACCCGGTGCGCTCGAGCTGCTCGGTATCAAAGGCCTCGGTCAGCTTTGCCTCGAAGACGAGGAGCCTCGAGGGAAGCACGAGCGCGAGGTCCGGCTTCGCATTGAACACGCCCTGGAGCGCGCCGTAGACAGCGCGGTTCTGCACGTCCAGCGCACTCTCCCGGAGGGTGCCCTCGGGCCCGACCCCGATGGAAAGGCGGTCTGCCTTCGTGCGGACCTGGGCCGGGTAGGTCTGCTTCGGGTCTCGGAGGATCGGCGCCAGTTGCGACCACCGGGTGTGCGGACGTCCCTCGGCAACGAGCCCGACCAGTTCATCCATGCGGCTGGAGACGTCACTGCCCTTCCACGTCTCGTACGCATCCCGGATGAGGGCGACTTCGGTCAGGACCACGGCGCCAGCGGCCTCGCCGGGAATGTCCACGCCACGCCCACGGAGGACGGCCAGCACCTGTGCCATAGCGCTCGCCTGCGGCGCGGTGGCAAGCCCCTCATGGAGGAGTCGAAAGAGGTGCGAGCAGGCCGCGCGCTCCTCCCGATTGAAGCTGTCGAAGGGAATCTCCATTCGCGCAATATGCCCCTACTTCCTGCCTGGTGGGACGGGCAACCTGCGCGCCCAGAAGATCCTCAGGCCCGCTCCAGTTCCTCTCCAATCCCCTTCAGGGCCTCCAGGGCCTTGAGGGGAAGACTGATGCCGCCCGTGGGCACCTGAGGCTCGCGGACGTTGATGCGGATGAGCGTTCCGCCGTGGTCCGCCGCGGCGTCCTCGCAGAATTCGCGCACGGAGGGGATGGCCGTCCCGGCGCCGCACTCGACGATGGCCAGCCTGCCGGGCCGCACGGCCGCCAGCCACTCGTTGAGCCGCTGCCTCTGGGCTCGCGAGCGGGAGCCATCCCATCCCCAATCCCCGAACATGAGGATGTTGGGCCGCAGGAGCGAGCCGCAAGTCGGGCACCTGGGCAAGGGCGGCCGGGCCCGGAAGGTCTCCGCGTCTACCTCCACGGAGTAGGGCCCCGCGGAGGTGATGCCCGAGCACGAGCCGCCCAGGCACTGAACGAAGTGGATGGAGCCATGCACTTCGAGGATGCGCGCGTCGGTGAAGCCGGCCTTCTGGAACTGGCCGTCCACGTTGGAGGTGAAGACGAAGGCCCCGTGGCGCATGCGTGAGGCCCAGGTGCGCAGCAGCTCGAAACCCGGGTGGGGCACAGTGGCCCGGTACAGCCCGAGCCGGTGGCCGTAGAAGCCCCATGCGAACTCAGGGTCGCTCTCGAACCACGCGGGGTTGGCCATCGAGGCGAACTCCAGACCGAGCTTCGCGTAGGCGGGGTAGGCCTTCCAGAAGCCCTCGGTCCCGCGAAAGTCGGGCAGGCCCGAATCCACGCCCATGCCCGCGCCCGCACCGATGATGAGCGCGTCGGCGGAGCGGAGCACCTCGGCGGCACGACGGAACTCCGACTGGAACATGCGAACCTGCCTTCTACCTGAAGGGCTTCTGCGTGAACGACAGACAAAGCACTGCAAGTTCCAAATCCTAGCCGGAGATCTCCACGGAGAGTGGAATCCACCAACATCGATTGGAGGAAGGACACGACTCACCTAAGTTCCGGATTCGTAGGAACAACCGAACTCCAAGGTGCTTGGCCGAATCGGTCCGGGCAATGCAAGAGGAAGCCTGGGAATGGAGCCCTCTGTTGCTGCCGCTGGCATCTCGACACTGCTGACCCTGCTCGAGGCACGCACGGAACAGGGCCCCACCACGCCCCTGTTCACCTTTGTCGGTGACGAGGACAGCGCGCAGGAGTCGATGGACAGGGCCACGCTCCTGCTGCGGGCACGGGCCATTGGCGCGGACCTCCAGCATCACGCAAGGCCCGGCGCGCGAGCGGTGCTCATCTACCCTCCAGGATTGGAGTACGTAGCCGGCTTCTTCGGCTGCCTGGCGGCGGGCCTGGTGGCAGTGCCTGCATATCCACCGGATCCGCTCCGACTCGAGCGCACGCTGCCACGACTGCAAGCCATCATTCAAGATTCCCAGGCCACGGTGGTGCTCACCACCTCCTTCATCGCCTCCATGGCAGAGGCCCTCTGCGAGTTGGCGCCGGAGCTGCGGGCGCTGCGCTGGATCGCCACCGACGCGCTACCGGAGGGAGCGGAGACGGGCTGGCGGCCGCCGCCACCGCGAGCGGATTCGCTGGCCTTCCTGCAGTACACCTCCGGCTCCACCGGGACGCCCAAGGGGGTGGAGCTCACCCACGCCAACCTCCTCCACAACCTCGGCCTCATCCACGGCGCGTTCCGCATGCGCGGAGACAGCGCGGGCGTCATCTGGCTGCCGCCCTACCATGACATGGGGCTCATCGGCGGCATCCTCGGCCCGCTGTACGGAGGCTTCGCCACCACCCTCATGTCGCCGCTGACCTTCCTGCGGCGGCCGATGCGCTGGCTGGAAGTGCTCTCTCGCACCCACGGCACCATCAGCGGCGGGCCCAACTTCGCCTTCGACCTGTGCGTGCGTAAAACCACCGAGGCCGAGCGTGCCGCCCTCGACCTGAGCCACTGGGAAGTCGCCTTCTGCGGCGCCGAGCCCATCCGCCCGGAGACGCTGGAGCGCTTCGCCCGGGCCTTCGCCCCCAGCGGCTTCCGCCGCGAGGCCTTCTACCCCTGCTATGGCCTGGCCGAGGGGACCCTCATCGTCTCTGGCGGCGAGGTGAGCGCGCTCCCCGTGCAGCAGTCCCTGGACATGCGCCGGTTGCGCGACGGCCGTGCCGAGCCGGCTCAGCCCGGGCAGCCGCACAGCCAGACGCTGGTGGGCTGCGGGCGCTCGCTCCAGGAGCAGGAAGTGCGCGTGGTGAACCCGGAGACGCTCGTGCCGTGCGCTTCCGGCGAGGTGGGCGAGGTGTGGGTGAAGGGCCCGAGCGTGGCCCTGGGCTATTGGGGCCGTCCCGAAGACACCGCGCGCGACTTCCAGGCGCGGACCTCCGACGGCGCCGGGCCCTTCCTGCGCACCGGGGACCAGGGCTTCCTCCAGGGCCAGGAGCTCTTCATCACCGGCCGCATCAAGGACCTCATCATCGTCCGTGGCCGCAACCACCACCCCCAGGACATCGAGCTGACGGCGGAGCAGGCCCACCCCGCGCTGAGGCCAGGGTGTGGAGCGGCCTTCTCGGTGGAGGTGGAGGGCGAAGAGCGGCTGGTGCTGGTGTACGAGGCAGACACGCGCCGGCAACCCGTGGCGGTGGAGGAGGTCTCGCGCGCCATCAGCCAGCAGGTGGCCACGGCGCATGAGCTGCGGCTGCATGCGCTCACCCTCATCGCTCCTGGCAGTCTGCCCAAGACGTCCAGCGGCAAGATCCAACGCCGTGCGAGCCGTTCGGCCTTCCTCTCGGGCGAGCTGCAGGAGGTGGCGTCCTGGCGCGAGCAGCAGACCGAGGTGCCCGAGGTGTTGCCTGCCTCCAGCGCGCCCCACACGACCACGCCCGAGGCACGTCCGGCGACGCCGGAAGCCGTGGAGGACTGGCTGCGCATCCGGCTGGCCCGCCGGCTGAATGTGGCCCCGCGAGAGCTGGAGCGGGATGAGCCGCTCACCCGCTACGGCATCGACTCGCTGGCCGCGGTGGAGCTGACGTACGAGGTGGAGCAAGGCCTCGGCGTGGCGCTGCCCCTGCATGTGCTGCTGAGCGGGCCCACGTTGGCCGAGCTGGCATGGCGGCTGGCCGGTGCGCCCCGGGCCTCCGCCGGCCCCCTGCCTCGCGCCTCCCGCGAGCAGCCGCTGCCGCTGTCCTTCGCCCAGCAGCGCCTCTGGTTCCTCGATGAGCTGGAGCCGGATAGCGCGCTCTACAACATCCCCGCGGCAGTGCGGCTGCGCGGCGCACTGGATACCTCCGCCCTGGAGCGCACCTTCGCCGAGCTGGTCCGCCGCCACGAGTCGCTTCGCACCACCGTCCACTCCGAGCAGGGACGGGCCTCTCAAGTCATCCACTCCGAAGTCCACGTAGCGCTGGCCCGGGTGGACCTGGCCACGCTTCCTCCCCAGCAGCGGGAGGACGAGGTGCTGCGCCTGGCCTACGAGGAGGCTCTGCGCCCCTTCGAGCTGACGCGCGGCCCGCTGTTGCGCACCACGCTGCTGAAGCTCGATGCGCGGGAGCACGTGCTGCTGCTGACCCTGCACCACATCGTCTCCGACGGTTGGTCCATGGGCGTGTTGGTGCGCGAGGTGGCCTCCCTCTACGAAGCCTTCTCGCTGGGCAGGCCCTCGCCCCTGCCCGAGCTGACTGTGCAGTACGCCGACTACGCGGTGTGGCAGCGTCAGTGGCTGCAGGGCGAGGAGCTCGAGCGCCAGCTGTCCTGGTGGAAGCAGCAGCTCACCGGGGCTCCCGCTCACCTGGACCTGCCCACCGACAAGCCTCGCCCGCCCGTAAGGGACCACCGCGGCGCCAGCATCCCGGTGCGACTGCCCGTCGCCACGTGGGAGGCGCTCAAGACCCTGGCCCAGCGCGAGGGCGTCACCCCCTTCATGCTCCTGCTGGCCGCCTTCCAGGTGGTGCTGCACCGCCACTCGGGAGAGGAGGACATCAGCGTCGGCTCGCCCATCGCGGGCCGCTCCCGCGCCGAGACGCAGGGCCTCATCGGCTTCTTCGTCAACACGCTCGTGCTGCGCACGCGACTGGAAGGCAACCCCTCCTTCCGCGAGCTGCTGCAGCGGGTTCGAGAGACCACGCTGGGCGCGTTTGCCCACCAGGATGTGCCCTTCGAGAAGCTGGTGGAGCAGCTTCGGCCCGTGCGCGACCTGGGCCGCAGCCCTCTCTTCCAGGTCCTGCTCGTGCTCCAGCCGGACCCCCTGCCGGCCCTCTCTCTCCCCGGGCTGACGCTGGACCCCGTGAAGCTGGAGAGCCGCACCTCCCAATTCGACCTCAAGCTCTCCCTCGCCGAATCCGCGCAGGGGCTGGCGGGCTCGCTGGAGTACGCCACCGACCTCTTCGAGCCCGCCACCATGGTGCGCCTCGTGGGCCACCTGCGGCAGTTGCTGGAAGGCGTCCTCGCCCGGCCCGAGCAGCGCATCGCCGAGCTGCCCCTGCTCACCGAGGCCGAGCGCCACCAGGTGCTCGCGGCGTGGAACGACACCCGCGCGCCCCTGGCCACCGACACCTGCATCCACCACCTCTTCGAGGCCCAGGTGGCTCGCACTCCGGAAGCACCGGCCCTGGGCTTCGAGGGCACCTGGCTCTCCTACCGGGAGCTGGAGGAGCGCTCCAACCAGTTGGCCTGGCACCTGCGCTCGCTCGGCGTCGGCCCCGAGGTGCGCGTCGGCCTGTGCTCGGAGCGCTCCCTCGAGTTGGTGGTGGGCCTCCTCGCCATCCTCAAGGCCGGCGGCGCCTACGTCCCCCTCGACCCCGCCTACCCCCGCCAGCGCCTGGAGTGGATGCTGGACGACGCGCGTCCCGCCGTGCTCCTGGCCCAGCCCGCCCTGATGGCTCACCTGCCGGAGGCGCCGGGGGCCTCCGTGGTGCCCCTGGCCCTCGGGGACGCGTCGCTGCGCGGCCTGCCCACGCACCCGCCCGCTGCCCTGGCCACTCCTGACAACCTCGCCTACGTCATCTTCACCTCGGGCTCGACCGGCCGCCCCAAGGGCGCCATGAATGCCCACCGCCCCGTCTGCAACCGCCTGCTCTGGTTGCAGCAGGTCGATGGGCTGGGCACCGACGACGTCGTGCTGCAGAAGACGCCCTACAGCTTCGACATCTCCGTCTGGGAATTCTTCTGGCCTCTCATCATGGGCGCGCGCCTCGTGGTGGCCCGCCCCGGTGGCCACCAGGAGCCCGACTACCTGCTGCGCCTCATCCGCGAGCAGCGCATCACCACCACGCACTTCGTGCCCTCCATGCTCCAGCCCTTCCTGGAGCAGCCCGGCCTGGAGGGCTGCTCCAGCCTGCGCCGGGTGGTGTGCAGCGGTGAGGCGCTCTCCCCCGAGCTCACGCAGCGTTGCCTGCAGCGGCTGCCCTCCGCCCGGCTGTACAACCTCTACGGCCCCACCGAAGCCGCCGTCGAGGTCACCTTCTTCCACTGCCAGCCCCAGCACGTCCGGCGCTCCATCCCCATCGGCCGCCCCATCTCCAATGCCCTCATGCGCATCCTCGATGCGCACCTGCGGCCGGTGCCCGCGGGCGTGCCCGGCGAGCTCTTCATCGGCGGCCTCCCGGTGGGTCGCGGCTACCACTCCCGCCCCGAGCTCACCGCCGAGCGCTTCATCCCCGACCCCTTCTCCTCCGAGCCGGGGGCCCGCCTCTACCGCACCGGGGACAAGGCGCGCTGGCTGGCCGATGGCAACATCGAGTACCTGGGCCGGCTCGACTTCCAGGTGAAGGTGCGCGGGCTGCGCATCGAGCTGGGGGAAGTCGAAGCGGCGCTGGAGCAGCACCCCCAGGTACGGCAGGCCGTGGTGGTGGTGCATGAGGGTTCCTCGGGCGACAAGCGTCTGGTGGCCTACGGGGTGCCGCCCTCGGGTGAGCAGCCGCCCTCCACCACCGACGTGCGCGACTTCCTCAAGAGGAAGCTGCCCGAGTACATGGTCCCCTCGGTCTTCGTGGCCCTGGCGGCCCTGCCCCTGACAGCCAGCGGCAAGGTGAACAGGAAGGCCCTGCCCGCTCCGGACCTGTCCCGCTCCGAGCCGCGCTCCGCCTACGTCGCGCCTCGTAACGACGTGGAGCAGCGCCTGTGTGACAGCTGGGCCCAGGTGCTCGGTCTGAAGCAGGTGGGCATCCACGACAACTTCTTCGAGCTGGGTGGCGACTCCATCATCAGCCTCCAGGTCGTCGCGCGTGCGCGCCAGGGCGGCCTCGCCCTCTCCGCCCGCCAGCTCTTCCAGCATCAGACGGTGGCTCGGCTCGCACTGGTGGTGGCGTCCGCCTCCGAGGCGCTCAGCGAGCAGGGCCCCATCACCGGCCCGGTATCGCTCACGCCCGTCCAGCTCCAGTTGCTGCGGCACGACGCGGCCCACGCCCACCACTTCAACCAGGCCGTGCTCCTGACCTCGCGTGAGCCGCTGGAACCCGCTCGCCTGCGGAAGTCCCTCGCGCAGGTGGTGGCCCACCACGATGCCTTGCGCCTGCGCTTGCGTCAGCACGAGGGCGAGTGGCTGCAGGACAACGCCGCCCCCGACGAGACATCCGTCCACCTGCTCCAGGTGGACCTCTCCTCCACGCCCGCCTCCGAGCAGCCCGCCGCGCTCGAAGCCGAGGCCTCGCGCCTGCAGGCCAGCTTCGTCCTGGCGCAACCACCCCTGCTGCACACCGCCCTCTTCCAGCTCGGCAACGGTCAGCAGCGCCTGCTGCTGGTCGCGAACCACCTGGTGGTGGACGCCGTCTCCTGGCGCGTGATTCTCGAGGATCTCGAGTCCGCCTATCTCCAGGCGATGCTCCCCCCCAAGAGCACCTCTTTCCAGTCCTGGGCTCGCCGCCTGCAGGCCCATGCCCACTCCGAGGCCCTGCTGGCCGAAGCGCCACTGTGGCTGGACGAGGCCCGCGCTCAGGTGGCTCCGCTGCCCACCGACGCCGCTGGCCCCAATACCCACGCCTCCGAGCGCTCCGTCTCCATCTGCCTCGATGCCGAGGAGACGAAGCTGCTGCTCCAGGAGGTGCCCTCCGCCTGGCGCGCCCACATCAACGACGTGCTGCTCACCGCCCTGGCCCGCGCCCTGGGCGAGTGGACCGGCCAGTCCCAGGTGCTCATCCACCTGGAGGGCCACGGCCGCGAGGAGCTCTTCGACGGCGTGGACCTGTCACGCACCGTGGGCTGGTTCACCTCCTTCACGCCCGTGCTGCTGCCGGTGCCCTCGGGCGGCTCGGCCGGTGAGTGCCTGCGTGCCGTGCGCGACTCGCTGCGCCGCCTGCCCCACCATGGCATCGGCTCCGGCCTGCTGAAGTGGCTCGGTCCGTCCGACATCGCTCAGCGGCTCCAGGCCCTGCCCGTGCCGCAGGTCGCCTTCAACTACCTCGGGCAGCTCGATGCCACGATGGCCTCCAGTCGCCTGTTCGCCCTGAGCAACGAGCCCTCGGGTCCTTCCGCCGCTGCCTCGGGCACGCGTCTGCATGCCCTGGAGATCAACGGCTCGGTGCTCGGAGGGCAGCTCCAGCTGGCCTTCGGCCACAGCACCCACCTGCACCACGCGGCCACCATCGAGTCGCTGGCCGGGCGCTTCCTGCACCACCTGCGCGCCCTCATCTCCCTGCGCGCCTCAGAGGATGCCTGCCGCTTCTCCCCGGGCGACTTCCCCCTCGCGGGCCTCTCCCAGCAGTCGCTCGACTTGCTGCTGCAACGGACCGGGCCCGACATCGAGGACGTCTACCCGCTGTCTCCCACCCAGCAGGGCATGCTCTTCCATGCCCTGCTCTCTCCGGAGTCCACCGTCTATTTCATGCAGCACTCCTGGGCCATCCACTCCACCCTGGACTCCGCTGCCCTCCAACAGGCCTGGCAGTCCACCTCCGAGCGCCTTCCCGTCCTGCGCACCTCCTTCCACTGGCAGGGCCTCGACGCGCCCCTCCAGGTGGTCCACTCGCGCCCACCCCGCGCCTTCGAGGTGCTCGACTGGCGCTCCCTCCCGGCCGCCGAGCAGCACGAGCGCTACCAGCAATTCCTCCTCGAGGAGAGACAGCGCGGCTTCGAGCTGCGCCGCGCGCCCCTCATGCGCATGGTGGCCTTCCACCTCCAGCAAGACGTCTGGCGCCTTCACTGGAGCCACTCCCACCTGCTGCTGGACGGCTGGAGCCTGGGCCTGGTGCTCCAGGAGTTCTTCTCCCTCTACGACTCCTGCCGCTCCGCCCGGTCCGCGCCTCCCGCCGCGCGCCCGCCCTTCCGCGACTACATCGCCTGGCTGCGCCAGCGTGACGACTCCGCCGACGCCTCCTTCTGGCGCGCCTACCTCTCCGACTTCTCCTCGCCCACGCCCCTCCCGACCGACACCCATGCCTCGCCCCCGCCGGGACAGGCCCCCTCCCACCCCTTCCACGAGCTGCTCCTGTCCGCCGAGGCCACGGCCTCCCTGAAGGACTTCTCACGCCAGCACCAGGTCACCCTCAATACGCTGGCCGTCGCCGCGTGGGCCCTCGTCCTCTCGCGCTACTCCGGCGAGCACGACGTCGTCTTCGGCACCACCTTCGCAGGCCGTCCTCCAGAGCTGCCCGGCTCCGACTCCATGGTGGGCATCTTCATCAACTCGCTGCCCGCCCGCGTCCGCATCCCCCCGGGCAGCTCGTCCCTCCTGCCCTGGCTCCAGTCGCTCCAGGCCCAGCAGCTCGAGCTGCGCCAGTACGAGCACTCTCCGCTCGTCCAGGTGCAGTCCCTCAGCCAGTTGCCTCGCGGCGCTTCCCTCTTCGAGTCCCTGCTCGTCGTCGAGAACTACCCCATCGACGCCTCGCTGCGTGAGCGCACCGCCTTCCTCGACGTGCGCGACGCCATCGCCGCCGAGCGCTCCAACTATCCTCTCGCCCTCGCCGTCATCCCCGGCACCTCGACGGTGCGGCTGTTGCTCTCCCACGACGAGCCCCGCTTCCCCGCCCCCGCCATGCAGCGGCTGCTGTCGCACTGGCGCACCGTCCTGGAGTGCCTCGTGGCACGGCCCCAGGCCCGCGTGGACGACCTCTCCCTGCTCTCCGACTCGGAGCGACTCCTCCTGCTGGAGCAGTGGAGCCACACGCCCGGCACCCTCCCCCAGCAGCCCGTCCACCGCCTCATCGAGGCCCACGCCCGCCTCACTCCAGACGCCCCCGCCGTCTGCTTCGGCGAGCAAACCCTCTCCTACGGCGAGCTCAACTCCCGCGCCAACCAGCTCGCACGCCACCTGCGCCGCCTCGGCGTCGGCCCTGAAGTCCTCGTCTCCCTCTGCCTCGAGCGCTCCGTCGAGCTCGTCGTTTCAATGCTTGCCACCCTCAAGGCCGGTGGGGCCTGGCTCTCGCTCGACCCGTCTCTTCCCTCCGAGCGCCTGGACTTCATCACCTCCAACGCCCTCGCCCCCGTCCTCCTCACCCACTCTTCCCTCGAGCACCTGCTCGACCGCCGCGGCTACGTCTTCCTCGTCGACGAGCACTCCGAGCGCCTGGAGCGCGAGTCCACCGATATCCTCGACTCCGAGGCGGACGCCAGCAACCTCGCCTACGTCATCTACACCTCCGGCTCCACCGGCCGCCCCAAGGGCACCCTGCTCACCCACGGAGGCCTGGCCAATACCGCGCTCCAGGCCGCCCGGGCTCACGGCTACCGGCCCGATAGCCGCGTGCTCCAGTTCGCCAGCACCAGCTTCGATGCCTCCGTCTGCGAGGTGTTCTCCACCCTCTCCGCCGGCGCCTGCCTCGTCCTGGCCTCCCAGGAGCAACTGCTGCCGAGCCAGCCCCTGCGCTCGCTTCTGCTCGAGCAGTCCATCTCCGCCGTCACCCTCACCCCTTCGGTCCTGGCCCAGTTTGAGCCCGAAGGCCTTCCCCTGCTGCGCACCGTCATCTCCGCCGGCGAGGCACTCTCGCCCGAGCTGGCGCGGCAGTGGAGCCAGGCACGCACGCTGCTCAATGCCTACGGCCCCACCGAAGTCACCATCTGCGCCACCATCAGCGGCCCGGTGGACGCCCAACGGCTGAGCATCGGCCGGGCCCTGCCCAACGCCCAGGTGTATGTGCTCGATGAGCGCATGCGGCCGGTGACCGTGGGCGTGGCCGGGGAGCTGTACGTGGGCGGCGCGGGCCTGGCGCGCGGCTACCTCGGCCTGCCCGCACTCACCGCGGAGCGCTTCGTCCCCCACCCTTTCGCCACGCACCCCGGCCAGCGCCTCTACCGCACCGGCGACAAGGTGCGCTGGCTGCCCCACGGCGAGCTGGAGTTCCTCGGCCGCCTGGACGAGCAACTGAAGCTGCGCGGCTTCCGCATCGAGGCGGGCGAAGTGGAGACGGTGCTGCGCGAGCAGCCCTCCGTGCGCGAGGCCCTCGTGGTGCTGCGCGAGGACGTGCCCGGCGATAAGCGTCTGGTGGCCTACGTGCTGCCCCGGCCCGGCACCGCGCTGGAGCCCCAGGTCCTGCGCTCCGCCCTGCTCTCGCGGCTGCCCGAGTACATGGTGCCCTCGGCCTTCGTCCCCCTGGAGGCGCTGCCCCTCAACTCCAGCGGCAAGGTGGACAAGCGGGCCCTGCCGGCCCCCTCCGGCGGCGCCGCCGCCTCGGCCTCCGAGTACGCGCCTCCTCGCACCGATACCCAGGTGCGCCTGGCCTCCATCTGGCGCGAGGTGCTCCACGTCGAGCAGGTGGGCCTGCACGACGAGTTCATGGCCCTGGGCGGCCACTCGCTGCTGGCCACACAGGTCGCCTCCCGCATCCGCACCACCTTCGGTGTGGAGCTGCCCCTGCGCACCCTCTTCGAGGCCACCACCCTCGAAGCGCTCGCCCAGGCCATCGACTCCTCCTCCCGCTCCACCCCAGCTCCTGCCCTGCCGCCGGTGCGGTCCGCCTCCCGCGAGCAGTCTCTGCCCCTGTCCTTCGCCCAGCAGCGGCTGTGGTTCCTCGACGAGCTGGAGCCGGGCGGCGCGCTCTTCAACATCCGCGCGGCGGTGCGGCTGCGCGGCGTGCTGGATACCTTCGCCCTGGAGCGCACCTTCGCCGAGCTGGTCCGCCGCCACGAGTCGCTTCGCACCACCATCCACTCCGAGCAGGGACGGGCCTCTCAAGTCATCCACCCCGAAGCCCACGTGGCGCTGGCCCGGGTGGACCTGGGCGCGCTTGCACCCCAGGAGCGTGAGGCCGAGGTGCTGCGCCTGGCCTACGAGGAGGCCCTGCGCCCCTTCGAGCTGACGCGCGGCCCGCTGCTTCGCACCACGCTGTTGCGCCTGTCGGACTCCGAGCACGTGCTGGTGCTGTGCATGCACCACATCGTCTCCGACGGCTGGTCCATGGGCGTGCTGGTGCGCGAGGTGGCCTCCCTCTATGCATCCTTCAGCCAGGGGCAGCCCTCGCCGCTGCGCGACCTGCCTGTGCAGTACGCCGACTACGCGGTGTGGCAGCGCCAGTGGCTGCAAGGTGAGGAGCTCGAGCGCCAGTTGTCCTGGTGGAAGCAGCAGCTCGCCGGCGCTCCCGCCCACCTGGACCTGCCCACCGACAAGCCTCGGCCGCCCGTCAGGGACCACCGCGGCGCCAGCGTCTCGGCGCAACTGCCCGCCGCCACGTGGGAGGCGCTCAAGACCCTGGCTCAGCGCGAGGACGTCACCCCCTTCATGGTCCTGCTGGCCGCCTTCCAGGTGGTGCTGTACCGCCACTCGGGGGAGGAGGACATCAGCGTCGGCTCGCCCATCGCGGGCCGCCGTCTCGCCGAGCTCGAGGGCCTCATCGGCTTCTTCGTCAACACGCTCGTGCTGCGCACGCGACTGGAAGGCAACCCCTCCTTCCGAGAGCTGTTGCAGCGGGTGCGAGAGACGACGCTGGGCGCGTTTGCCCACCAGGATGTGCCCTTCGAGAAGCTGGTGGAGCAGCTTCGGCCCGCGCGCAACCTGGGCCGCAGCCCTCTGTTCCAGGTCCTGCTCGCGTACCAGCCCCATCCCCTGCCTGGCCACTCCCTGCCCGGGCTGACGCTGGACCCCGTGGAGCTGGAGAGCCGCACCTCCCAGTTCGACCTCGCGCTCACCATCAACGAGATACCCGAGGGCCTGGCCTGGATCTGCGAGTACAGCGCCGAGCTGTACGAAGCCGCCACCCTTGTCCGGATGCTCGAGCACCTGAGGGTGCTGCTGGAGGGCGTCCTCGCCCGGCCCGAGCAACGCATCGCCGAGCTGCCCCTGCTCACCGAGGCCGAGCGCCACCAGGTGCTCGTGGCGTGGAATGACACGGCCGCCGATTTCCCGGCCGACTCCTGCATCCACCACCTCTTCGAGCAGCAGGTGGCCCTGCGTCCTGACTCCATCGCCATCGAGTTCGGTGACGCGCGCCTCTCCTACCGACAGCTGGATGCGCGCGCCAACCAGCTCGCGCACCTGCTGCGCGCGCACGGCGTCGGGCCGGATGACCTCGTCGCGCTCTGCCTGGAGCGCTCCGTGGAGCTCATCGTCTCGCTCCTCGCCATCCTCAAGGCGGGCGGGGCCTACCTGCCGTTGGATGCCTCCTACCCGGCGGAGCGCCTGGCCTTCATGCTGGAGGATGCGCCTCCCCGGCTGCTGCTCACCTCGCGCGCGCTGAGCACCCAGCTCCCCGTGTCCGCGCAGCTCCCCCTCCTGCGGGTGGAGGAGCTGGCGATGGAGGACCAGCCCACCACGGCACCGGACTCGGGCGTCTCCTCTCGCCATCTGGCCTACGTCGACTTCACCTCCGGCACCAGCGGCCGCCCCAAGGGCGTTGCCATCGAGCACCGCTCCGTCCTTCGCCTCTTCCACGGCATCGACTACGCCCACCTCGGTCCCGAGGAGATCTTCCTCCTCATTGCCCCCATCTCCTTCGACGCCTCCACGCTCGAGGTCTGGGGTCCGCTGCTCTCCGGCGGCAGGCTCGTCGTCTTCCCGTCCCAGTCCCCGAGCGACCTGAAGCTGCTCGCCCACGTGCTGCGCCATCACCGTGTCACCACCCTGCACCTCACCGCGGGACTCCTCGCGCAGGTGGTGGACCTCGAGTTCGACTGCCTGCGGGGCCTGCGGCAGTTGCTCACTGGCGGCGACGTCGTCTCCGCGCCCCATGTCCGCCGCGCCATCGAGGAGCTGGGCATCCCCGTCACCGCCTGCTACGGCCCCACGGAGAGCACGCTCTTCACCTCCTGCTTCCGCATGACGCGGCCGGAGCAGGTGGGCTCCTCGGTGCCCATCGGCCACCCCATCGCCAACACCCAGGTGTACCTGCTCGACGCGCGGCTGCAGCCCGTGCCCGTGGGCGTGCCCGGTGAGCTCTTCATCGGTGGCGACGGACTGGCGCGCGGCTACCTCTCGCGCCCGGAGCTGACCGCGGAGCGCTTCATCCCCGCCCCCTTCTCCTCGATGCCCGGAGCGCGCCTCTACCGCACGGGAGACCTGGCGCGCTGGCGGCCGGACGGGGTGCTCGAGTTCCTCGGCCGCATCGACAATCAGGTCAAGGTGCGCGGCTTCCGCATCGAGCTGGCCGAGGTGGAGGCCGCGCTGCGCGCCCACCCGGCCCTCCGCGAGGCCGTGGCCTGGGTGCGCGAGGACGTTCCGGGCGACAAGCGGCTGGTGGCCTACGGTGTGCCCCACCCGGGCCAGCCGGCCCCGGAGGCCGAAGCGCTGCGCGCCTTCATCTCGCAGAGGCTGCCCGGCTTCATGGTGCCTTCAGCCTTCGTGGCACTGGAGGCCATGCCGCTCACCTCGAACGGCAAGGTGGACCGGGCCGCCTTGCCGGTGCCGCAGGCCCTCCGCAGCGAGGAAGGCTACGTCGCGCCCCGGACGCCCCTGGAGCAGGAGCTCGCCGCGATCTGGGCGGAGGTCCTCGGCCTGGACAAGGTCGGCATCCACGACAACTTCTTCAGCCTCGGCGGCCACTCGCTGCTGGCGACCCAGGCGATCTCCAGGCTGCGAGTGCGCTTCGGGGAGGAACTGCCGCTGCAGGCGCTGTTCGAGGACCCGACCGTGGCGAAGATGAGCCAGCGAATCGAGCGGCTGTCAGCCCCGACGCCGCAACCCGATGAACAAGCGCGGGAAACACAGGACTGGACCGAAGAGCTTCTCTAGTCCCTTTCCTCCCGCACCTCGCCTCTTACGAAAGACTTCTCCGTGTCACCGTCCGATACCGCCATCCGCACCACGATCGACGACATCCTGAACGAAATCGCCGAGGTCGGCGCAACGATCGCGGTCGATGGGTCGAACCTCCGGCTGGGGTCGCCCAAGGGCCGCATCAGCAGCGAGCTGCGCGAGCGCATTCGCGCGAACCGCGAAGCGCTGATTGCCTTCCTGGGGGCGCGCAACGCAAGGAGCGGGGGGCGAGCGCCGCTGGTGCGCGTGGCGCGCGACAAGCCGCTGACGCTCTCGTTCGCTCAGCAGCGGCTGTGGTTCTTGAATGAGCTGGAGCCTGGGAACCCGTTCTACAACATCCCGGTGGCCGTGCGGCTGCGCGGCTCGCTCGACATCGCGGCCCTGCATGCGAGCCTGAATGAAGTCGTGCGGCGCCATGAGGCCCTGCGCACCCGCTTCGTCGTCATCGACGGCACGCCGTTCCAGCAGATCGTGCCGCACCTGACGCTGACCCTGGCGCAGGAGGACTTGAGCGCGCTGTCAGGCGACCTGCGGGAAACCCAGGCGCTGGCGCGGATGCAGGAAGAAGCACGCACGCCGTTCGACCTGGTCGAAGGACCGCCGATCCGCGTCAAGCTGCTGCGGCTGGAGGCGGCGGAGCATCTGCTGCTGCTCACCCTGCATCACATCGTCGCCGACGGCTGGTCGATGGGCGTGCTGGTGCGTGAGATGGGCGCGCTCTACGCGGCGTTCGCGCAGCACCGTCCTTCGCCGCTTCCCGAGCTACAGATCCAGTACGCGGATTTTGCCCAATGGCAGCGCGAGGTGTTGTCCGGCGAGGAGCTGGACAGGCAGGTGGCGTACTGGAAGGCCCGGCTGGACGGCGCGCCCACGCTGCTTTCGCTGCCCACGGACCGCCCGAGGCCGGCGACGCAGAGCTACCGTGGCGCCACACACTCCTTCGAGGTGCCGCCCGCAATCACCGCGGGCCTGCGCGCGATGGGCCTACGCTCCGGCGGGACGCTCTTCATGCCGCTGGCCGCCGCGCTCAATGTCCTGCTGGCGCGCTACAGCGGACAGCGCGACGTCTGCATCGGCACGGCCATTGCCAACCGCACGCGCGGCGAAATCGAGCCGCTGATTGGCTTCTTCGTCAACACCCTGGTGCTGCGCACGCGCATGGAGGACGACCCGAGCTTCCTGGAGCTCGTGGAGCAGGTGCGGCGCACAGCGCTGGAGGCCTATGCCCACCAGGACCTGCCCTTCGAGCAGTTGGTGGACGTGTTGGCGCCGGAGCGGCACTTGAGCCACACGCCGCTGTTCCAGGTGATGCTGGGCCTGCAGAACGCGCCCATGGGACAGCTGGCCCTGTCGAATCTGGTGTTGGAGCTCGACGAGGCGCACAGCAAGACCGCCAAGTTCGACCTCACCTTCTTCTTCACGGAGGCGGGCGAGCGGCTGCAGTCCATCATCGAATACAGCACCGACCTGTTCGACAGCTCGACCATCGAACGCATGGCGCGGCACTTCCTGGTGCTGGTGGAGGCCGCGGTCGCGCGGCCGCAGACGCCCATCTCGCGGCTGCCATTGCTGGATGGCGCGGAACGCGGGGCACTGCTGGCGGCGTGCAACGAGGCGTCACACTACGAGGTGGAAGGCACGCTGCACGGGCTGTTCGAGGCGCAGGCGGCGCGCCGGCCACAGGCGGTGGCGCTCACCCACGAAGGCCGCTCGCTGGGCTACGGCGAGCTCAACTCGCGCGCCAACCGACTGGCCCATCACCTGCGCTCCCAGGGCGTGGGGCCCGACGTGCTGGTGGGCCTGTGTGCCTCGCGCGGCATCGACATGCTCGTGGCCATGCTGGCCATCCTCAAGGCCGGCGGTGCCTACCTCCCGCTGGACCCGGACTACCCAGCCCAGCGGCTGCTGAGCATGCTGGACGACGCGCGGCCCGCTCTGGTTCTCACCCAGGAAGCCTTCCTGGAGCGGCTGGCCGGTGCTCGCCAGCCCCTGTGGTGCCTGGACCGGGATTCGCAGACGGTGGCGGGCTTGCCCGACTCCAACCTCACGCCGCTCAGCGGTGCCCAGCACCTGGCCTACGTCATCTACACCTCCGGCTCCACCGGCAGGCCCAAGGGCGCGCTGCTGCAGCACGGCCACGTGCTGCGCCTGTTCCAGGCCACTTCTCAATTCGCCTTCACCGAGCGCGACGTGTGGACCTTCTTCCACTCCTTCGCCTTCGACTTCTCCGTGTGGGAAATCTGGGGCGCGCTGCTGTACGGCGGCCGGGTGGTCATCGTTCCCGAGGCGGTGCGACGCTCTCCGTCCGCATTCCTGGAGCTGCTGTCGCGCGAAGGCGTGACGGTGCTCAACCAGACGCCCTCGGCCTTCTACCAACTGCTCGAGGCGGACGGGCAGCGGCCGCTACCGCTGGCGCTCAGAAGCGTGGTGTTCGGCGGCGAGCGGCTGGACTTCCTGCGACTCAAGCCCTGGTACGAGCGCCACGCAGCGGACAAGCCGCTCTTGGTGAATATGTACGGCATCACCGAGACCACGGTGCATGTGACGTACTACGCGGTGGGCCCCCAGGACGTGGAGAAGAGCGCGAGCCTGATTGGCGTGCCGATTGGAGACCTGCGCGCGTACGTACTGGACTCGCGGTTGGAGCCGGTGCCGCCGGGAGTGGCGGGAGAGTTGTACGTGGCCGGGGCCGGGCTGGCACGCGGCTATCTGAGGCGGCCGGAGCTGACGGCGGAGCGCTTCATCCCCAACCCTCACGCAGCAGCGGGCGAACGGATGTACCGCACGGGGGATGCGGCGCGCCGGTTGGAGGGCGGAGGGCTGGAGTACCTGGGGCGCCTGGACGAGCAGGTGAAGGTGCGCGGCTACCGCATCGAACTGGGGGAGATTGAAGCGGCGCTGTCCTCGGTGCCCGGGGTGCGGCAGGCGCTGGTGATGGCTCGCGAGGACCGCCCCGGCGACAAGCGGCTCGTCGCCTATGTGGTGCCGAGCGCGCAGGAGGAGGACGCGCGGGACCGCTACGCGCTGCCCAACGGCATCCGCATCGCGCACCTCAACCAGCACGAGACGCGCGCCGTGTTCGAGGAGATCTTCGAGGAGGAGGTCTACCTGCAGAACGGCATCACGCTGGAGGACGACTGCGTGGTGTTCGACGTCGGCGCCAACATCGGCCTGTTCACGCTGTTCGTGCACGACCGCTGTGCCCGCCCCCGCGTCTACTCCTTCGAGCCGGTGCCACCGGTGTTCGACGTGATGGCCCGCAATGTGGCGCTCCACGCGCCGGGCGCCACCGCCATGCCGTTCGGCCTGTCCAACCGCGCGCAGACCACGCAGATCCACTACTACCGCAACATGTCCGTCAACTCGGGCCTGTATGCGGATGCCCGGACCGAGCGGGCGCTCACCGAGCGGTTCCTGAGGAACCAGTCGGCGGAGGCGGGCTCCTACCTGGACGAGTTGCTGGAGGGCAAGTTCGAGGCCGAGGTCTATCCCTGCCGCATCATCACGCTGTCGCAGGCCATCCGCGACACCGGCGTGGAGCGCATCGACCTGTTGAAGCTCGACGTCGAGAAGAGCGAGCTCGACGTGCTGTCGGGCATCGAGCCCGGCGACTGGCCGAAGATCCGCCAGCTGGTCATCGAGACGCACGACATCGACGGACGCGTCGACACCATCCGCCGTCTGCTGGCCGGCCACGGTTTCAGCTGCGTGGTGCACCAGAAGCGCGCCATGCAGGGCACGGGCGTCTACCAGCTCTATGCCGTGCGCGAGCGCGACGCGCGGGCACACGCCAACGGGCGCTCCGCGCCCCACGTGGGCCTGCTCCAACGCCGCGCGGAGGCGCCGTCCGACGAAGCCGAGCAGGTTGCCGGCATGAACCAGGTGTTCGACCAGATCTACGGCCAGGAGGCCACGCCGGACGACCTGACCTTCGACCTCTCGGGCTGGACCAGCAGCTATGACCGCCAGCCCATCCCGGCAGCGCAGATGCACGAGTGGGTGGACCAAACGGTGGCGCGCATCCGTGCGCTCGAACCCGAGCGGGTGTTGGAGCTCGGCTGCGGCACCGGCCTGCTGCTGCACCGCCTGGCGCCGTCGTGCACGCGGTACTGCGGCACCGACCTCTCGGGCGTGGTGCTGGACAAGCTGCGCCGCGGCCTGGCCGGGCGCGAGCCCATGCCCTGTGAGATCTCGCTGCTGCAGCGCCCGGCGGATGCACTGAGCGACCTTCCCGGCGGGCCCTTCGACACCGTGGTGCTCAACTCGGTGGCACAGTACTTCCCGAGCCTGGCCTACCTGACCACCGTGCTGGAGGGCGCGATCAGGCAGATTGGCGCGTCCGGCCACGTGTTCGTGGGCGACCTCCGGCACGCCGGGCTGCTGGAGCTGCTGCACGCCTCCATGGCCCTGCACCAGGCCGAGCCGGACGCCCGCGTCGGCGAGCTGCGACAGCTCGTGACGCAGAACGCGCGCCGCGAGGCCGAGCTGCTGGTCGACCCCGCCTGGTTCTTCGCGCTGCGCCAACGCTTCCCGCGCATCAGCGGCGTCACGGTGCTGCCCAAGCGCGGCCAGGTGGACAACGAGCTGACGCGCTTCCGCTACGACGTGGTCATCTCCGTCGGCCAGGGGGTGGACGCACTCGCGCCCGACTGGCAGGCCTGGGAGAGCGAGGAGGCCGTGCGCCAGCGGCTCGCGCGCGAGGCGCCGCCTTACCTGGCCGTGCGCGACATACCGCAGGCGCGGCTCGCCTCCATGCGCGCGGCGCAGGGGCTGCTGCACCGGATGGCCGATGAGGCGACGGCGGCCGAGCTCGCGCGCGAGCTGGACACCCAGCCCCTGCCGAGCGTGGACCCGGCGCGCCTGGAGGCGCTGGCCGCCGAGCGCGGCTACACCGTGCGCTTCGCGCTCGCCTCGGGCAGCGAGGGTGGCCTGCACGCGGTGTTCCTGCGCACGCCGCGCGCCCTCGACTGGTCGGCCCTGTACCCGGCGGCGGGCGCGGACGACGCGTCGCTGCGCGCGCTGGCGCACGAGCCGTACTCAGAGGAGCGGCAGGCTGGGTTGCAGCAAACGGTGCTGGAGCGGCTGCGCGAGCAACTGCCGGCCTACATGGTGCCAGCGCACGTGGTCGTGCTGGACGCGCTGCCGCTCACGCCCAATGGCAAGGTGAACAAGAAGGCACTGCCCGCGCCCGACCTCACGCGCGGCGAGGCCGGCTACGTCGCGCCGCGCACGCCCATGGAGGAGGCCACGGCGCGCATCTGGGCGGAAGTGCTGGGCCTGGACCGCGTGGGCATCCACGACAACTTCTTCGACCTGGGCGGCCATTCGCTGCTGGCCACGCGAGTGATCTCCAAGGTGCGCGCGCAACTGGACGTGGAGCTGCAACTGCGCGCCCTGTTCGAGGCGCCCAGCGTGGCCGCGCTGGCCGCGCGCATCGAGGCCGAGCGCGGCACGCGCAAGCGCGCGACGGAGCGCATCGAACCGGTGCCGCGCCAGGGCACCGTGCCGCTGTCCTACGCGCAGAACCGCTTCTGGTTCCTGGAGCAGTACCAGCCCGGAGTCCTGTCCTACAGCATGCCGGTGGCGCTCACGCTGTCCGGTGCCTGGGACGCGCGGCGCCTCGCACGCGCCTTCGACATGCTGGTGGCGCGCCACGAGCCGCTGCGCACCACCTTCAGCCACCGCACCGGCGTGCCCGAGCAGGTGATTGCGCCGCCGGCGCCCCTGCGCGTGGCGGTGGAGGACTTCAGCGGGCTCGGCGCGGCGCAGGCGAACGACGCCGTCACGCGCGCGATTCGCGAGGAGGCGGCCACGCCCTTCCACCTGGAGCAGGGCCCGCTGTTCCGCGTGCGCCTGCTCGAGGCCGCCGAGGGCGAGCACGTGCTGCTGCTCACGCTGCACCACATCCTCTACGACGCCTGGTCGCTCCGGGTGCTGCTGGAGGAGGTGCTGCGGCTCTACGACGGCCTGCCGCTCGCGCCGCTGCCCATCCAGTACGCCGACTACTGCGATTGGGAGCGCCGGCAGCTCACCGGTCCAGCGTTGCGCGAGCAGCTCGACTACTGGAAGGAGCAGCTCGCGGGCGCCCCCGACCTGATGCCGCTGCCCACCGACCGGCCGCGTCCGGCGGCCATGACCTATCGCGGGCGGACGCACCGTGCCGCGCTGTCGCCCGAGCTGACGCGGCGCCTCACGGCTCTGGGTGGCGCTTCGCGCGCGACCTTGTTCATGGTCATGGCCTCGGCGTTCAAGGCGCTGTTCCACCGCCTGACGGGGCAGCACGACCTGTGCCTGGGCAGCCTGTCGGCCAACAGGCCGTATGGCACGGAGAACCTGATCGGCATCTTCGCCAACATCGTCACGCTGCGCAGCACGGTCAGCGCGGACAGCTCGTTCGCCGAGGTGCTGGACGCCACCGCGCGACAGGTGCTCTCTGTGCACGACTACCCGCTGCCGTTCGAGCTGGTGCTCACGCATCTGGTGGCCAGCCGCGACGCCTCGTACATGCCCTATGCGCAGGTGGTGCTCAACTTCTACGACGACGCGGAGCTGGGCGGAGCGCTCGATGACTTCACCTCCGCCGAGGGCCTGCGCATCGCGAACCGGCCGAGCGAGGTGGGAGTGCAGGCCGACTTCGAAATCAAGGTCGAGATGCGCATGACGGGCGACCGGCTCTCGGTCGACTACGTCTACAACACCGACCTGTTCGACGCCGCGACCCTGGCGCGCTGGCACCACCACCTGGAGTGTCTGGCCGAGGCCGCCTGTGACGCGCCGGCCACGCGCATCTCGCGGCTGCCACTGCTGGATGGAGAAGAACGGGGCGCGCTGCTGGCGGCGTGCAACGAGGCGTCACACTACGAGGTGGAAGGCACGCTGCACGGGCTGTTCGAGGCGCAGGCCGCGCGCCGGCCTCAAGCGGTGGCGCTCACCCACGAGGGCCGCTCGCTGGGCTACGGCGAGCTCAACTCGCGCGCCAACCGGCTGGCCCATCACCTGCGCTCCCAGGGTGTCGGGCCTGACGTGCTGGTGGGCCTGTGTGCCTCGCGCGGCATCGACATGCTCGTGGCCATGCTGGCCATCCTCAAGGCCGGCGGTGCCTACCTCCCGCTGGACCCGGACTACCCAGCCCAGCGGCTGCTGAGCATGCTGGACGACGCGCAGCCCGCTCTGGTTCTCACCCAGGAAGCCTTCCTGGAGCGGCTGGCCGGTGCTCGCCAGCCCCTGTGGTGCCTGGACCGGGATTCGCAGACGGTGGCGGGCTTGCCCGACGCCAATCTCACGCCGCTCAGCGGTGCCCAGCACCTGGCCTACGTCATCTACACCTCCGGCTCCACCGGCAGGCCCAAGGGCGCGCTGCTGCAGCACGGCCACGTGCTGCGCCTCTTCCAGTCCACTTCGCAATTCGCCTTCAGCGAGCGCGACGTGTGGACCTTCTTCCACTCCTTCGCCTTCGACTTCTCCGTGTGGGAAATCTGGGGCGCGCTGCTGTACGGCGGCCGGGTGGTCATCGTCCCCGAGGCGGTGCGACGCTCTCCGTCCGCATTCCTGGAGCTGCTGTCGCGCGAAGGCGTGACGGTGCTCAACCAGACGCCCTCGGCCTTCTATCAACTGATGGAGGCCGAAGGGCAGCGGCCGCTACCGCTGGCGCTGCGGACGGTGGTGTTCGGCGGCGAGCGGCTGGACTTCCTGCGACTCAAGCCCTGGTACGAGCGCCACGCAGCGGACAAGCCGCTCTTGGTGAATATGTACGGCATCACCGAGACCACGGTGCATGTGACGTACTACGCGGTGGGCCCCCAGGACGTGGAGAAGAGCGCGAGCCTGATTGGCGTGCCGATTGGTGACCTGCGCGCGTACGTGCTGGATGCGCGGCTGGAGCCGGTGCCGCCGGGAGTGGCGGGAGAGCTGTACGTGGCCGGGGCCGGGCTGGCGCGCGGCTATCTGAGGCGGCCGGAGCTGACGGCGGAGCGCTTCATCCCCAACCCTCACGCAGCAGCGGGCGAACGGATGTACCGCACGGGGGATGCGGCGCGGCGGTTGGAGAGCGGAGGGCTGGAGTACCTGGGGCGCCTGGACGAGCAGGTGAAGGTGCGCGGCTACCGCATCGAGCTGGGGGAGATTGAGGCGGCGCTGTCCTCGGTGCCCGGGGTGCGGCAGGCGCTGGTGATGGCTCGCGAGGACCGCCCCGGCGACAAACGACTGGTCGCCTACGCGGTCTGCGAGCCCGAGGCGCGCGACGCGGCGCGGCTGCGCGTGGCGCTGCAGGGAACGCTTCCGCACTACATGCTGCCCTCGCACATCGTGCTGCTGGAACGCCTGCCGCTCACGCCCAACGGGAAGATCGACCGCAAGGCGCTGCCAGCGCCCGACATCTCGGGTGAAGAGCGCGTCTACGTCGCGCCGCGCACGCCCACCGAGGAAGCCGTGGCCGCCATCTGGTCGGACGTGCTCCAGGTCGCGCGTGTGGGCGCGGGGGACAACTTCTTCGAGCTGGGTGGCCATTCGCTGCTGGCGACGCAGGTGGTGGCGCGGCTGCGCGACACCTTCGGCGTCGAGCTGCCGCTGCGCACCCTGTTCGAGACGCCGCACCTGGGTGCGCTCAGCGCGGCCCTGAACGCGGCCCTGCGCGAGGGCCAGGGGCTGGACGTGCCACCGCTCGCCGTGCAGCGCCGCCCTACCCGCCTGCCGTTGTCCTATGCGCAGGAGCGGCTGTGGCTGCTGGAGCAGATCGAGTCGCTGGGCGCGGCCTACAACATCGCGGGCGCCGTGCGCTTCGTCGGCGCGCTTGACGGCCAGGCCTTCGCGAGCACGCTGGCGGAGATCGTGCGGCGCCACGAGGCGTTGCGCACGCGCTTCGCGGCCGACGACGAGACCATCGAGCAGATCATCGATCCGCCCGGCCGCTTCGCGCTGGAGCGCATCGACCTGTCCGCGCTGCCGGCGGCCGCACGCAAGGAAGAGGCGCAGCGCACGATACACGCGGCGGTGGGCAAGCGCTTCGATCTCGCCAAGGGGGCGCTCTTCCATGCCGTGCTGCTGCGCCTGGCGCCGGAGGAGCACATCGTCGTGGTGGTGATGCACCACATCGTCAGCGACGGCTGGTCGCTGGGGGTGCTGATCCGCGAGCTGGGCGCGCTGTACACCGCGTATGCCCAGGGCCGGGAGTCGCCGCTGCCGGAGCTGCCGGTGCAGTACGCCGACTACGCCCTGTGGCAGCGCGGCTGGCTTCAGGGCGAGTCGCTGGAAAAGCAGGTCACCTACTGGAAGCAGCGGCTCGCGGGCGCTCCCGCCGCGTTGGACCTGCCGCTGGACCATCCACGCCCCCCGGTGCAGAGCTTCCGCGGCGCGAGCGTGTCGTTCGCGCTCCCCAAGGCGCTGACCGGGCAGTTGCAGGCGCTGGCGCGCGCGGAGGGGGCAACGCTGTTCATGGTGCTGCTGGCGGGCTTCCAGCATCTACTTGCCCGTTGGAGCGGGCAGGAGGACATCGTGCTGGGCACGCCGGTGGCCGGCCGCACGGACCGGCGCACCGAAGGGCTGATCGGCTTCTTCGTGAACATGCTGGTGCTGCGCACCGATGTGTCGGGAGACCCCAGCTTCCGCACGTTGGTGACGCGGGCGAAGGAGACGGCGCTGCAGGCCTATGCGCATCAGGACCTGCCGTTCGAGAAGCTGGTGGAGGAGCTCAATCCGGTGCGCGACCTGTCGCGCCCTCCCCTCTTCCAGGTGATGATCAACTCCTTCCTCACCGAGAACCAGCAGGGCTTCCTGGAGCTGCCGGGCCTGCGCGCCGAGGTCCTGGAGAGCGACGAGGTGAGCGCGCGGTTCGAGCTGATGCTGCGGCTGCATGGGCATGACGACGACGTCGGCTGCCAGTTCGAATACGCCACCGACCTGTTCGACCGCGCAACCATCGAGCGCTTCGGCACGCACTACGTCGCATTGCTCTCGGAGGCCGTGGCCAGGCCAGACCAACCGGTGTCCGGCTTCGCGCTTCTGGGCGATGCGGAGCGACACCAGCTGCTGGTCGAATGGAACGCCACCGCTTCGGGGTCGGAAGCCGACTGTCTCCACCGGCGGGTCGCACGTCAGGCCCCGGATGCCGTCGCGCTGGCCTGGGACGACGAATCCTTGACCTACGGCGAGCTGGACGCGGGGTCGAACCGGCTGGCCCGGTACCTGGGCACGCTGGGCCATGCGCCCGAAACCGTGGTGGGCCTGGTGATGCAGCGGTCTCCGGCCACGCTCGCGGCCTGCCTGGGCATCCTGAAGGCGGGCCTGGCCTGCCTGCCGCTGGACCCGGCCCATCCTCCCGAGCGCCTGAGCGACCTGCTTGCCGACGGCGCGGCGGCGCTCGTGCTCGGCGCGGACGGCTACGCCGATGCGCTGGCGCGAGACGGCTGCCCGGCGCTGGACCTGACCGGGCTGGCGGAGCGCATCGCGGCCTTGCCGGACACGCCCTTGGACAGGGTGACCGGCCCCAGCCAGCTCGCATGCCTGGCCCTTGCCTGGGATGCGTCCGATGCCCCCTGCCTGCTGATGCTCACGCACCGCGGGCTGGCGAACCAGGTGTCCATGATGGCGCGGCACCAGGGCGCCACGGGCGAGCCGCGCCAACAGGCGTTCGGCTTCGAGCCGTCCGTGCAGGGCCTGCTGCAGCCTCTCACTGCCGGCGCCCGGGTGCTGCTCACGCCGCGGGAGGCGGCGGAGGCGGCCGTGCCCGAGGACGTGAGCCTGTACGGCCTGGCCCGGCTGCCGGCCGATGCTCAAGGGTCCCGACTCGGCCTGCTCGCACCGGGCCTGCGCGCCTACGTACTGGACCGGCGGCTGATGCCGCTGCCGGCGGGCGTGTACGGCGAGCTGTACCTGGGCGGTGCCGAATGGGCACGCGGCTACGCGGCACGGCCGGACCGCACGGCACGAGACTTCCTGCCGTCGCCCTTCGTGGAGGGCGAGTGCCTCTACCGCACGGGTGAGCTGGCGCGGCGGCGCGCCGACGGCGCCCTGGAATTCCTGGAGCCGCCGCGACGGACGCGCGTCGCCGGCAGTTGGGTGGAGCTCGGCGAGATCGAGGCGGCGCTGCGGCTGCATCCGCGCGTCGCGCAGGCGGTGGTGGCCGTGCGCGCGGACGCCCAGGGCCTGCCACGGATGATCGCCTACGTGGTGGCGGATGCCGCCATGTCCGCCGATGCGGCGGAGGGCGGCGCCGAATGGCACGACTCGCTCGCGCGGCGGTTGCCGCGGCACATGCTGCCATCCGCGGTGGTGGTGCTGGACGCGCTGCCGCGCACGCCGCGAGGCACCGTCGACTGGAACGCCCTGTCAGCGCCGGGCGGCGGCGCGGAGTACGTAGCGCCGCGCACGCCCGAGGAGGAAAGCCTGGCCGCAATCTGGGCCGAAGTGCTGGGCGTGGAGCGCGTGGGCGCACAGGACAACTTCTTCGACCTGGGCGGCCATTCGCTGCTGGCCACGCTGATGGTGGCGCGGCTGCGCGAGGTGTTCGGCGTCGACGTGCCGCTGCGCACCCTGTTCGAGCTCCGCACGCTCGCGGCGCTGGCCGAATACGTCGCCAACGTGCGCTGGTCCGTGCAGGGGGGGCCGCAGCCGGGCGCCTCCGCGCAGGACGCGGACGACGAGGAGATGGGCGTCATATGACCTCTTGGAGGAACGCAATGTCGGGAGGAAACCCGTGAGCGATGTCGCATCGACCATCCCGCCGCTGTCGCGCCACGCCGCCGCGCGTGGCTACCGCGGCGGCGGCCCGGAAGACCGGTTGATCGAGAGGACCACCCTGCCCCAGGTACTGGCGGGCATGCCGGCACACGGCGGGCCGGCGCTCACCTGGTACGAGGCGGAACGGCGCGCGCTGCATTTCGACGCCGCCGAGCTGCGCAGCCAGGTCCGTGCGCTCGCGCAGTGGTTCGCGCGGGGGCACGGCATCACGCGCGGCGACCGCGTCATCGTGCTGTCCGCCAACAGCCCGGAGGCCTTCGCCACGCACCTGGCGCTGATGTCGCTGGGCGCGGTGACGGTGCCGGTGAGCAACACCGAATCGCCGCGCGTGCTGCAGCTCATCGCCGACAAGGTCACACCCCGGCTCGTGGTCACCGGCCGCGAGGTGTCGGCGGAGCTGCTCGCGGCCAGGCCGGGCGGCATGGTGGCGCTGCCGGCCCTGCCGCTCGCGGCCGACGTCGACGCGGGCTTCGAGTGGCCGGCGCGCGACGTGATGCCCGACGACCCGGCGGTCATCCTGTTCACCTCCGGCACCACGTCCGCGCCCAAGGGCGTGTGCCTGAGCCACTACAACCTGCTGGTCAACGCGGAGGGCCTGGCGCGGGTGCATGACCTGGCGCGGCGCCGGGTGCACATGTGCGTGCTGCCGCTGTTCCACGCCAACGCCTTCGGCTTCTCCATGGTGGCCTCGCTCTACGCGGGCAGCCATGTCGTGCTCAGCGCCGGCCTGCCGGGCGCGGCGGTCTGGGACATCCTGCGTGCGGAGCGCGTGGACGTCATCTCGCTCGTGCCGGAAATCATCCGCGTGCTCTCGCGCATGCCGGTGCCGCGCACCACGCTGCCCGACCTCAAGTACGTGACCTCGGCCGCCGCGCCTCTGCCCAAGACGGTGGCGCGCGAGTTCGTCGACAAGACGGGCATCCCCATCCACCAGGGCTACGGCCTGAGCGAATGCGTGAACTTCGCCGCCACCATTCCCTGGGATATCCCGGACGCCGACCTGGAGCGCTCCATGGGCCACTGGGCGGTGCCGAGCATCGGCCCGGCCCTGTTCGGCTGCGACATCGGCATCCGCCGCGCGGACGGCTCGCCCGCCGGCACCGAGGAGGAAGGCGAGATCGTGGTGACAGGCCACACCCTGATGCGCGGCTACTGGGATGCCGAGGATGCGACCGAGGCGGCCCTGGGCGAGGGCGCGCTGCGCACCGGCGACCTGGGTTTCTTCGCCCTGGTCGGCGGCGAGCGCTACATCTTCGTCACCGGCCGCAAGAAGGAAATCGTCATCCGCTACGGAGAGAACCTCTCGCCGCTGGCCGTCGAGGCCGAGCTGGAGGCGCTGCGCGCCGTCGGCCGCTTCGCCGTGACGGGGTTTCCCAACGAGGCGGCGGGCGAGGAAATCGGCCTGTACCTCGTGGTGCCCCGCACGCCCGACAACGAAAGAAAGGTGCTGGACGCGGTGAAGGCCTGCTCCGTCCGCTACCGACCGCGCGTCGTCCTGTTCGGCGCCGACCCCATCCCCGCGACGCCGACCGGCAAGGTCAAGCGCGCCGTGCTGGCGCAGCGGTTCCAGGCCTACGCCAGGCGCAACTTTGGCAATGACCCCATCGTGGGCACCTGACACCCCAGACCCTCCCGGCGCAATCCGAAACACCGCCCCCGTGTCTCAACCGGAGCACCACCTCATGCACACCCTTCACCAAGACAGCTTCATTCCCTTTCCGCTTTCGCACGGCCTGCTGGCGGACATGAAGGACGACACGTTCTCCACCCAGCTATGGGCCTGGTCGGAAGACCGGCTGCAGCTGCCGGCCGGCGCCACGCACATCGGCTACGTCTACGACGGCACGCTGACGCTGGAGCATGCCGCCGGCACGTTCAAGCTGCGCGGCGGCATGTATTTCTCCGCGCCCGGAGAGGCCGTGGTGCACGGCAGCGGCCGGGGCATCGCCATCTCCCGGCTGGGCTACAACGGCTTCTTCCAGGTGGGCGGCCCGGTGGAGGCGCGCGGGCGTCTCAAGTACATCGACGGCTGCACCGACTCGCTGCTGATTCCGCCGGTGATGATGGGCGACGCCTGCTTCAACCTGCTGTACTTCCCGCCCGGGGTCGACCAGACGCAGCACACGCATCCGTCGATGCGCGTGGGCATGGTGATTCGCGGGCACGGCGCCTGCGTCACGCCCACCGAGGTCATCCCGCTCATGCCGGGCCGTGTGTTCGTGATTCGCGCCGAAGGCCCGCACGCCTTCCGCACCACGGACTCCGAAATGGCCGTGGTCGCCTACCACCCGGATAGCGATTTCGGCCCCACGCACGAAGCGCACCCGATGATCAACCGGACCATGGTCAATGGCCTGTCGGCCCGCCTGATCGACGAGATCCGGACCAAATGACACACGTGGTCCCTGGGGCAGACATGCGCGCGGTGCAGGCACTGCTGGCCGCGCTGCGGCAGGACGGCGTGCGGCTGTGGCTGGAAGGCGGCGAGCTTCGCTACCAGGCGCCCAGGGGCGCGATGACGCAGGAGCGCCTCGCGCAGCTGCGCGCGTGCAAGGCCGAGCTGGTGGACTTCCTGCGGCAGGCGGCGGGTGCGCAGGCAGCCCCGCTGGTGAGCGCGCGGCCGCGGCCCGAACACCTGCCGCTTTCGTACGCGCAGGAGCGGCTGTGGCTGCTGGACCGCCTCGAGAATCTGGGCACGGCCTACCACATCGCCAGCGGCCTGCGTCTGACGGGCCACTTCGACGACCGCGCCTTCGCGCGGGCGCTCGCGGAAATCGTGCGCCGGCACGAGTCCCTGCGCACGCGCTTCGTGGCCGGGCAGGACACAGTCACGCAGGTGATCGACGCGCCCGGCGATTTCGTGCCGCAGCGGCAGGACCTGTCCTCACCAGGTGAGACGGAGCGCGAGCGGGCTGTACTGGAAAAGGCGAGCGCCTTCGTGCGCCAGCGCTTCGACCTGGCGCAAGGGCCGCTGTTCCGCTCACTGCTGCTGCGGCTGGCGCCGGAGGAGCACGTCGCGGTGGTGGTGATGCACCACATCGTCAGCGATGGCTGGTCGATGGGGGTGCTGGTCCGCGAGCTGGGCCTGCTGTACGCCACATATGCCCAGCGCCGGGAGTCGCCGCTGCCGGAGCTGCCGGTGCAGTACGCCGACTACGCCCTGTGGCAGCGCGACTGGCTGCGGGGCGAGGCGCTGGAAAGGCAGGTCACCTACTGGAAGCAGCGGCTCGCGGGCGCGCCCGCCGCGCTGGACCTGCCGCTGGACCATGCACGCCCGCCGGTGCAGAGCTTCCGCGGCGCGAGCGTGTCGTTCACCCTGCCCAGGGCGCTGACCGGGCAGTTGCAGGCGCTGGCGCGCACGGAGGGAGCCACGCTGTTCATGGTGCTGCTGGCGGCCTTCCAGCACCTGCTTGCCCGCTGGAGCGGGCAGGAAGACATCGTCATCGGTACGCCAGTGGCCGGCCGCACGGACCGGCGCACCGAAGGGCTGATCGGCTTCTTCGTGAACATGCTGGTGCTGCGCACCGACGTGTCGGGAGACCCGACGTTTCGCACGCTGGTGGCGCGGGCGAAGGAGACGGCGCTACAGGCCTACGCGCACCAGGACCTGCCGTTCGAGAAGCTGGTGGAGGCGCTCAACCCGGTGCGCGACCTCTCGCGCCCTGCCCTCTTCCAGGTGCAGTTCGCGCTGCAGAACTATCCCGAGGAGGGCTTGCAGCTGCCGGGCCTGCAATTGAGCCGGCTGGACGGCGGCGCTGTCGCGTCCCGGGCCTCCAAGCTGGACCTGTCGCTGTTCCTGATGGAAAGCGCGGGGGGCCTCGAGGCAGTGGTCGAGTACGCCAGCGACCTGTTCGAGGCCGGCACCATCGACCAGCTCGCCGGCCACTATCGCGCGCTGCTCGAAGCCGCGGCGGCCGAGCCGGACCGGCCACTTGCGGACATCTCGCTGCTGAGCGAGGCACAGCGACGCCACATCCTGTTCGAGTGGAACGACACCGCACGTGACTTTCCACAAGGCGGCACGCTGGCGCAGTTGTTCGAGGACCAGGTGATGCGCACGCCCGAGCGCGTGGCGCTCGTCTTCGAAGACCGCAACCTGACGTATGCCCAGCTCGATGCGCGCGCCAACCAATTGGCCCACGTGCTGCGCGTGCACGGCGTCGGCCCGGACAGCCTGGTTGCGTTGTGCGTGGAGCGCAGCCTCGAGATGGTGGTGGGACTGCTCGGCATCCTCAAGGCTGGCGGCGCCTATGTGCCGCTGGACCCCGGCTACCCGGCCGAGCGGCTGGCCTTCATGCTGGAGGACTGTGGTGCGCGGCTGGTGCTGACGCAGGCGAGCCTGCGCGACGCATTGCCCGCGACCGCCATCCCCAGGCTCCTGCTGGATACCGACTGGCCGCGCATCGCAGGAGAACCGGCCACGCCCGTAGCGTCCGGCGCCGGCCCGTTGCACCTGGCCTACGTCATCTACACCTCCGGCTCCACGGGCCGGCCCAAGGGCGTGGGCATCCCGCACGCGGGCATCGTCAACCGCCTGCAGTGGATGCAGGAGGCCTACGGCCTCGGCGCCGACGACCGCGTGCTGCAGAAGACGCCGTTCAGCTTCGACGTGTCGGTGTGGGAGTTCTTCTGGCCGCTGCTGTACGGCGCGCGGCTGGTGATGGCCCGGCCCGGCGGCCACCAGGACTCGGCCTATCTCCGCGAGGTGATCTCGAGCGAGGCGATCACCACCCTGCATTTCGTGCCACCGATGCTGGAGGTGTTCCTGGGCCAGGGCCGCGCCGCGCAATGCGCCAGCCTTCGCCGCGTGGTCTGCAGCGGCCAGGCCCTGCCCAGGGAGCTACAGGAGCGCTTCTTCTGGCTGCTGCCCGGCGTGGAGCTGCACAACCTCTACGGCCCCACCGAGGCCTCGGTGGACGTGACCTTCTGGGCCTGCCGGCCTGGATCGCCGCTGGCTCGCGTGCCCATTGGCAGGCCCATCGCCAACACGCAGATGCACGTGCTGGACCGGCACCTGAACCCGGTGCCGCCGGGCGTGGCGGGCGAGCTCTACATCGCCGGCATCGGCCTGGCGCGCGGCTACGTCAACCGGCCGGAGCTGACCGCCGAACGCTTCATCGCCAACCCCTTCGGCGCGCCCGGCAGTCGCATGTACCGCACCGGGGACCTGGCGCGGTACCTGCCCGACGGCAGCATCGACTACCTGGGGCGCATCGACCACCAGGTGAAGCTCCGGGGCTTTCGCATCGAGCTGGGTGAGATCGAGGCGGCGCTGGCCACCCGGCCCGGCGTGCGTGACGCGGTGGTGCTGGCGCGCGAGGACACTCCCGGCGACCAGCGCCTGGTCGCCTACGTGCTGGCGCAGCCGGGAGCGCGTCCAGCGCCGGCGGAGTTGCGTGACGCGCTGGCGAGCCGCCTGCCGGAGTACATGGTGCCGGCGCACTACGTGCTGCTGGAGGCCTTGCCCCTGAGCCCGAACGGCAAGGTGGACCGCAAGGCCCTGCCAGCGCCCGATATCGGCGCCGTGTCGCGCCGTGCCTACGAGGCACCGCGCGGTGTGGTGGAGGAGAAGATCGCCGCCGTCTGGGCCCGGTTGCTGGGCATGGAGCGCATCGGCCGCGAGGACAACTTCTTCGCGCTGGGTGGCCACTCGCTGCTGGCGGTGCGCATGATCGATGCGCTCCGGCGCGACGGGCTGGCTGTGGACGTGCACGGCATCTTCGCCTCGGCGACGCTTGCGCAGCTGGCCGCGCGGGCGAACGCGGCAGCCGGCGATGACAGCGTTCCGCCGAACCGCATCACGCCGGACAGCGAGGCGATCACGCCGGAGCTGCTGCCGCTGGTGTCGCTGTCACAAGACGAGATCGACGCCATCGTGGCGTGCGTGCCTGGCGGCGTGTCCAACGTGCAGGACATCTATCCGCTGGCGGCGCTGCAGGAAGGCTTCCTGTTCCATCACCTGATGGCGCAGCAGGGCGACGCCTACCTGCAGCAAGCCATGCTGGCTTTCGCGGAGCGCAAGGAGCTGGAGCGCTTTCTTGCCGCGTTCCAGGAGGTCGTGGACCGGCAGGACATCCTGCGCACCGCGGTGCTGTGGCAGGGCTTGCGCGAGCCAGTGCAGGTGGTGTGGCGGCGTGCTCGCCTTGCCGTGGACGAGCTGGAGCTGGCGGGTGCTGAAGGCGATATCGCCGGGCAATTGCGTGCGCGGCACGATCCGCGGCACTACCGGCTCGACCTCCGGAAGGCGCCGCTGCTGCGCTGTGCGGTCGCGCACGATGCGGCGAACGGGCGCTGGCTGTTGCAGGTGCTGTTCCACCACTTGATTGACGACGCCACCTCGCTGCGGCTGATGGTGGCGCAGATCCTGGTCATCCTCGCGGGCCGGCGCGAGCTGCTGGCGCAGCCCGTGCCCTTTCGCAACTACGTGGCCCTTGCGCGGCGCGTGCCCCAGGCCGAACACGAGGCGTTCTTCAAGGCCATGCTGGGGGATGTGGAAGAGCCCACGGTGCCGTTCGGCCTCATCGACACGCGGGGCGAAGGTGTCGGCATTACCGAGGCGCGGCTGATGCTGGAGCCGGACCTGGCGCGGCGCGTGCGGCAGCAGGCGCGGCATGCAGGTGTCAGCGCAGCCAGCCTGATGCACCTGGCGTGGGCCCAGGTGCTGGCGCGCGGTTCGGGGCGAAGCGCCGACGTGGTGTTCGGCACGGTGCTGTTCGGACGCATGCAGGGCGGCGCGGGGGCCGAGCAGGCCCTCGGCCCATTCATCAACACCTTGCCGATCCGCATCTGGCTGGGCAGAGAAGGCGTGCGCGAGAGCCTGCTGCGCGCCCACCGCGGTCTCACCCGGTTGCTGGAGCATGAGCATGCCTCGCTTGCGCTGGCACAGCGGTGCAGCGCACTGCCGGCGCAGGCGCCCTTGTTCACGGCGCTCATGAACTACCGGCACAACGTGGTTCAGGACGGTGCTGGCCAGCCCGAAGAGGGCGGGCTGCGGGTCCAGGTGCTGGAGACCGAGGAGCGCACCAACTACCCGTTGACCCTGGGGGTCGATGACCTCGGCGAAGGCTTCGGCCTGATCGCGCAGGTGGCGTCGGGGGCGGTGATGCCGCAGCGCATCTGCGAGTCCATGCAGATGGCCGTACAGAGCCTGGTGGCACTGCTGGAGGCTTCCCCCGAAACGCCAGTCGACCAGATGGAGGTGCTGCCCGCTCAGGAACGCCGGCGGCTCCTGGTGGAGTGGAACGCCACCACCACCGAGTACCCGCGCGACTCCACCCTCCCCGAGGTCTTCTCCCGGGTGGTGGCACTCAACGCCGACAGGGTGGCCGTGGAATTCGGTGACGTGAAGCTCACCTACCGGCAGCTCGACGCGCGCGCCAACCAACTCGCGCATCACCTGCGCAGCCTGGGTGTGTCCACGGACTCGCGCGTGGCCATGGCGCTGGAACGCTCGGTGGAGCTCATCGTCTCACTGCTGGCCATCCTCAAGGCCGGCGGCGCCTACGTGCCGCTGGATACCGCTTACCCGCGTGAGCGGCTGGCGGCCATGATGGAGGACTCGCGCCCGCGCGTGCTCATCACCACCCGCGCGCTGCTGGAGAAGCTTCCCGCCAAGGGCCTGGCCACCGTGGTATTGGACGAGGTCTCCCTCGCGGGTGGGCCGGTGCACGCGCCGCCCCTGGCGGCCCTGCCCCAGAGCCTCGCGTACATCGACTTCACCTCGGGCAGCACGGGCCGCCCCAAGGGCGTGGGCACAACCCAGGCCTCCGTGCTTCGCACCCTCTTCGGTGTCGACTACGCGCACCTGGGGCCCGACGAGACGTTCCTGCTCATCGCCCCCATCTCCTTCGACGCCTCCACCCTGGAGCTCTGGGGTCCGCTGCTGCATGGCGGCCGCCTCGTCGTCTTCCCACCGCATTCGCCCTCCGACGTGCAGGAGCTGGAGTCGGTGCTGGTGAAGCACGGGGTGACGACGCTGCACCTGACGGCGGGCCTCTTCACCCAGGTGGTGGACAGCCACCCCGGGGCCCTTCGCGGCGTGCGCCAGTTGCTCACCGGCGGCGACGTCGTCTCCGCCCCGCACGTCAAGCGGGTGCTGGAGGAGCTGCGCATTCCCGTCACGGCCTGCTACGGCCCCACCGAGACCACCCTCTTCGCCTCCTGCCACCGCATGTCGGACGTCGCCCACGTGGGCACCTCCGTGCCCATCGGCAAGCCCATCGGCAATACCCAGGTGTACGTGCTGGACGCCTCGGGCCAGCCGGCGCCCGTGGGCGTCACCGGGGAGCTGCTCATCGGTGGTGATGGCGTGGCCCGTGGTTACGTCGAGCAGCCGGCCCTCACCGCCGAGCGCTTCATCCCCAACCCCTTCAGCGCCGCTCCAGGCGCGCGCATGTACCGCACCGGAGACCTGGCGCGCTGGCGCGGGGACGGAGTGCTGGAGTTCCTCGGCCGCGCCGATGCCCAGGTGAAGGTGCGCGGCTTCCGTATCGAGCTGGCCGAAGTCGAGGCCTCGCTGCGTGCGCACGCATCCGTGAAGGACGCGCTGGTGGCGGTGCGCGAGGACGTGCCCGGTGACAAGCGCCTGGTGGCCTACGTGGTGATGGGCGGCACCTCCATGCCGGACACCGCCGCGCTGCGGGTGCACGTGCAGCAACTCCTGCCCGAGTACATGGTCCCCGGGGCCTTCGTGGTGCTGCCCACCCTGCCGCTGACGCCCACCGGCAAGGTGGACCGCAAGGCCCTGCCCGTGCCGGATGCCGCGCGGCCCTCTGCGCCCGCGCGAGAGGAGGAGCCGCCGGCCAGTCCCATGGAGCAGCGGCTGGCGGAGCTGTGGCGTGACGTCCTGCGCGTGCGCACCGTGAGCCGGCGGGACGACTTCTTCGAGCTGGGAGGCCACTCGCTGCTGGCCATGCAGTTGGTGGCCCGCATCCGTGTCGCCTTCAACGTGGAGCTCCACGTGCGCACCCTCTTCGAGGCGCCCACCGTGGCCGCCCTCGCGGAGCGTCTCCAGGGCTCCACCTCTGGCACCCGCGTGCCCGCGCTGGTGCGGGCCCGCCGGGAGGGTCCGCTGCCGCTGTCCTTCGCGCAGCAGCGCCTGTGGTTCCTCGACCGACTGGAGCCGGGAAGTCCCTTCTACAACATGCCCGCCGCGCTCTGGCTGGAGGGCACGCTGGACGCGGGCGCGCTGGAGCACGCGCTGACGGAGCTGATGCGCCGCCATGAGGTGCTGCGCACCACCTTCCAGACGGAGGCCAGCGGTCCCGTCCAGGTCATCCATCCTCCCGCGCCGTTCCACCTGCCGGTGGTGGACCTGTCCGCGCTCCCCGGGGACACACGCGAGGCCGAGGCCCGGCGCCTGGCCCACCAGGAGGCCCGACGTCCCTTCGACCTCGAGCAGGGCCCGGTGCTGCGCGCCATGCTGCTGCGGGTCTTCGATTCGCGGCACCTGCTGCTCCTCAACCTGCACCACATCGCCTCGGACGGCTGGTCCATGGGCGTGCTGGTGCGCGAGCTGGCGTCGCTCTACGCGGCCTTCCAGGAGGGCACACCCTCCCCGCTGCCCGAACTGCCCGTGCAGTACGCGGACTACGCGGTGTGGCAGCGCGGCTGGCTGCGCGACGAGGCGCTGGAGGAGCAGCTGTCCTGGTGGCGCGAGCACCTCACCGGCGCGGCCTCCATGCTGGAGCTGCCCACCGACTTCCCACGGCCCGCGGTGGCGAGCCTGCGGGGCGCCATCCACCGGCGCGTACTGCCGCGCGAGCTGGCCGGGGCGCTCCAGGCGCTGTGCCGCCACGAGGGCACCACCCTCTTCATGGCCCTGCTGGCGGGCTTCCAGGTGGTGCTGTCGCGCTACTCGGGCCAGGAGGACTTCGTCGTCGGCACGGACATCGCCAACCGCAACCGGGCGGAGACCGAGGGCCTCATCGGCTTCTTCATCAACCAGCTCGCCCTGCGCGCTCGGGTGGGTGGCAACCCGTCCTTCCGCGAGCTGCTGGGCCGCGTCCGGGAGGCCACGCTCGGCGCGTACGCGCACCAGGACCTCCCCTTCGAGGAGCTGGTCAAGGCGCTCAACCCCAAGCGCGGCCAGGAAGGAGCCCCGCTGTTCCAGGTGAAGCTGGTGCTGCAGAACCAGCCCGCCACCGAGCTGACGGTGCCCGGACTCACCCTGCGCGGCGAGTCCGTGGACTCGGGCACCTCCCGCCTGGACCTCACCCTGAGCGTCTCGGAGACGGCGCGGGGCCTGGAGTGTGGCTGCGAGTACCGGACGGACCTGTTCGAGGCGGCCACCATCGACCGGTTGGTGCGGCACCTGGGCACATTGCTCCGGGCCGCGGCGGCCTCGCCCGAGGCCCCACTGTCCGCGCTGCCCCTCATGGACGAGGCCGAGCAGCGCCAGGTGCTGGTGGAGTGGAACGCCACCTCGCGCGACTTCCCGCGTGAGGCCTGCGCGCACCAGCTCTTCGAGGCCCAGGTGGCACGCACCCCGCACGCCACCGCCGTGCGCTTCGAGGGCAAGGAGCTCACCTACGTGCAGCTCGACACCCGCGCCAACCAGCTCGCGCACCACCTGCGCGCGCTGGGCGTGCGGCCCGACGTCCCCGTGGCGCTCTGCGTGGAGCGCTCGCTGGAGACGGTGGTGGCCATCCTCGGCATCCTCAAGGCCGGCGGCGCCTGGGTGCCCCTGGACGCGAGCTACCCCGTGGAGCGGCTGACGTACATGCTGCGCGACAGTGCCGCCCCGGTGCTCGTCACCACCGAGGCCCTCGCGGATGAGCTGCCCTCCGGCGGCGGGCAGCTCGTGCTGCTGGACGTGGATGCGCCCCTCATCGAGGCGCAACCGGGCACCGCGCCCGAGAGCCTCACCCACGCCGGCAACCTGGCCTACGTCATCTACACCTCGGGCAGCACGGGCCGGCCCAAGGGCACGCTGTTGCAGCACCGGGGCCTGTGCAACACGGCGCTCAACGCCGCGCGCGCACAGGGCTTCCACTCCGGCAGCCGCGTCCTCCAGTACGCCGCCTTCGGCTTCGATGCGTCGGTGTTCGAGATCTTCGGCGCGCTGATGGCCGGAGCCACGCTGGTGCTCGCGCCGCGCGAGCGGCTGATGCCCGGCGCGCCCCTGCGAGGGCTGCTGCGGGAGGAGGCCCTCACCGCCGTCACCCTGACGCCCTCGGTGCTGGCACAGCTGACGCCGGAGGACTTCCCCTCCCTTGAGACACTCGTCTCCGCGGGCGAGGCCTGCACGCCGGAGCTGGTGCAGCGCTGGGGATCCCGTGTGCGGATGCTCAACGCCTACGGCCCCACGGAGGTCACCGTGTGCGCCACCGTCTCCGAGCAGCTGCGGCCCGGGGAGCGGCTCACCATCGGCCGGCCGTGGGCCAACGTGTGGGCGTACGTGCTGGACGCGGCGCTGCGGCCGGTGCCTCCCGGCGTCCCTGGCGAGCTGTGCGTGGGCGGCGTGGGCGTGGCCCGGGGCTACCTGGGCCAGCCGGAGCTGACGGCGGAGAAGTTCACTCCCGACCCGTTCAGCCCCGAGCCCGGCGCCCGCCTGTACCGCACCGGGGACCGGGCGCGGTGGCTGGCGGACGGCACGCTGGAGTACCTCGGCCGCCTGGACGCGCAGGTGAAGCTGCGCGGCTTCCGTATCGAGCTGGGCGAGGTCGAGTCCGCGCTCCTCCAGCACCCGTCGGTGCGCGAGGCCGTGGCCACCGTGCGTGAGGACGCACCCGGGGACATGCGGCTTGTCGCCTACGTGGTGGCCGAAGAGGGCGAGACGCTGGACGTGGCCGCGCTGCGCCAGGCCCTCAAGCAGCGGCTGCCCGAGCACATGGTGCCTGCGGCCATCGCCGTGCTCCCCGGCCTGCCCCTGACGCCCAACGGCAAGGTGGACCGCAAGGCCCTGCCCACGCCGGACGTCTCACGGCTCCAGTCCGAGCATGAGCATGCGCCTCCAGCGACTCCCGTGGAGGAACAGCTGGCGGAGCTGTGGCGCGAAGTCCTGCACGTGCCCGCCGTGGGCCGGCACGACGACTTCTTCGACCTGGGAGGTCACTCACTGCTGGCCACGCAGGTGCTCTCCCGCATGGGTGCCACGTTCGACGTGGAGCTGCCCCTGCGCTCCCTCTTCGAGGCCCCCACCCTCGCCGCCCTGGCCGAGCGGGTGGATGCCGCGCGCCGGGCCCACGGACAGCCTCGCGTCCCGGAGCTCGTTCCCGCGCCCCACCAGGACGCGTTCCCGCTGTCGTTCGCCCAGCAGCGGCTGTGGTTCATCGACCAGTTCGAGCCCGGCAGCGCCCTGTACAACATGCCCGTCGCGCTGCGCCTGGAGGGTGCACTGGACGTGGCCGCCCTGGAGTACGCCATTGCCCAGGTGGTGACGCGCCACCAGGCACTGCGCACCACCTTCGCCTCGAGCGAGGGCCAGCCCGTCCAGCGCATCCATCCGCCCCCGAGCCTCCCCCTGTCCGTGGTGGACCTGGAGGCGCTGCCCGCCGGAGGGCGCCACGACGAGGCCTGGCGGCGGGTCCGCGAGGAAGCGTCGCGCCCCTTCAACCTGTCCACGGGCCCCATCTTCCGCGTCATGCTGTTCCGGCTCGCGGAGCAGGAGCACGTGCTGCTGGCGGCGATGCACCACATCGTCTCCGACGGCTGGTCCATGAGCGTGCTCGTGCGCGAGCTGGGAGCGCTGTACTCGGCACGCGTCACGGGCACGCAGGCGCACCTGCCTCCGCTGCCCGTGCAGTACGTCGACTACGCGACCTGGCAGCGAGGCTGGCTGAGGGGTGACGCGCTCACGCTGCGGCTGGACTACTGGAAGCGCCAGCTCGGCGGCGCCCCGGCCCTGCTGGAGCTGCCTGGCGACAGGCCCCGCCCCTCCGTCCAGTCGCGCAACGCCGGCTCGCGGCCCGTCGCCCTCCCCGCGGAGCTTTCCGAGGCGCTCAAGGCCCTCTCACGGCGTCATGGCGCCACGCCCTTCATGACGCTGCTGGCCGCCTTCCAGGCCCTGCTCTCCCGCTACTCCGGCCAGGACGACGTCGTCATCGGCTCTCCCGTCGCCGGCCGCAACCGCGCGGAGACGGAGGGCCTCATCGGCTTCTTCGTCAACACCCTGGCCCTGCGCTCGCGAATCGATCCGCGAGCCTCCTTCACCACGCTGCTGCGGGACGTGAAGGAGACGACGCTTGCGGCCTACGAGCACCAGGACATCCCCTTCGAGAAGCTGGTGGAGGAGCTCAAGCCCGAGCGCAGCCTGAGCTACTCGCCGCTCTTCCAGGTCCTGTTCTCCCTCCAGAACCTGCCCGAGGAAACGCTGGAGCTTCCGGGCCTGCGCCTCCGGCCGTTCGAGGCCGCCGACCCGCAGCTCAAGTTCGACCTGGACCTCACCCTGTCGGAGCGCCCCGAGGGCTTCGTGGGAAGCCTCACCTACAACGCGGACCTGTTCGAGGCGGCCACCATCGACCGCATGGTGGAGCACCTGGGAATCCTGCTCCAGGCGGCGGTGACCCGGCCAGAGCAGTCCATCGCCTCGCTGCCGCTGATGGGTGAAGCCGAGCAGCATCGGCTGCTGGTGGAGTGGAATGCCACCGCCACGGACTTCCCAGCGGACACCTGCGTCCACCACCTCTTCTCCTCCCAGGCCGCGCGCACCCCCGAGCTACCCGCCGCCGTCTATGGTGAAGGCCTGCTCACCTATGCGCAGCTGGAGTCGCGCTCCAGCGCGCTGGCCGCGTACCTGGCCTCGCTGGGCGTGCATCCGGGCACCCTGGTGGCGCTGTGCATGGAACGCTCGCTGGAGCTGCCGGTGGCCCTGCTCGGCGTGCTCAAGGCCGGCGCCGCCTACGTGCCTCTGGACCCCGCCTACCCGCGCGAGCGCCTGGCCTTCATGCTCCAGGACACCGCCGCCCCCGTGCTGCTCACCCAGCAGCACCTGCGCGACCTGCTGCCCGAGGGGCCCACGGTGCTCTACCTCGACGCCGGGTGGGTCGCCCCCTCCGGCGGGAGCGCGCTGAGCGTCCCGGTTCCCCCACAAAGCGCCGCCTACGTCATCTACACCTCCGGCAGCACCGGCCAGCCCAAGGGCACCGTCCTCTCCCACCGCTCGCTGGCCAACCACGCCACGTGGATGCGCACGACCTACGCCCTGGGCCCCGGCGAGCGGATGCTCCAGCTCAGCTCCCTGAGCTTCGATGCCTCCGTCGCCGAGCTCTTCGGCGCCCTGCTCACCGGTGCCACGCTGGTGCTGGCTCCCGCCGACGCCCAGCGCAATCCACCCGCGCTGGTGGAGTGCCTGGTTCGCGACGGCATCACCGCCATGCAGTTGGTGCCTTCGCTGCTGCGGGTCCTGCTGGACGAGCCCGGCCTGCGTCAGGCCGCGAGCCTGCGCTGGCTCATCCCCGGCGGAGAGGCGCTGCCCGCGGACGTGCTGCCGCGCGTGCGCCAGGTGTTGCCCACCGTGCAGCTGGTCAACACCTACGGCCCCACGGAGACCACCATCGACGCCACCTTCTGGCGGGTGGAGGGCACGGTGTCCGGACCCGTCGCGCCCATCGGCCGGCCCGTGGCCAACACCCAGGCGTACGTGCTGGACACGCACCTGAGGCCGGTGCCCACGGGGGTGCCGGGCGAGCTGTACCTGGGCGGCGAGGGCCTGGCGTGGGGCTACCTGGGCCGGCCGCACCTGAGCGCGGAGCGCTTCATCCCCAACCCCTTCAGCGCCACGCCGGGAGCGCGCCTGTACCGCACCGGAGACAAGGTGCGCTGGATGGAAGGCGGCGTGCTGGAGTACCTGGGCCGCACCGACTCGCAGGTGAAGCTGCGCGGCCTGCGCATCGAGCCGGGCGAAATCGAAGCAGCCCTCCAGCAGCAGACCGGTGTGAAGGACGCGGCCGTGCTGGTGCGCGAGGACGTGCCCGGCCAGCAGCGCCTGGTGGCCTATGCCGTCGCGGCCACACCGGGCGGGCTCGACACCCAGGCCCTGCGTACCGCGCTCGCCGCGCGGCTGCCCGGGTTCATGGTGCCCTCCGCCTTCGTGGAGCTGGAGGCCCTGCCCCTGACACCCAGCGGCAAGCTGGACCGCAAGGCCCTGCCCACGCCGGACGCCAGCGCGGCGGACCACTACCAGGCGCCCCGGACTCCCACCGAGGAGCTGCTGGCCGGCCTCTTCGCCCAACTGCTGCGCGTGGAGCGCGTGGGCGCGGAGGACAGCTTCTTCGCCCTGGGCGGCCACTCGCTGCTGGTCACCCAGCTGGCCTCCCGCATCCGATCCACCTTCGGGGTGGAGCTCCCCCTGCGCGACCTCTTCCAGGAGCCCACCCTGGCGGGCCTGGCGCGCCGTATCGACGTCGCGCTGCGCGTGGAGGGGCCCAGGGCGTCCGCCATCGTCCCCGTGCCCCGCACCGGCCCGCTGCCGCTGTCCTTCGCCCAGCAGCGGCTGTGGCTCATCGACCAGCTCGAGCCGGGCAGCTCCGTCTACAACCTTCCCACCGTCCTGGGCCTCCGCGGGAACCTGGACGTGAAGGCGCTGGAGAAGGCCTTCACCGCGCTCGCGGAGCGCCACGAGTCGCTGCGCACCGTCTTCACCGCTCACGACGACGAGCTCATGCAGTGCATCCTCCCGGCGACGGAGCTGCCGCTGCCGGTGGTGGACCTGGGCTCCGTGCCCCCCGGGGAGCGTGAGGCCGAGGCCCGTCGTCTGGCTTCCGAGGAGGCCCAGCGCCCGTTCGACCTGACGAACGGGCCGCTGCTGCGGACGGTGCTGTTCCGGCTGGACGCGCGGGAGCACGTGCTGGTGCTGACGATGCACCACATCGTCTCGGACGGCTGGTCCATGGACGTGCTGGTGCGCGAGGTGGCCGCGCTGTATGGCGCCTTCACCTCCGGGAGCGAGCCCCGACTGCCGTCCCTGCCCATCCAGTACGCGGACTTCGCCGCGTGGCAGCGCGGCTGGCTGAAGGGCGCAGTGCTGGAGCGGCAGCTCGGCTACTGGCGCCAGAACCTCGCCGGCACCGCGCCCGTGCTGGAGCTGCCTGGCGACAAGCCGCGACCGGCCGTCCAGTCGTCCCGCGGGGCCTACCAGCCGGTGGTGCTGTCCGGAGCGCTGACGCAGGCGCTCCTGGACCTGTGCCAGCGCGAGGGACTCACGCCCTTCATGGCCCTGCTCGCCGTCTGGCAGGTGCTGCTGGCGCGCTACTCGGGGCAGGACGACTTCGCCATCGGCTCGCCCATCGCCGGCCGCACACGTGGCGAAACGGAAAGCCTCATCGGCTTCTTCGTCAACACCCTGGTGCTGCGCGCGCGCGTGGCACCTCACGCCTCCTTCCGCGAGTTGCTGGCCCACGTGCGCGCCACCACCCTGGCCGCATACGAGCACCAGGACGTCCCCTTCGAGAAGCTGGTGGAGGAACTGCAGCCCCGGCGCACCCTGAGCCACTCGCCCCTGTTCCAGGTGATGTTCTCCCTGCAGAACACGCCGGACGAGGCCGTGCGCGTGGAGGGAGGACCGGGCAGCACCGCGCCGCTGGAGCTGCGCCCGGTGGTCGCGGCGCTTCAGACGGTGAAGTTCGACCTCAATCTCTCCCTGGCCCAGACGCCGCGGGGGCTGGCCGGTACGCTCGCCTGGCGCACGGACCTGTTCGAGCAGCCCACCATCGTCCGGATGGTGGAGCACCTGCGCACGCTGCTGGAGGCCGCCGTCTCCGCGCCCGGCACCCTCGTGGGTGATTTGCCCCTGCTACCCGCCTCCGAACGCGAGCAGCTGCTGGTGCGGTGGAACGACACGCGCCGTGAGCTGCCCTGGGACGGCGCCCTGCATGAGCGCTTCGAGGCCCAGGCGGCACGCACGCCGGACGCGCTCGCTGTTCTTGATGACGCGGCCTTGCACTCCTTCGGTCCGCTCAACCGCCGCGCCAACCAACTCGCTCACTGGCTGCGCGCGCACGGCGTCGGCCCGGAGGTGCGCGTCGCCCTGTGCATGGAGCGCGGCGTGGACATGGTGGTGGCCGTGCTCGCCATCCTGAAGGCCGGTGGTGCCTACGTCCCCATGGACCCCGCCTACCCGCGTGAGCGTCTGGCCTTCATGCTCCAGGACTGTGGTGCGCGACTGGCCCTCACCCAGAGCCACCTGAAGCCGCGGCTCGAAGGCGCTTCCGTGGAGGCCGTGGACCTGGATGACTCGCACGTGAGCGAAGCACTCTCACGCGAGTCCGAGGCCAACCCGTCTCGCGTCACCGCGCCCGCGCACCTCGCCTACGTCATCTACACCTCGGGCTCCACCGGCCGGCCCAAGGGCGTCATGGTGCAGCACGCCTCGGTGATGAACCTGCGCGCCGCGCTCGCCTCCGCCGTGTACTCCGACGTGGAGGGTGCGCTGCGCGTCAGCCTCAACGCGCCGCTGTCTTTCGATGCCTCCGTGAAGCAGCTCATCCAGGTGGCCGACGGCCATGCGTTGTGCGTGGTGCCCCAGACGGCACGCGAAGACGTCGCGATGCTGAAGGCGTGGGTGGAGAAGCACGGCGTGGACGTGCTGGACTGCTCGCCCTCGCACCTGCGCCTGCTGCTGGAAGAGGGCCTGGGCTCCAGCCGTCCGCTGCGCGTGCTGGTGGGCGGCGAGGCGGTGGACGAAGCGATGTGGGCGAAGCTGTCGGCCCACCCGTACATCCGCTGCTTCAACGTGTATGGCCCCACCGAATGCACCGTGGACACCACGGCGCGTGCGGTGCACGGCGCTCCGGGCCAACCCACCCTGGGCGGCCCGCTGGCCAACGTGCAGGTGTACGTGGTGGACGAGCGCATGCAGCCGGTACCCACCGGTGTCCCCGGTGAGCTGCTCATCGGCGGCGCCGGCGTGGCTCGCGGCTACCTCGGCAGGCCCGAGCTCACGGCGGAGAAGTTCATCCCCCACCCCTTCAGCTCCACCCCGGGCGAGCGCCTCTACCGCACCGGCGACAAGGTGCGCTGGCTGGCCCATGGCGAGCTGGAGTACCTGGGCCGCATCGACTTCCAGGTGAAGCTGCGTGGCTTCCGCATCGAGCCAGGTGAAATCGAAGCCGCGCTGGAGGAAGTGGCGGGAGTCCGTCGCGCCGTGGTGCTCGCCCGCGAGGACGCGCCCGGCAACCCGCGCCTCGTCGCCTGGCTCGTCACCGCCGAAGGCCAGGCGGTGGACACGGCCGCGCTGCGCTCCACGCTGCTGAGGAAGTTGCCCGAGTACATGGTGCCCTCGGCCTTCGTCGCCCTGGAGGCCCTGCCGCTCAACACCCACGGCAAGGTGGACAGGAAGGCCCTGCCCGCTCCGGACACCTCCACTGCCTCCGTTACCGCCTTCGTGGCCCCGCGTACTCCCACCGAGGAGGCGCTGGCCTCCATCTGGGCCGAGGCGCTGCGGCTTCAGAAGGTCAGCGTCGAGGAGGACTTCTTCGCGCTGGGCGGCCACTCGCTGCTGGCCACGCAGGTGGTCTCCCGCGTGCGCAAGGCCTTCTCGGTGGAGTTGCCCGTGCGCGCCCTCTTCGAGGCGCCCACCATCGCCGCGCTCGCTCCTCGCATCGACTCCGCCTGGCGTGCCCGGGACGGCGTGCAGCTCCCGCCGCTGGTGCCCGTGCCTCGCACCAGCCCACTGCCGCTCTCCTTCGCCCAGCAGCGCCTGTGGCTCATCGACCAGCTCCAGCCGGGCTCCCACGCCTACAACATCCCCACCGCCCTGCGCCTGGAGGGCACACTCGAGCTGTCAGCACTCCAGCGCGCGTTCGAGGCGCTGGTGCTCCGCCATGAGGCGCTGCGCACCACCTTCCAGTCCGAAGGCGACGAGCCCCGGCAGGTCATCCACCCCACCGCGCTGCAGCCCATGCAGGTGGTGGACCTGAGCGCGCTGCCCTCCGAGCAGCAAGAGGCCCGGGCCCGGCGCCTGGCCACCGAAGACGCCTTGCGCCCCTTCGACCTGGCAGCGGGCCCGCTGCTGCGCGCCACGGTGCTGAAGCTGGCGCCCGGCGAGCACGTGCTGCTGCTGTGCATGCACCACAGCATCTCCGACGGCTGGTCCATGGGCGTGCTGGTGCGTGAGCTGGCGGCCCTGTACGAGGCCTTCCTCCACAACCAGCCCTCGCCGCTGCCCCAGCTGCCCGTGCAGTACGCCGACTACGCGGTCTGGCAGCGCTCCTGGCTACACGGCGAGACGCTCCAGGCGCAGCTCGGCTGGTGGAAGCAACGGCTCGCCGGCGCTCCTCACGCGCTGGAGCTACCCACCGACAAGCCGAGGCCCGCGGTCCTCTCGAACCTGGGCGCCTCGGTGCAGGTGGCGCTACCGTCCGGGCTCAGCGAAGCGGTGGAGTCCCTCGCGAAGCGCGAGGGCGCCACGCCCTTCATGGTGCTGCTGGCCGCCTTCCAGGCCCTCCTGCGGCGCTACTCGGGCCAGGAGGACGTGGTGGTGGGCTCGCCCATCGCCGGCCGCCGTCACGCGGAAACCGAGGGCCTCATTGGCGTCTTCATCAACACCCTGGTGCTGCGCGCCCGCTTCACCCCGGAGCTCACCTTCCGCCAGCTGCTGGCCCAGGTGCGTGACACCACGCTCAGCGCCTACGAACACCAGGACGTGCCGTTCGAGAAGCTGGTGGAAGAGCTGCAGCCCGCCCGAGACCTGAGCCGCGCGCCGCTGTTCCAGGCGATGTTCGTCCTGCAGAACACGCCGCGCACGGAGCTGGCGCTGCCCGGCCTCACGCCGCGGAGCGTGGAGGTCGACGCCGACGCCGCCCAGTTCGAGCTGAGCCTGAGCCTGACGCGCACGGCGGACGGCTACCGCGGCGGGCTCGTCTTCAGCACCGAGCTGTTCGAGCGCTCCACCGCCGAGCGCCTCATGTCGCACCTCCGGCTCCTGCTGGAGGGGACCCTGGCCGCACCGGACGCGGCGCTGTCCGCCATTGCCTTGCACACGGCCGAGGAGCACCAACGCCTGCGGGTGGAGTGGAACGCAGCCACGGCCAGCTTCCCGCGCGAGGCGTGCCTCCACACCCTCTTCGAGCAGCAGGCGGTCCGCACGCCGCGGGCCCCGGCCGTCCAGCTCGGGGACCTGGCGCTGTCCTTCCACGAGCTCAACGCCCGCGCGAATCAGCTCGCCTGGCACCTGCGCTCACTGGGAGTTGTCCCCGACATGCGTGTGGGCCTGTGCCTGGAGCGCACGCAGGACGCCATCATCGCCCTGCTGGCGGTGCTCAAGGCCGGTGGCGCGTTCGTGCCCATCGACCCGGCGGCGCCCGCGCAGCGCAGGTCCTTCGTCCTCGAGGACTGCGGAGCCTCCGTGCTGCTCACCGTGCAGCACCTGGCCGACGCATGGCAGCCCCAGGTGAAGCATCGGGTGTGCCTCGACACCCAGGCGGCAACGCTGGCAGCCCTGCCTCGGGACAACGTGCCGGCGTCGGCCACCGCGGACAACCTCGCCTACGTCATCTACACCTCGGGCTCCACCGGCAGGCCCAAGGGCGTCATGGTGCAGCACCACTCGTGGCTGCACCTGCGAGCGGCCACCGCCCAGGCCCTCCATGCAGGCCAGACGGAGACACTGCGCTTCAGCGTCAACGCACCGCTCTTCTTCGACGTCTCCATGGAGCAGATACTCCACGTGGTGGACGGCCACTGCCTGTGCCTGGTGCCCGAGGACACCCGCAAGGACCCGGAGGCGATGCTGGCGTGGCTGGAGCAGCAGAAGGTGGACGTGCTGGACTGCACGCCCGCCCAGCTGACGCTGCTGCTGCAGGCGGGCCTGCTGGAGAAGGCCTACGTGCCGCGCATGGTGGTGTGCGCGGGCGAGGCCATGGGCGAGGGACTGTGGCAGCCGCTGTCGCGCACGGCCCGCACGAAGACCTTCAACGCCTACGGCCCCACCGAGTGCACGGTGTACGCAACGAGCTGGTGCGTGCAGCAGTCCGCGGTGCCGGTGCCCGTCATCGGCCGGCCGCTGCCCAACCTCCAGGCATACGTGCTGGACGAGCGGATGCAGCTGGCGCCGCTGAGCGTGCCGGGAGAGCTGTACCTCGCGGGTGAAGGCCTCGCGCGCGGCTACCTGGGCCGGCCGGACCTCACCGCCGAGCGCTTCGTGCCCAACCCCTTCGGCACCGAGCCCGGCGCACGGCTGTACCGCACCGGAGACAAGGCGCGCTGGAGGCAGGACGGCACGCTCGAGTACCTGGGCCGGCTGGACTTCCAGGTGAAGGTGCGCGGCTACCGCATCGAGCCGGGCGAAATCGAAGCCATCCTGCGCACGCACGCGTCGGTGAAGGACGCGGTGGTGATGGCACGCGAGGACGTGCCGGGCGACCAGCGGCTGGTGGCGTACCTGGTGGCCTCCGGCACGTCCGAGCTGGACACCTCCGCCCTGCGGACGGCCCTCAAGGAGCGGCTGCCGGAATACATGGTGCCCTCGGCCATGGTGGTGCTGCCGGCCCTGCCGCTGAATGCCAACGGCAAGGTGGACCGCAAGGCGCTGCCCGCACCGCAGCGGGCCGAAGTGCCTGCCGCGACCCTGCTGGCGCCCCGAGACGCACTGGAGTTGCAGCTGGTGCGGCTGTGGGAGTCGGTGCTGGGCGTGCAGCCGGTGGGCGTGCACGGCAACTTCTTCGAGCTGGGAGGCCACTCGCTGCTGGCCGTGCGGCTGATGGCCGCGGTGCGGGAAGCGACGGGCCGCCATCTGCCGCTGGCCGCGCTCTTCCAGGCGCCCACGGTGGAGCAGCTCGCCGCGCTGCTGCGCCGGGAGGACCCGGGGGTCTTCTCGCCCCTGGTGCCCTTCGGAGTGCCAGCCACCGGTGACGCCAGGCCCTTCTTCTGCGTGCACCCGGTGGGAGGCAACGTGCTGTGCTACGCCGAGCTGGCTCGGCTGCTGGGGCCGCAACAGCCCTTCTACGGCCTGCAGGCGCGAGGTGTGGATGGCAGCAGCCAGCCGTTGGGCTCCATCGAGGAGATGGCCTCCGAATATGTGAAGGCCCTGCGCTCGGTGCAGCCGTCCGGGCCCTACCACCTGGGCGGCTGGTCCATGGGTGGCGTCATCGCCTACGAGATGGCGCGACAGCTGCGCGAGCGCGGCGAGCAGGTGGCCCTGCTGGCACTCATCGACTCCTACGTCCCGACGGCAACGGTGGCGAAGGAGCCAGAGCCGGACCGGGTGCGGTTGGCGGCGATGTTCGCGAGAGACCTGCTGGGGACGTCCCTGGCTGAGCTGAGCGTGGACCTGACGCCGCTGGCGGGCCTGGAGCCGGAGGCGATGCTGGAGCGGCTGCTGGAGCTGGCGGCGGGCGCGGGAGTCCTGCCTCCTGGGAGGAACTCCGAGCACGTGAGGGCGCTATTCCGCGTCTTCGAGGCCAACCTGCACGCCTCGCGGCACTACATGGCTCCAACCGGCGAAGGCCGGACGGTGCTCTTCAAGGCAACGGACAGCGCGGAGGGATTGCCCGAGGACGGTGGCTGGACGGAGCTGGTGGGTGAAAGCCTCGAGCGGCATCTGCTGACCGGCGACCATTACACCCTGCTGCGGGCTCCGGCGGTGCGCGAGCTGGCCGGGTGGCTCCGCGATGCGCTGAAGGCCTCGCGATAGAGGAGCGAACGTGCGCCCGCGTCCCCGCTCGTAAGCCGTAGCCCAGGCAGTACGAGCCGTACCCATCGTGCCGATTCTCGTCCCCTTGACTCAGGCGTCAGGCGTCAAAGGACCCTGGCGCGCGCGCCCAACCGGGCCTCCATCCTCCTCATGCTCCACTCCGGGGGCCTGGCCGTCGAGGCACGCCAGGGAGCGTCCCTCAGTACGTGTTGAACATCTGCTGCACCCGCTTCGGGTCGTTCGTCTCTGTCAGCGCCAGCTGGGCCAGCACCCGGGACTTGGCTGGATTGAACTCACCGGAGGCCACGAAGCCTGTCTTGTCGTCATTGACCTCGTTGTTGCGCAGGACCATGCCGGTGGGCACGCGCGTGCTCCGCACGACGAGGAGTCCCTTCTGTCTGGCCCACCGCTCGAGCGCCGCCAGGGCGCCCTCCGTCATGTTGCCGTCCCCCACGCCGGCAATGACGATGCCCCTGGCGCCGCCGCGCACCGCCGCGTCGATGAGGTCCGCGGACATGTTCGCGTGGGCGTAGAGGATGTCCACGCGGGGCAGCTTCTGGAGCTTCTCCACGCTGAACTCCGAGCGCACGGTGTTGCGTTTGTCCATGCGCTCGAACCAGGCAATCTTGCCCGTGTTCACGAGGCCCTGGGGACCCCGCTCGGGGCTGCTGAAGGCCTCGACGTTGGTGGTGTTCATCTTCTCCACGTTTCTCGCGGCGTGGACCTCATCGTTGATGACGACCAGGACTCCGCGGTTGCAGGCCCCCGGGTCCGCCGCCACCGCCACGGCGTTGTAGAGGTTGGCCGGGCCATCCGCGCTCACCGCGGTGGCCGGTCGCATGGAGCCCACCAGGACCACCGGCTTGGTGCTCTTGACCACGAGGTCGAGGAAGTACGCCGTCTCCTCCATCGTGTCCGTGCCGTGGGTAATCACCACCGCGTCGACGTCATCGGACTGCAGCAGCTCGTTGACCCGGTGGGCCAGGCGCAGCCAGATCTGGTCGTTCATGTCCTGGCTGCCGATGCTGGCGACCTGCTCGCCCGACAGCGTCGCCAGCTCCTGGAGGTTCGAGACGGCGGCAATCAGGTCCTCGACCTTGAACGCGCCCGACTTGTAGCCGTACTCCGTCTGGCTCGCCTGGGCGCCGGCGATGGTTCCTCCGGTGGCGAGGATGTGCACGCGCGGCTTGGGCCTGGGCCTGGACTCGGTCGCCGCGGGCGGCGTCGCGGTGGTGGGTGCCGCGGGGGCCTGGGGTGCGGCGTACGCGACGCAGGCCAGGGCGCACAGCGCGACCGGCAGGGCCCTCAGGACAGGGGAAGGGAAAGCTCGCATGACAGGGTCCTCCTCAGTGGATGGGGTCCTTTTCTCGCTTCCACCGCTCGACGGCGGTCTCCACCAACTCCTTGAGGTGCCGCCCTATCTGCGGGTACGCCTCGTCCTCGAGGTTGGCCAGGGAGACGCGCGCGGACCACGGTGGCCCATGGAAGCCGCTCCCGTTCAGGAGCACCGTGCCGTAGCGCCGGGCCAGCGCGAAGACGACGTCCAGCGGGTCCCGGTGCCGCTGCACGTAGTCCATGAAGTCTTCCCCGATGTACTTGCGGCACCAGGCCTCGAGGTCCAGCGTCTGGTAGTACGCCGTGCCCAAATCGTTGGGCTTGAGCTCCACCCCCAGCCCCCGGAACAGCGCCGCGAGGCGCTCGTGGCAGATCTGCCTGCAGCGCTTCTTGTAGGCGTCGTCCTTGTCCAGGAGCGCGAACGCGGAGAAGAGCATCATCATCTGTTGCTGGGGCAGCGACAGCCCCGCGGTGTGATTCAGCGCGACCGAGCGGCTGTCGGCGACCAACCGGTCGATGAACGGAAGCTTCTCCGGGTGGGTGGAGATGGAGCGGTAGCGGGCGTGCACCTCGGACGCCGCCCCCGCGGGCAGTTGGGCGAGCAGCGTGTCGGCGACGTGGTGCTCGTGCATCGCCACCACGCCCAGCCGCCATCCCGTGCACCCGAAGTGCTTCGAGTACGAGTAGACCAGGAGGGTGTTGTGCGGGAGCTCCGCGGCGAAGGAGCGGAAGCCCTCGACGAAGGTGCCATAGACGTCATCGGTGAGGATGAGCAGGTCCGGGCGCCGGGTGCGGACCAGCTCCGCCACGCGGGCGAGCGTCCGGGGACGGATGGCCACCGCCCCCGGGTTGGCCGGGTTGACGAGGAAGAAGGCCTTGATTCGCGGGTCCGCGAGCTTGTCTATCTCCGCGTCCGGGTACTGCCAGGTGTGTCTCCCGTCCGAGTCCATCTCGCTCTGCTCGATGGGCACCACGTCGAACTGGTACTCGGAGAGGTGCGGTATCTCCAGATAGGGGGTGAAGATGGGCGTGCCCAGGGCGATGGTGTCGCCCTTGTTCAGCAGCTTGTTGGCGCAGAGGGACTGGAACAGGTAGCTCATCGCCGCAGTGCCACCCTCCACCGCGAACAGCTTGAAGCGGCCCGGGGGAGGACGTCCGGCGCACAGCTCCCGGGCCAGGTAGGCCTCGACGATGCGCTCGGCGTGCACCAGCATCCGGTCCGGCACGGGGTAGTTGTCACCGGTGAGGGAGTCCACCATCTCCCAGACGAACGCGTCCGCCTCGAAGCCCAGCTCCCGCACGCCGAGCTCGAGCGTTCCGCGCAGGAGCTCCACCCCGGGCCCGGGTGGGCAGGTGTCCAGGAAGCGTTGGAAGCGCCGCGCGATGTCCACCGAGTGGGGCATGCCGGCGAGCCCCACGTCCGGCTCGTTCCAGGTGCGCCGCGCCTCCGACATGGCGAAGGAGCCGAGCAGGAAGAAGGACTCCCGCGGCGTGGTGGCAATCCAATTCGGGTTGCCGCGCCCGGCGTTGAGCATCACCGCCGCTCGGGTGCGGATGGACTCCTCGGCAATCTCGATGAGCAGGTCCTTCAGCTCGAAGGGGCTGAGCATTTCGAGCGGCTTGTCTTCTGCCTCATGCGCTTGCATGTCGGGCTCCTCAATCCAGGCTGGCCAGCAGGTAGCAGCCGAGCGTGACCACGATGTTGCTGATGGCGAAGGTCACCGGATAGGAGAGCGCGGGGACGGTGCTCTCCGTGTCTTCCTGCGCGGTGCGCAGGCCGGGGCTGCTGCACCGCGCTCCCGCGATGGCGCCCTCCAGCAGCCCCGCGTTCATGTGGTAGCGGTACTGGCCCACCACCCACCCGACGACGGGAGGAATCAGTCCCGCCACCAGCGTGCCGATGGCGATGGGCCCGAGCACCCCGGCGCGGACGGACTGAATCACGCCCGCGCCGGCATTGAGCGCGGTGACGGCGATGAAGACGTTCAGCCCCAGGTCCTCCAGGAGCTGCCGCGCGGGCTCGGGAAAGGGGCCTCCCAGGCGCGGGTCTCGGGTGCGGAGCGTGGACAGGACGATGCCGGTAAGGAGCAACCCCACGGCCGAGCCGAGGCTCAGCTTCAGGCCGAAGAGCGGAATCGGCAGGGTTCCGAGGAACGCGCCGACGGACAGTCCCAGCGCCAGGGTGACGATGTCCGTCGCCATGCTGGGGCGAACCACGCGGCCGCCCAGCGCTTCCGCGAGCTGGTGGATGCGCAGCTGGCTGCCGGTGATGCGGAACACGTCGCCCCGCCGCACCACCGTCTCGGGGCCGTGGGGAATCTCCGCGCCGCCGCGGAAGAGCGCGTTGAGGAAGAAGCCGTGCCCCACCGTCCGCATGAGCTCCCCCACGCGCTTGCCGACGGAGCGCTCCGTCTGGGCCACTACCTCCACGGTCTCCAACCCCACCGCACGGAGCACGGCGTCGGGGACCTCGGGCCCCACCACCTGGGGGGCCTTCACCATGGCCGCCAGCGGGCCGCTGACCACCACCAGTCGCCGGGCCGCAGCCGCAGCGAATCACTCAAGTCGAGCGGCTGCCCTCCACGCTGCACCCGCTCGAGGGCCACCTGCGGGAAGCGCTCCCGCAATTGCGCGAGCGTCTGCCCCGCTCCCTCCGGGTTCTCCAGCCGGAACGCGCGCACCTCCAGCGACTCGGCGTCCGGCGCCAGCGCGAGGGCCGTGCCGGGGAGCGGATGCGCCTCTCCTGCTTCGAGTTCTCGCTGATACGCCTGGGCCTCCCGCTTCACGTCCCGTCCGAACCAGCGTGGGAGGACCTTCATCATCAAGACGAAGAGCACCAGGCTCACGCAGTAGCCGAAGGCGAACGCGGTGGACAGGTTGGCGAGCACGGTGGGGTCGCCCGCGTGCTCGCGCAGGTACACGTCCTTGGCGGCGCCGAGCCCCGGGGTGGCGGTGTTGGCGCCAGCGAAGATTCCGGGCGCAAGCCCCGGGGCGAGGTGGAGCACCGCGCCCAGGCCCACCATCAGTCCCGCTGAGAGCAGGGGGACGAGCAGCCCCAGCACGATGAAGGCACGCGCGTCGCGCCGCAGGCCGGAGAGGAACTGGGGGCCGACCTTCATGCCCACGGCGAACATGAAGAGGTTGAAGAAGAGCGTGCTGGCGAAGTCCGGCACGGAGAAGGTGACGCCGCGGAGGCTGGCCCACAGGCTGAGCCCCAGGCCCAGGATGAGCGTGGACGCGGTGGCGCCCAGGTTGAAGCGCCACAGCGTGACGCGGCCCAGGGCGTAGCCTACGGCGACCGTGGCGAACAGGAGCACGAAGGGTTGGTTGGCCAGGAACGCGAAGACGGGGCCGAGCAGGCCCGTGGCCTTCGCGGCGCTCGGGAGGTCTCTCGCCAGCAGGCGCACCAGCAGGATGCCGCTGAGCGCGAGCCCGGCCCACGCGGCCAACCGCAGTGCGTGGGCACGGTCGCGCATGGGGGTGGCGCTGGGCATCCGGGGGCTCGGGAGTTGAAGGCTCGATTCGTCCTACAGGCTGGGCATGGAGGGCCCCGCGCGCCATGTGCCAGTACGCGCGGTCCCGGCGCCCGGCTGGCTACGACTCCAGGGCAGCTCCCTCCAGTCCAACCCGGCGCCAGCGATGGCGCGGCCCTCCGCGTCGGAGCGTGGAAGCGCTGCCACCGCGAGCCATCCCAGCGCACGTGCGCCCGCGTCCCCGATGTGATGCACTTCCGGGGTGCTCGAAAGCGTCACCATCGATCAGCTCCGGACGCTCCGTGCGGTCGCGGAGGAAGGAAGCTTCACCGCGGCGGCCCGCCGGCTCGGACAGGGACAGCCCGCGGTCAGCCAGGCGATGAAGCGGCTCGAGAAGCAGCTCGGCCTGCGCCTCTTCGACAGGAGCAGCCGGGTTCCCCGGCTGACCGCGAAGGGCGAAGCCGTCGTCGCCGCGGCGGAGCGGCTTCACGATGACCTCGCCGTCTTCCAGACGTTGATTGGCCGCATCAAGAGCGGAGCGGAGACGAAGCTCTCGCTCGCGGTCGACGCCATGTTCCCGACGAGCGCGCTGCTGGCCTTCATCCACGAATTCGCCAAGGCACACCCCGGCGTGGAGCTGGCGCTCGAAATCGAGTTCCTCGCGGCCGTGACGGCGCTCGTGCGGGAGCGGCGGGCCACGCTCGGCATCGCGGGGACGGACCTGGACCTCTCGGGGCTGGAGCAGCGTCCCATCGCCCATCTGCGGATGATTCCGGTCGCCGCGCCGTCACATCCCCTGGCTGCGGGGAAGGACGTCATCACGGATGAACGACTCGCCTCCGCCGTGCAGATCGTCCTCACCGAGCGCACGCCGGCGGGCCAGCCCGGCTCCTCGGACCGGGGCGTCTTCTCGCCCCGGACGTGGCGGGTCGCCGACCTGATGACCAAGCATGCGCTCATCGTGGGCGGGCTTGGCTGGGGCCACGAGCCCGAGCACCTCGTGCGTGAGGACCTCGCGGCGGGGCGGCTCGTGGAATTGCGGCTCGCGGCCTGGGAGGGCGGACCACCCCCACGGCACTCGCTCTCCCTCGTCCGTCGCAAGGGCTCGCCGCTCGGGCCCGTGGCGACCTGGGCCTCCAATCGCCTCACGAGCCTCTGCCAGGAGGCGCTGGGCGCCGCGGCCCATCACACGCGGTGATGAAAACCATCATGCGCCCGGCGGATTCCAGTCGGGGCACGCGCTCTTACTGTACTTGTCATGAAGACCGCGACGCATGGCATTGCCCCTTCCACTTCTCCCCTTCCCCGCGCCCGCGCCCGTCCCCTCGAGAGCGTCCACGGCGGAGGTCCGCTTCACTGGGTCGGTGACGGCTTCCGGGTGAATACCCTCGTCCCGAGCAGGAGCCTCTCGCAGGAGCGGGCCAGTCCCTTCCTGTTGCTCGACTACCATCCTCGCCAAGACTACCCGGCGCTGGCCGAAGGTCAGCGCGGCGTCGGCTGGCACCCGCACCGGGGCTTCGAGACGGTCACCCTGTCTTTCGAGGGGTCCGTCGCGCACCGGGACACCGCGGGCCATGCGGGCGTCATCGGGCCGGGCGACGTGCAGTGGATGACGGCCGCGTCCGGCATCCTCCACGAGGAGTACCACGCGCGGGACTTCTCCCGTCGCGGAGGCGCGTTCCACATGCTGCAGCTCTGGGTCAACCTTCCTCGCGCGAGGAAGATGGACGCGCCGGGCTACCAGCCCATCACCGCGGGCCAGATTCCCATCGTCCCGGTCGGAGGTGAGGACAACCCCAGCACGGTCCGGGTCATCGCCGGTGCGTACGGAGACGCCCGGGGACCCGCGCGGACCTTCACGCCCATCACGATGCTCGACGTGAAGCTCACCGCGGGCACGGTGCTCGAGGTGCCCGTGCCCTCACATCACAATGCCTTCGTGCTCGTCGCCGGTGGCCGGGTCTCGACCGACGGTGACTCGCTCACCCCGGGCTCCCTCGCCGTCTTCGCCAACGAGGGCGAGCAACTCGCGCTGCGCGCCGAAGAGGACGCGCACTTCATCGTCCTCGCGGGGGAGCCCATCCGTGAGCCCATCGCCCATATGGGGCCCTTCGTCATGAACACCGAGCGCGAAATCCTCCAGGCCATTCACGACTTCGAGGCGGGACGCTTCGGTGAGGTCCCCGCGGACGAGGCGCCGCGGAGCTGAGCCCTCCGCGCCTGTGCGCCCCCATCCAGTCCAGTGGATGGGGGCGGGCTGGGCCTGTCGCGGATTTAATCCGGCTTAATTCATCCCCCCTCGGGCGCCTCCCGATAATCCCGGGTGCACGCAGCAGGTGCGAACCAACTCCTGGGGAGGCAGTGTCATGGGGGACAACACGATTCAGTCGGTGAACAGCCAGGTCGCCGCGCGGCTCGCGGCCGAAGCCGCGGCGCGTCAAGCGGAGGAGGCCGCGAAGCGCGAGGCCGCGAAGCTGGCGGCGCTCCAGAAGCAGGCGTCGACCCCGAAGGGCAACGCGCCCGTGAAGGACACCTTCGAGGCGCCGCGCGCCAAGGGCGGAGTGAACCTGTTCGGAGGCAACACCCCCGCGACACCCGTGGTGGCGCAGACGCTCACGCCCGAACCCGAGGTCGCCCGGTCGGGAGGCGCGAGCGGGTCCACGGACATTCCGCCCACCGGGCCGCTGACGGTGGAGCAGGCGACGGCGGAGGTGAAGCGGCTCCTGTCGTCGAACCTCATCGACGATGTCACCCACGGCGACCTCATGGACATCGAGGCCATCCTGCGCCGGGTGCCGGCGGACCAGGTCAGCCAGGTCGTCGCCAACCTCTCGGACGCCGAGCTCGGGCAATGGGTGGAGGACCTCAACGACCCCGGGCTCCTGGGCGGCGGGCCGTTCCGGGGGCTGAACACCGAGGAGCGGGGCACGCTGTTCACCTTCCTGGTCGACAACCTCGCCCCGTCGCAGGCGGGCCGCTTCTTCACCGCGCTCGACAAGCCGGAGCAGATGGTCGAGTTCGGGGAGGCCTACATCCAGCGTGGTGACGTCCATGAGCGCCTCGGCTTCCTCATGTCGGTGGGACAGACCTCGTTCCCCGAAAGCGAGCGGGCCGCGTCGGGCCAGGTCATCGCCTCGGCGATGGACTCGCTCACGTCGGATCCCGGTCGCCTGGCCCTCGGCGTGCGGATGCTGTCCGAGCAGAACCTGCAGGACGGGCTCCTCAAGGCGGCGGGCGTGGCGTGGAACGGGATGGGCCCGTTTGGCGGGCAGCTCCAGTACACCAACATGGGCCGGCTGCAGCGCATCACCGACGCGCTGGCCAGCACCGAGGACCACCAGGCGCGTGCCGCGATGTTCGACGGCATGGGGTACGTCCTCGGAGAGATGGTGCGGGGGCAGGATGCCGTCCAGGACAAGGAGGCCGTCGCGGATCAGATGTCGGGCATGATGACGAACCTCCTCTCGGATGACCTGGGCCTGGTCATCAGCCACCTCAGCGGCGCCAACGGCTACGACCCCTCGGGCTCGGCGCTCACGACCTACGCGCGAGAGCAGATGCGCGACGGCGGTGGCACGCTCGGCGGGCTCGCCGAGCAGATTCGCGGGCTCGACCTCCAAGCCCCCGGCCCCGACGGGCGGTACGACAACGCCTTCCTGGCGGGCTACTTCGCGGGCTCGGTGATACGCGCGGCGGACTCGCTCACGTCCACGGACCTGATGGGACCCGACGCCGCGGCCCTGTTGAGCATCGCCAACCTCGTCGTGTCCTTCCGGACGGACCCCGCTACCGGCATGCTGCTGTCGTCCGCGCTGTCGGAGGCCGAGCGCGCGTCGATTGGCCAGGCCATGAGCCAGGGCGCCGAGGCGGTGCGGAACACCCTCCTGGACCTGCTCGGGGTGAAGCTCTCGCCCGGGAACGACAACGGCACCTCGGTGGGCGCCTTCGAGCAGGGCCTGTTCGCCGTCTACGGCGCAGAGCTGTACGGCAACTGACGAGACGAAGGGACCTGGAATCTCCGCTCGATTCCAGGCCCCTTTCCTATGCGCCCTGCCGGGGTTGGCGGAGCAGCAGCAGGCCCGCCACCACCACGAAGGCCAGGGCGGACAGGGCGAGCGAGATGTGGATGTTCGTCACGCTTCCCAGGAGCCCCACCGTCACCCCGCTGAACGCCCGCAGGCCCAGGGCCGACATGCTGAAGAGCCCGAGGACGCGGCCCCGGATGGTGTCCGGAGCATTCAACTGCACGATGGCCTGGGTCATGCTGCTGAAGGAGAGCTCGAGGAACCCGGCCAGGAACAGCACGCAGATCGCCGCCGGGTACCAGCTCATGAACGAGAACGCGAAGAGCGAGCATCCCCACAGGAACGCCATCTTCAACGCGGAGGCAGCCGTCGTCGGCAGCCAGGTCCCGCGCGTTTCGAGCAGGACGCCCGCGAGCAGCGCACCGGCCGCATCCGCGCCCAGCAGGAGCGTATAGGCCAGGCCGGGGTCTCCATGGCCCAGCTCGGTTGCGAAGCCCGGCATCTGCGCCTGGTAGCTGTTGCCGATGAAGAAGGAGGCGGCCCCCGCCAGCAACACCATGGGCGCGACCACGGGCATTCCGCGCACGTCGCGGAGCGTCTGCACGATGTCGGCGAAGCCCCGGACGGCACGCTTGGGGCCCGTCGTCAGTGCGCGAAAGTGCCGGCCGTAGGGTGCGCTCACCAACCAGAGCAGGAGGGGCAGATAGAACAGCGTGTTGACGAAGATGGCCCGGGTCGGCCCGAGCGTCCGCATGATGATGCTGCCCACACCGGGGCCCACCAGGACGCCGAGGTAACGGGCCGTCGCGTTCAGGCGCACCGCGCTGGTCAGGGAGCCCGGGCCCACGATGTCGTAGAGCAACATCTGACTGGAGGTGCTCCAGAGCACCCCCGCGCAGCCATGGAGCGTGAGGAGCACCATCGCGTGCCACATCCGCAGGGAGTCCGTGACGAAGAAGTATCCCCACCCCAGGGAGGCGGTGATGAAGAGCACCATGCCGGCCTGGATGAGGCGCCTGGAGTCGAACCGGTCATTGAGCGCGCCCACCGGCACCGAGAACATCAGGAAGGGCAGCCAGTGGGACACCACCGCGAACCCGCCCAGCGCCGGTGAGTGGAACTTCTGGAACGCCACCCAGTAGCTGATCACGTGCTCGATGTTGTCGGCCATCATCGCCAACATGAACGTGATGAGAAACGTCCTGTAGCCAGGGATGCGGAGCGCGCTGGTTGCAACAGGCGGAGCGGCCACGGTGGAGGTCGTCATGGATGTTCACGCACGGGGCAGTGGGACGTCCGCCTTATCTCAGGCCTCCTCTTGAACAGCCAGTGTCCCCGCTCCTTCAGCCCGGAGGCTTGCGCACGGTGACATCGCCCGTGCGAGCTCCCGGCACCTGCTCCCAGCCCGTGGCCAGCTCGAGCTCCCAGCCATCCCCGGAAAGCGTGTTGCCGTGGGTCTTCAGGGGGAGCGGCACCGTGGCGCTCTTCCATTTCTCATCCACCAGCACGCCCGCGCTCACCGTCAGGCTTCCCCACGCGTCCACGATGCGCCCACTCGGGTACACCGTGCCCACGCCGTCGATGGGCACCAGCTCCCCGGGCTTGAACTCGATGCGCATGCGCTCGAGCGACAGCCGCAACACCGGCCCTTCCACGAAGCGCTGACGCAGAATCGCGAGCCGGGCCTGGGCCACGCGCTCGCGCTCGGCCTCGCGCTGCTCCAGCTCCGGCGCGCCGTACGCCTTGCCGCGACTCGCGAGCAGCTCCTCTGACGGGGGCTTCGTGTCCAGGGACAGCGCGCGGGCCAGGAGCTCGCCCAGGTCGGCCCGCTCCAGGGCCTCGCGTCGCCAGCCTGCGCCGGCCGCGTCGTCGAGGAGCACCCCGTACGCGGGGCCGGAGGCGCGCACGAAGGTGCGCACCAGGGTGGGCTGCCCGGGGGTTTCCGCGAGCACGGTCTTCACGAGCGCAAGGCGCGCGGCGGCCTTCGGGGCTCCCAGCCGCACGCCGGTGTACTCGGCGAGGCCCTCGTTCTGCTCGAGCGCACGTTCCTCCTCCGTGGCTTTCGGGAAGAGAGCGCGGCGGGCCGAGCGGAAGCCGAGCGCATCCTGCACGGCGGCGCTCCGTGCGGCGCCGCGCGACTCCAGCGCCCGCGCGAGCGCCCGCCACTCGAGCTGCAGGAGTGTCCGGCCCCGGGCCGATTCGAGGTGCGCATTGGCCCGGTCTCCCGTGGTGAGTCCCTTGCGGCGCTGCAGGTGGTGGAAGGCCTCGTGCGCCAGCATCACCCGCAGGGCCGTAGGGTCTTCCGGCAGGGGCCAGATCAGCTGCACCCAGAGCGTGCCCGCCCATTCCGTGGCGGTGTTGGCGACCGTCACCTCCGACGGCAGCTCGCCGGTGAAGGGCGGGCCCGGGTACTTCCCCTCTTTCGGCGCCTCGCTCACGATGAAGCGCCGGCTCTGCGGGTCCACCACCATCACGGGCGCGCAGAGGGAGTCGCCCCAGAGGGCGCCCGCATCCGCGCGGCACATACGCTCGAGCGCCTTGAAGGCGCGGGTGACCGCTCCGGCCTCGGGCCCGGGTGCCGCCGCGTGGGCCGATGCCGTGAACACCAGTGCCAACGACAGCACGAGACCTTGGATATGAGGGCGGGCAACCATGCACTCTCCCTGGCGAGGAACATTTCAGCCTTGCATGGTACGCGCGCGCGCAGACGCAATTTCCTGCCAGGTACAACCGGATGACACGTGTCCACCTGAACCCACCGTGGCCGGCGTCGGACATTTCGCGGAGGCGAAGACGCCCTCGCGGTCTCCCACCAACATGCGGACGATGTTCTCGTGGTCCAGATGCGCGATGGCGCGGGCCTCCCGCTGCATCAGCGAGCCGTCGCCTCCTTCAAATAGGCGCCGGGCTGCACTAGAAGACGTTCCATGGCGCACCGACCCCTCGCTCCGCGTGAGCCACCGGAGCCCCCCCGCTCCTGGTGGTGGCGGTTCCTGGACTTCATGGACCTGTCCAGTCCCGAGTCGTTGAAGGGGCTCGGACTCGTGCTCGTCCTGCTCGTCATCGGCTTCGGGCCGCTGTTGCTGCTGGCGGTCCTGGACGTGAGCGGGACGGCGCGCAAGGCGCTGGTCGCCCTGGGGCCCGTGTCCATCTGCCTGGGGTTCGCCGGCCTCGTGCTGGTGTGTGGCTACCGGTACGGCGAGCTGCTCAAGTGGTCGCGCCGCCAGACGTGGACGCTGGCAGCGCTGTTCGTGGGCCTGGGCCTCTTGGGCGGCCTGGGGCTGTGGTTCAGCGAGAGCTGACGGCGAAGCGCCTCAGCCCTGCTCGGCACCCTCGAAGGTGACCTTCGCCTTGTTCATGACGTGCTCCACGGCGAACAGGTACCAGCCCAGCTCGGTCAGGCGCTTCGTCGTCTCCGGCGACTCGCGCAGGGCGGCGTGGACCTCCTCCGCGCTGAACCCGAAGGGCTCCATGTGGTCGCGAATCAGCTCCTCGAGCTTCTCCGGCGTGAGCTGCAGCTTCTCGGCCTCGGTGACGGCCTTCAGCACGATGCCGATGTGCAGCCGGCGCTCGGCGTCCGCGCGCGTGGTGGGGTCCGTGAGCCAGCCCTGGAGCGCCTCCTGCTGCTCATCGACGTCGAACTGGTATTCGACCATGGCCTTGCCCTCGGCCTGGACCCAGCGGCGGCGGAGCTCCTCGTCTACCAGCGCCCGCGGCAGCTCCACCGGAGCGCGCCGGGCCAGCTCGTCCAGCACCATGTTCTGGGCCTGCACCCAGAGCTGCCCCGCGAGCTCGTCCTCCAGCTCCTCGCGGAGGTTGTCCATGACCTCTTCCAGGGTGCTGCCCATCCCGAGCTTCTCCAGGAACTCGGGGGCGTTGTCCGGCAGCATCGTCACCTGGCGGGCGGCCACGATGTCCACCAGGAAGCGCGCCGGCTTCCCCTGGAGGGGCTCCACCGGGTAGTTCTCCGGCAGCTCGAGGGCAATCTGCATGGACTCGCCCACCTTGCCACCCTCCGCCACGGCCTCGCAGAACCCGGGCAGCGCCTCGATGGGCGCCAGCTCCGTCGTCATGCCGAAGCGCGCGGAGAAGGGAATGAGCTTCCCATCGCAGTAGCCCACGATGTTGAGCTGGACGTCGTCGCCCAGCTCCAGCGACTCGCCCGGCTGACGCTCGCGCGACGTGGCCAGGGTCCGGCGCTTCTCGTGGAAGGCGCGCAGCAGGTCCTCCTCGGTCAGGTCGTCCGGGGTGGGCACGCGCACGGCGATTCCCTCCAGGGAGGGGGCCTGCACGCTGGGGAGCTTGAGCGCCTCGGCGGAGGCGGTGCTCACCACCGGGCTCATCTTCAAAAGGCGCTCGACACCGCGACCTGGTCCTTGAGTCCCTTGATTGCTGCTCACGAATGCTCCCGGGAGATAGGCCTGCCAGCGTCCGCGCCAATGGGGAGAAAAGCGACGGCTCGGCATGGACCTAGGCATAGTCCAGCCGAGCCGCTCTGACAAACCACGAAAGGGTTGTCGCTGATTTAGAAGAAGGCGCCCACGATGCTGGACACCGTGGAGACCGCGGCGCCCACCTGGCTGACGATGGGGATGTTGGTGGCCGCGGCGATGGAGCCGACCGCGGTGATGACCGACGTCACCTTCTTGCCCGTGCTCGCGTTCTTGTCCATCAGCGTCGCGCCCGCGTTGGCCACGTCGACGGCCGCGATGGCCACGTTGACGCCCGGAGCGAAGCGGCCCAGCGCCTTGGCGGCGGTGCCCGCGGCGGCCTTCGCGCCCGCCTTGACGGCGGCCTCACCGGCCTCGCGGCCCACCGTGGCCAGCGCGGCCTTGGCGGCCGAGCGCGTGCCGCTGCCCAGGATGCCCTTGGCCAGGGTGCTGCCCGCCTTCGCGGCGTCGCCAGCGGCGGCGCTGACGGCCCGACCCACGGTCTTCGCCGTGCCGGCCTCGAAGATGCCCTTGGTGGCGGCGCCCTTGACGGCCTTGAGCACGTCGTCGCTGGCGTTCGGGAGGGCCTTCTTGAAGGCGTCGACGGCCGTCTTCGCGGCGTCGAGCTTGCCCTTGAAGATGCTGCCGCCGAGCACGCCGCCCATCACCTTGCCGCCGACGATGCCGCCCGTCGCGGCGCTGATGCCGGCCTTGGTCGCGTCCAGGGTGGAGCGCGTGGCCGAGATGATGTCGTCCTTGCTACCCGTGCGGATGGCCTGGCGGATGTCCTTGACGGCCGTGGCGCCAGCCGAAATCGCACCGGGGATGCCCGCGTAGCGCATGGCGGCGCCCATGTTCGCGCCGAGCTTGGACAGGCCCTTGAACCCCTGCGAGTAGGTGGGGCTGCGGATGAAGTCCAGGTTCGTCTTCCCGAGCAGACCCTCGGCGCCCTGCTTGATGTTCTTGATCTGCTGGAAGGCGTCCTTGCCGAAACCGATGGCCTTCGAGGCCTTGGTCGCGACCGCGATCCCGCCCGAGATGAGGCTCTTGTTGTCCTGGACCGTCTTCTGGACGTCCTGGACGGTCTTCTGGACGTTGGTGCGGACGGTGTTGAAGGTCTTCTTGATGTCGAAACCCATGGGGGGCCTCACGAAGAAAGAATGGGATGGAACCTGCCTGGATTATCGGAGTCCGCGTGCGGGAGTTGCGTACACCAGGCGCCTTTTTCCGTTCAGCGCGGGTGAGGCACGGGGGAATCTCCAAGCCATCGAAACTATTGGGCTTTTTACGCGGCCTGGCGATGAGGCGCGCGCGATTCCTGGATGGCATCCAGCAGTCGTCGACTCGTCTCGCGGTAGTCGAAGGTGCGCACCGCTCGTTCCCGGGCGGCCCGCGACATCCGCTCTTGCAGTGCCCGGTCCTGCCCCAGCCTCAGGAAGGCGTTCGCCAATCCCTCCTCATCCTCCTGCGCCACCAGCAGCCCGTCCGTCCCGTCCTCAATCATGTCCGGCGTTCCTCCGATGATGGAGCACACCGGCGGCACTCCACACGCCATCGCCTCCATCACCGCCACCGGCGACGCCTCTCCCAGTCCCACGCTGGAGAGCACGAACGCATCCGCCCGGTGCAGCAGCTCCATCACCGCCGCTTCTCCCAGCGGCCCCACCAGCTCCACGTGCCCCTCCAGCCCGAAGCGCGCAACCGCCTCGCGGATTTCCTTCTCGTGCGGTCCCCTTCCCCCCACCGTCATGTGCGCCTTCAGTCCCCTGTCCAGCGCCTTGCGCAGCCCGGAGAAGGTGTGCACGTGCCCCTTGCACAGGTGCAGCCGTCCCACGGACACCAGGTGCAGTCCCCGGGGGTCCTCCGCCCGCTTCGCCGGGGGCTGGAAGCGGTCCGTGTCCACCCCCATCCACAGCGTGTACGTCCGCTCCGCCGCCAGTCCCGCGTCCTCGATGAGCTGGCGCTGCATCGGCCGCGCCGCCGCCGCGACAAACGTCGCGTCCCACGCCTTCGCACCGTGGTCCGTTCCGTACACCGGCAGGTCCCCGTGCAGGTGGAAGCTGTAGCGCGGTCCTCCCAAGAGCCGGCACAGCGCCAGCACGTGCGCCGCGTCCGCGGCCGAATGGCCATGGACATGGTCCAGCTTCCTCTCCCTCGCGTAGTGCAGCAGGTCCACCGCGCACGCCAGCATCCCCAGCGCCCGCGCCTTCTGCTTCGCCCCCACCGACAGCCGGGCGATATACGCCAGCGCCTGGGCCATCCCCGGGAAGTCCCGCGGCGACACCAGCGCCGACGACAGTCGCGGCGGGTACAGGTACGTCGTCTCCGACGCCGCTCGCTCCGCCCATTCATGCGGGCAGTCCTCCGCCGGCCGCCTCGTCGAGAAGACGTGCACCTCCACGCCAGCGGCGCGCAGTGCGGTGATTTCCCGCCAGAAGAAGGCGTGGGTCTGCGTGGGGAACTCTGGGATGAGCATTCCCAGGCGAAAGGGAGCGACGGTCATGGCGTGTGTTCTATCCAAAAGTGTCCGGGCCGTGAACCCGCCAAAGCGCGGCGGGCCGGACGAGGGGCTCAGGCGGGCGATCAGCGAAGTCCACCAATGCCCCTTCAGCGGTGCCGGGTGTCACGAGGCCGTGCCGGCCTGAAGCCCCCTGTCCCGCGTCGGCGGCTCCGCTCGGAGGGTCGCCAGCGGGCCTGGCGAGCGCACGCACGAGCCGTCACCGCTTGCCTATGCCGCCCATGTCCAGGGGGCCGCCACGCTGGATGGCGCGCTGATAGGCGGGGCGGGCGTGCAAGCGTTCGAGATAGGCACCGAGGTTGGGAAGGGAGTCCAGGGCGCCCGTGGGCCGCGCCGCTTCCAGCACGAAGCTCATCTGGATGTCGGCGGCGCTGAAGCTGTTGCCGACGAGGTAGTCCCGCTCCCCGAGCGCTCCCGAGATGTAGCCGAGGTGGTTCTTCACCTCGCTGGAGATGCGGGGCTTGAGCGGCGCGCCCGCCTCGCCCAGCCGTCCCACATACAGGCCGAGCATGAGGGGCAGCATGGCCGAGCCCTCGGCATAGTGCAGCCAATGCACGTAGGTGTCGTACTCGGCCGAGTCCGGCGCGGGCGCGAGCCGCCCCCGACCATGGCGGCGCAAGACGGAGTCGATGATGGCTCCGGACTCGGTGAGGACCCGCCCATCGTCCTCGAGGACCGGGGACTTGCCGAGTGGATGGATGGCCTTGAGCTCGGGAGGCGCGAGCTTCGTCTTCGGGTCGCGCGGGTAGATGACGAGCTCGTAGTCGAGCCCCAACTCCTCCAGGAGCCAGAGGATTCGCTGCGAACGGGAGTTCACCAGGTGGTGCAGTTTGAGCACGGAGCCACGCTATCCCCCGGACGCGTCGTTGTCCTTGTACCGCGGTGTATTCTCGCCCACGTCCCGGAGCGCCCCATGCGGCGCTCCGGCGCGGAGCGGGGATGCCGGTGACTCGCGGTGCTCGGAACGGAGGCGGGATGCGCGCGGGGAAGCTCGTGGGGTGGGTCGCCTGTCTCGTCCTCCTCGGAGGCGTGGGGCCGTGGGGTGCGCCTCCGCCCGCCGGGGCCTGGCAGCTTCCGCCCGCCAGCGATGGAGGCAGTGACGCCCTCCCCCCCGAGCGCTCCGTCGAGGAATTGCGCGACGCGGTCCAGACACGCCGCTCACCGGCCGCGCGGCAACTGCGGCTCGCCCTCGAGGCCGTCCCGCGCCAGCCCGCGGAGGTCCTGCGCGTCGCGGCGCTGCTGCAAGAGGACCCGCTCTTCCTCCCCTACGGCCTCCAGCTCGAGGCCGCGAGCTCACGCACCGTGGCGAGGGAGCTCCTCGCCGGAGGCAAGCGCGTGGAGGCGCTGGAGGCGGCGAACAGGGCCCTCGCGCTCTACCAGCGTGCCGCGGAGAGCTGCCCCTCCCCTGTCGCGGCAAGGAAGCTGCCCGAGGAGCTCGGGCGGACCGAGGCCCTGGCGGGCGAGGCCCATCACGGGCAGCAACAATGGGCGGAGGCCCAGCGGCTCTACGAGAGCGCCTTCGCGCACTTCGCCACCGCCGAGCTGCTGCGGAGCTTCCTGCCGGAGACGCTCGGCCGCTACGCGGAGTCCTGCGCGCGGCAGGCGAAGCCCTCCATCTCCCCCACCTGCGTGGAGTGGCTCCGCCGCTTCGTCCAGATGGAGGAGCGAGGCTCCCCCAAGAGCCTGGCCATCACGAAGCACGTCTCCCTCGAGTCGCTCGGCCCCTTCCCTCCCCCGGAGCCCCGGACACCCGCCGCGTCCGGCGTGGCCGCGGACACCCAGGCGTTCGCGAAAGCGATGGCGCTCTACCAGGCGCGGAAGTTCGGGGCCGCCGCAGCGGGGTTCCAGGCCCTGACGGAGACGTACCCCACGTCGGCCCATGTCCTCCGTGCCCGCTACTGGCGGGGACGCGCGCTCGGCCGGAGCAAGCAGCAGAAGGAGTCCAGGGCCGTGTTCAAGGCGCTCGTGGAGGACGCGCCCCTCACCTGGTACGGCCTGCTCGCGGCGGGGGCCCTTGGGGAGAACCTCCAGGCGCGGATTTCCCCCACCCCGGCGAAGGCGGCGACGCGAGACGCGGCGCTCGTCCCGTGCGAGCAGCAGCGCGTGGAGCGGGCCGAGCACTTCCTGGCCGAGGACATGGCCCCGCTCGCGGCGGAGGAACTCCAGGGGCTGGCGACGCGAGAGCCGGCGCGGCTCGGCGCGCCCTTCCTGCTGTACGTCGCGATGCTGCACTCGGAGGCCGGAGACGACCCGGCGGCGTTCCAGGTGGTCAGCGAGCTGCTCCGGAGAAAGCATCCCGACGCGCTCACGCCGTTCGCGCTCCGGCTGCTCTTCCCGCCAAGGCACCTGGAGCTGGTCCAGAAGTACGCGGCCGAGCACGGGCTGGAGCCCGCCCTGGTGCTGAGCGTGATGAAGCAGGAGTCCTCCTTTCGCACCAACGCCGAGTCCGGGCAGGGCGCGCTCGGGCTGATGCAGCTGCTGCCCGGCACCGCGGAGGGGCTGGAGAAGGGCGCGGGCGGGCAGCTGCTCCAGGTGGAGCCCAACATCCGGGTCGGGACGAAGTACCTGCGCTATCTCCTCGACTACTTCTGCGGCAACCGCGCCCTCGCGCTCGCCAGCTACAACGCGGGGATGGGGCGGGTGAACGGCTGGAAGAAGCAGGGGCTCCTGGGGACGGACCTCATCGACTTCGTCGAGTCCATCCCCGTGCGAGAGACGCGCGACTACGTGGCGCAGATCATCCGCAACCACTACTGGTACTCGTCGCGGGTCATCGACACGAAGGCGCGGCCGCTGGACCACTTCTGGAGCTCGGGCGCGAAGGCCAAGACGGGGCGCTGCGCTCCCAAGAAGGCCCAGAAGGCGCCCGCCAGGAAACAGTCCTCCAAGAAGTAGCTCGCGGTGCGTCGCGGCCGGCAGCCTCCGACTCCAGGGAGGGGAAGGCAGGCGTGAGCAGGGCCCGGCAGGGGCCCCGGTGCAACCGGATGGCAATACCGGGAATGGACCTTCGTGCCGAGCGCCCGCTGCCGGTCGCGAACCGAGAGCCTACCCTCGAGTGTGTGCCTCGATGACGGGGCGGCACCTTCGTCGGCCTCGAGCTCCGCTTCCGGAGGTTCGTATGGAACGCCTTCTCACTCGCGCTGGGCGGTCCGCGCCGGCGCACGGAGCCTGGCGTGTGAGCCGCCCCACGCCGCGCTGGCTGCGTTGCACGCTGTCGGGGTCGTGGGTCGCGCTGGTCTTCGCCTGCCTGTCCTTCACCCCATCCCTGCTGCCCCGCAGCGGGCTCTTCCAGGGGTTCGTCAGCGGCATCAGCGCGGTCATCGGCTACGGGCTGGGAGTGCTCGGCGCCTGGCTGTGGCGCGAGTTCGCCAACCGACCTCCAAGGACGCCCCGCCCGCGCGCATGGCACACCCTCTTCGTGATGGGAATCGTGGCGCTGGCCGGCGCGCTGCTGCTGGGCTGGCACTGGCAGCGGCGCATCCGGGAGCTCATGGACGTCCCCCACCCCGACAGCGCGGACTACCTGCTCGCGCCCCTCGTCGCGGCGGCTGTCTTCTTCGGGATCCTCACCCTGGGGCGGGGCCTGCGGGCGGTGTACCGCCGGCTTGACGCGCTGCTCTCCCGACACATCGGTCCTCGCGCGGCCCGCGCGATGAGCGGGCTGGCGGTGGTGGTGGTCACCGCCCTGGTGGCCAGCGGACTCCTATGGGACGGCCTCATCGCGATGGCGGACCGCACCCTGGCCGTGCAGGACACGACGACCGCGGAGGGAGTGGTCCCGCCCCGCAGTGCACTGCGCTCCGGCGGCCCCGGCTCCCTGGTGGCCTGGGACTCGCTGGGACGGGAGGGGCGCAACTTCGTGGGACGAGGCCCCACGGTGGACGAGCTCTCCGCCTTCAGCGGGACGGCCGCGAAGGAGCCGATCCGCGTGTACGCCGGCTACGCGTCCGCACCGGACGCCGAGGCCCGGGCCGAGCTCGCGGTCAAGGACCTGGAGCGCGCAGGCGGCTTCGAGCGCGCCCATCTGCTGGTCGTCACCACCACGGGCAGTGGCTGGGTGGTGCCAGAGGCCGTGGCCGCCTTCGAGTACGTGACGGGCGGTGACTCCGCGATTGTCGCCACGCAGTACTCGCACCTGTGGTCGTGGCTGTCCGTCCTCGTCGACCAGGAGCGGGCGCGTGACGCGGGCCGCGCGCTCTTCGATGCCGTCTATGAGCACTGGTCGAGCCTTCCCGCGGGCCAGCGCCCGAAGCTGCTGGTGTTCGGAGAAAGCCTGGGTTCCTACGGAGGCGAGACGGCCTTCAGCGGCGAGCGCGACCTGGCCAACCGCACTGACGGGGTGTTGTTCGTCGGGCCGCCCAACTTCAACACCCTCTACCGCGAGTTCACCGACCACCGTGACGCCGGCAGTCCCGAGGTGGAGCCCATCTACCGGAACGGCCGCATCGTGCGCTTCAGCCGCAGGCCGGGCGTGGAGATTCCTCCGGTGTCCGCCCCGTGGGGGGACTCCCGGGTGCTGTACCTGCTCCACCCTTCCGACCCCATCATCTGGTGGAGCCCCTCGCTCCTGCTGCGACGGCCGGACTGGCTGCGGGAGCCCCGAGGCGACGACGTCCTGGGACGGATGGTGTGGCTGCCCTTCGTGACGTTCTGGCAGGTGACAGCCGACCTGCCGCTCGGAATGGCGGTGCCGCCTGGTTACGGCCACGTGTACACCGGCGAGCACGTGGATGGCTGGGTGGCGCTCCTGCGGCCCCAGGGCTGGACCGAGCAGAAGTCGGCGCGGCTGAGGGAGCTGCTGGAGCCGGCCCCGTGACGCCTCCACTCGTCATACCGCCATGCGATTGCACGTACCGAAGTACGTGCCGAAGGTTGTGCGGAACCCGAGCCGCCCTGCCCCAACCCGAGGGCGCCACCGGCTTCAGCACGCGGCTGCTGATCGACCTGGCGCTGAGCTTCATGCCCCCGTGTCCCGGATCTGATCCACGCAAGCCCCTCATTCCACGAGGCAAGCATGAGCCCTCTCATCCTCCTCTTCACGGTCGTCTCCCAGACTCCCACGCCTCCTCCCGCCGAAACGGCGGAGGACGCTCCCCCGCCAGCTCGCGTCGAGGCTGAGACCGAGGCCGAGGAGGATGATGAGGACGAGGGACCCTGGACGGGCTCCGCCGGGCTCGGCCTCTCCTTCTTCAGCGGCAACACCCGCGCATTCACGGTGACGGGCGACGCCCTGGCGGAGCTCGACACTCCGAAGTGGGCGGCCACCCTGGAGGCGGACGGTGCCTACGGTGAGGCCGCTGAAGGCGAGGACGCGGAGCGCGAGGTCACGGCCAAGACGCTCGGTGGGTGGGCGCGCGGTGAGTACCGCATGAATCCCCTGCTCAGCGCCTACTCGTTCGTGGGCGCGGAGGCCGACCACCCCGCGAGCCTCGAGCTGCGCACCGAGGTGGAGCTGGGCATCGGCGTCACCTTCCTGGAGGAAGAGGAGGATGAGAACGAGCTGTTCCTGCGCGGCTACGTCGGTGGGAGCTATGCCAGGGACCGCAGGTTCCAGTACATCCCCACGCGCGAGAACCTCCCCGATGTAACGCTGTGGTCTCCCGCGCTCGGCCTCGCCTTCCGCTACGACGTCAACGAGCACGTGGAGCTTCGGGAGGACGCCCTGCTGCTTCCGGACGTCTTCGGCGACACACGCGTGCTGTTCGACTCCACCACGAAGCTCGCCGTGCACCTGACGGAGCGCTTCTCGCTCACCACGTTCTTCGAACTGCAACACGACAGCTCTCCCGCGGAGGGAAAGGTGCGCACGGACACCTCTCTTTCGCTGGGGGGCGAGGTATCGCTCTGAGAAAGGATTGGGACTCCCATGAGTAAGGCGGCGCATTTCGACGACATCCACCTCGAAGACGAGGCGAAGAAGAAGCAGCCCGCGAAACCGCCGAAGAAGAAGGGCATGGCGCGGGTGCTCGACACGGTCGAGCGGGTGGGAAACAAGGTCCCTCATCCGGCGATCATCTTCGTCGTGCTGATCGGCGTCGTGATGGTGCTCTCCCACGTCTTCTACCTGATGGGAGCCAGCGTCACCTACGAGACCATCAACCCGGAGACCCACGCGGTGGAGCAGACGACCACCGTCGCGCAGAGCCTGCTCACGGGAGAGGGCCTGCGCTTCATGTTCGCGGGAGTCGTCCAGAACTTCATGAACTTCAACGCGGTCGGCGTCATCATCGTCGCCATGCTGGGCGTCGGTGTCGCTGACTCGGCGGGCCTGGTGGGCGCCTTGATCCGCAAGCTGGTGGCGGTCGCGCCTCGCAAGGCCCTGACGTACATCCTGGTGTTCGTCGGCATCCTGTCGAGCATCGCGGCGGACGCTGGCTACCTGGTCCTGATTCCCCTGGCGGCGGCGGCCTACCTCACCGTGGGCAGGCATCCCCTGGCGGGCCTGGCGGCGTCCTTCGCCGGTGTCGCCGCGGTCTTCACCGTCAACATCCTGATCAAGCCGCTGGATGGCATCCTGACCGAGATCACCAACGACGCCATCCACATCATGGCGCCCGACCGCTCCATCGACCTGACGGCGAACTTCTGGTTCTCCGCCGCGTCGGTCGTCATGCTGACCGTCGTGGTCGCGCTCATCAGCGACAAGATGATCGAGCCCCGGCTGGGTGAGTACAAGGGAGAGAAGCCAGCCGAGACGGGAGCGAAGCTGTCCGCGGATGAGTCGCGAGGGCTGAAGTTCGCGTTCTGGGGGCTCATCGGGGTCCTGGTGTTCTTCGGCCTGCTGACGCTGCCCCCGGGAGCGCCCCTGCGGAATCCGGAGACGGGCGCCATCGTCGGAGACTCGCCGTTCATGAACGGCCTCATCGTCGCCATCACCGTGCTGTTCCTGGTGACGGGCGCCGCCTACGGCATCGGCGCGAAGACCATCAAGAACAGTGTCGACGTCATCAAGGCCATGGAGAAGGCGGTCGCCGGGCTGGGCGGCCTCATCTTCCTGCTCTTCATCATCAGCCAGTTCATCGCCTTCTTCACCTACTCCAACATGGCGACGCTCGCGGCCGTGAAGGTGGGTGATGCCCTGGAGCATGCGGGGCTCGGCGCCGTTCCGCTGCTCGTCGGGTTCGTCGTGGTCGTCGCCCTCCTCGACCTCATCATGACGGGCGCCATCCCGAAGTGGGCCATCTTCGCGCCGGTCTTCGTGCCGCTGCTGATGAGGCTGAACGTCGACCCCGAAGCCGTGCTGGCCGCCTACCGGGTGGGCGATGGGCCGTTCAATGCCATCTCCCCGCTGAACGCCTACTTCGCGCTGATCGTCACCTTCGCCCAGAAGTACCAGAAGGACGCAGGCGTGGGGACGGTCGTCGCGCTGATGCTGCCCTACGTCATCATCGTCTTCGCCATCTGGATCGTCATGCTCGTGGGCTGGCACCTCCTGGGGCTTCCGTGGGGACTCGGGTGAGCCACGGCTGATTCCGGAGACGTTCCACTGGAGGCGAGACAGCCATGTCGAGAGTGCATCTTCTGGCCACGGGCGGCACCATCGCGGGGAAGGCCGGGTCCGAGGTGGACCCGGGCTACCGCTCCGGCGAGGTCGCCGTGGAGGGGCTCATCAACGCCGTCCCCGGGCTGCGCGCGCTGGCGCAGCTCCAGGGCGAGCAGGTGGCCCAGGTCGGCAGCCAGGACATGAACGACGCCCTCTGGCTGCGTCTGGCGGCCCGGGTGGGCGCCCTCTTCGCCGCCAACGAAGCGGATGGCGTCGTCATCACGCACGGCACGGACACGGTGGAGGAGACCGGCTACTTCCTCCACCTGGTGGTGAAGAGCCACCGGCCCGTGGTCCTCACGGGCGCCATGCGGCCGGCCACCGCACTGAGCGCGGACGGGCCGCTCAACCTCTACAACGCGGTCGCCGTCGCCGCGGATCCCGAGGCGCGCGGGCGCGGGGCCATCGTGGTCCTGAACGACGACCTCCACTGCGCGCGCGACGTGACGAAGGCCAGCACCACGGACGTGCACACCTTCATCTCACCGGGCCCGGGCCTCCTGGGCAGCGCCAGCTATGGGCGCATCCGCTACTTCCGCCAGCCCCCCCACCCCCACTCCGCCGCCTCCGAGTTCTCGGTGGACGGCCTCGAGCGCCTGCCCCGGGTCGACATCCTCTACGCGTACTCCAACATGCCCGCCGACCTGGTGCGCGCCAGCGTCGCGGCGGGCGCGCGCGGCATCGTGATGGCGGGAATGGGCAACGGCAACGTGTCCACGGAAGCAGCGCGTGCGCTCGCCGCGGCGGTGAAGGCGGGCGTCGTCGTCGTGCGCAGCACCCGCGTGGTGAGCGGCGACGTGGGCCGGAACATCGAGGTGGACGATGACGCGCTGGGCTTCGTCGCCGCCGACCAGCTCAACCCGCAGAAGAGCCGCGTGCTGCTCCAGTTGTGCCTGGCCAGGGGCCTGGGCCGAGGCGCCGTGCAGGAGGCGTTCTACCGCTACTGACTGTAACTCCGTTGCACCCTCCCGAAGTCGTGTCCAGTTCATGCAAACAGGAGGCTCCATGCTGTCTTCATTTCATTCGCGTTTGCAGGCCGCGTTCCATCCCGCCCCTTCCATCGAGAAACCCGAGGCAATCAAGCTCGGCGCGTCGATCTCCCTCCCAGCCAACGTCGACAGCATCGGCACGCTGGTGGGCGTCGACGAAGAGCCGAAGGACTTCGGCTTCGACCGCGCGTCGCTGAAAGCGGCGGGCTTCGAGGGCAAGGCAGGGCAGACGCTGGTCGTTCCCCGCACCAGCGGCCCTCCGCTCGTCGCCGTCGGCATTGGCGAGCGTGGGAAGCTCGATCCGGGCAAGCTCCGGGATGCCGCTGCCGCCTTCGCGCGGGCCGTGGGTCAGCAGACTCGCGTGGCCCTCCGCCTGCCCGACACGGGTGCGGTGCCGCCGGCTGTCGCCGCGCAGGTCATCACCGAGGGAGTCCTCCTCGCCCGCTACCGGTACAGGCCCTACAAGCGGACCGCGGTGCAGGAGCCGCCGCTCGAGGCCCTGACGCTCGTCACGACCAAGGAGAATCTCGAGGAGGTCGAGCAGGGAGTGGTGCTCGGTGGCGTCACCGCCCGCGTCGCCGGGCTCGCGAGAGACCTCGCCAATGCCCCCGCCTCCCTCCTGACAGCCTCCCGGATGGCCGAGGTGGCCGAGGTGCTCGCGAAGGGCTCCGGACTGGAAGTCGAGGTCTTCGATGGAGAGGCATTGTCCGAGCTCGGCTGCGGCGGCCTGTTGGGCGTCAATGCGGGGAGCGCGGAGCCGCCGCGGATGATCAAGCTGACGTACCGCCCCAAGGGGAACCGGGGGAAGGCGGTCGAACCCGTGGGCCGCATCGCCCTGATTGGCAAGGGCATCATGTTCGACGCGGGCGGCCTGGGCCTGAAGCCGAACGACCTCGTCCACGCCACCATGAAGGGCGACATGTCCGGCGCGGGGGCCATCCTCGCGGCGATGACGGCGCTGTCGCAGCTCGGCTGCAAGACGGAGGTGACGGCCTACCTGATGTGCACCGACAACATGCCCTCCGGCACGGCCATGCGGCTGGGAGATGTCCTGACGGTTCGCGGTGGAAAGACGGTCGAGGTCATCAACACCGACGCCGAGGGACGGCTGGTGATGGCGGATGGGCTCGTCCTCGCCACCGAGCAGTCACCGAGGCCCGACGCCATCGTCGACATCGCCACGCTCACCGGGGCGTGCCAGCGAGCACTCGGCGTCCGCAGCGCGGGAGTCATCGGCAACCACCAGGCACTCGTCGAACAGGTGAAGGCCTCGGGTGAGCGGACCGGCGACACGGTGTGGCAGCTCCCGCTGGACCAGAGCTACCGTCCCGAGCTGGAGTCGGATATCGCGGACATGAAGAATGTCGGCGGCGACAACGCCGGCGCCATCACCGCGGCCCTCTTCCTCGAGGAGTTCGTGGATGGCGTGCCCTGGGCGCACATCGACATGGCGGGCACGGCGAGGGCGGACAGCGATAGCGGGTGGCGCAGCAAGGGCGCCACGGGTTACGGCGCGCGCCTGCTCCTCGACTTCCTCATGGGGTTCACGCCACCTACCGCCAGTCGCCACTGATACGCCCGCGCTCAGAAGACCTCCGTGGCATTCAACGCAGTGACCACCATGCGGGGAATGCCACGGGCCAGGAGCGACACGGCGATGGCCGTGAGCAGGATGCCGGCAATCCGCTCGAGGAAGGACCGTGCCCTCGGGCTGACGCGGCGCTCGATATGCCCGGAGAGGTAGACGGTGAGGCCGGTGACGGCGGCGTAGGCGAGCCCAGCGACTGACAGCGCGATGACGTCGGGGAGGCTGGCGGCCTGGGCGCGGAACGAAACGAGGATGGCGAAGGTGGTCCCGCCCACCGTGAGCGGGAAGGTGGTGGGCATGAAGAGGACCGCCCGCCAGATCTCGACCCTGGCGCCCGCTTCCGCTGCCTCACCCGTCCCGTCGCCCTGGGGGGCGGCGGGCTTTTCGGGCACCGCTACCGCCTCGTCCACGCCGCGCATCAACGGGACGCCCACGAAGATGAGCGCGATGCCGCCCGTGACGGTCAGCGCATCGGTCGTGATTCCGAGCAGCGTGAGGAGCGGCTCTCCCACCCAGAGGGCCGTCATCGCGAAGACAGTCACGTAGGTGAAGACCCCCAGGGCGAGGCGGAGCTGCTCCGCCGGCCGGAGCTTGCTGACGATGGGGAAGTAGGACGACAGCGTGGCCAGGGGGCTGTACAGGGTGAACAGCGCCATGAACATCAGCAGCGGATTGTCGAGCGACGGCATCGCGCGCCCCCCTACTCCTGCTGGGAGGCGAGCTGCCTCCAGAGCCGGGCCAGGACCCGGGGGTGCTCCCGCTCCAGCCGCTCCTGCTGCACCCGGCGCAGCAACCTGCCCGAGCAGGGCAGCTCCGCGACGAGCGTGGGAGACACGCGTCCGTCGTCCAGGGGCCGCCACCGGCTGACCGCCGTACCGGCACCCACCGAGCCGAGCCTTCGTGCCGCGGCGTCCGGGGCCTGGCCGCTCGCGTACGCGCCCAGGCGCCCCGAGAGCAGCAGGAGCAGGACCTCGTCATCCGCGGCGAGCACCCTGTCACCGCGCCCCCAGGCCTGGGCCGGCATGGCCGCGCCCAGCACGGTGCGCGCCTCTTCATCCAGCGAGGCGAGCACGTCATGCGCCTCCGGCTTCAGCGCGGCGTCCGGCGCCAGGGAGGCGCCGTGGCTTTCGAGCAGGGCGTCCTCGCACCACTCGAGCGCCTCCTCGGGTGAGGGCAGCTCGACGGCGGCATGCGGGAGGAGGCCGCGCCGGTGCGGGTCCCCGACGGCCACGACGACGCCGCGACTCCCGAGCTCGAGCACGGCGGCATCCAGCATCCGCGCCGCGCCGGGATGGAGCCGGGAGACGCCTTGCAGGTCGAGCACCCGCCAGCGGGCGCCCGCGGGCACCGTGCCCAGCGACTGGAGGACGACCTCGGCGGCCGCGAACTCGATGTCGCCCTGGAGGCTCCGGACGTCGATGGCGTCCCCATGCGCCTGGAGCACGTCACGCTCCGCGCGGCGCCGACGCCGGCCCGACTGGAGCGTCAGCGCGCTTCCGGTGCGGGTGATGACGGGTGCGGAGCGGCCGGGGTGGTGCATCAGGTGGAGCTGGAAGCGCTCGGCGAGCCTGCGGCTCGCGGCGGCGGCTCGCACGCTGTTGCCCCCCGCATCGAGCAGCGGACTGAAGAGACCGATGCCGAACTGTCCCGGGCTCGCGGCCACCAGTCCGCCGGAGACGCCGCTCTTCGCGGGCAGCCCCACGCGCAGCAGCCATTCTCCGGCGGAGTCGTACATCCCGCAGCTCGCCATCACCGCGAGCACGTGCTCGGCAACCGGCTGCGGGACGACCACGGCCTTCGTGCATGGGTTGACACCGCCATTGGCCAGGGTGGCCGCCATGACGGCGACATCCGCCGCCGTGGCCAGCAGCGCGCACTGGCGGAAGTAGACGTCGAGAGTCTCGTCGACACCGCAGCGCAGCGAGCCCGCGTTGCGCATCAGCCAGGCCAGCGCGCGGTTGCGGTCCCCCGTCTCCAGCTCCGAGGTGAACACCGCCTCGTCCATTTCGAGGCGACGGCCGGCGAACGCCGAGAGCACCACCCGGATGCGCTCGAACCGCGCCACCGGGTCCGAGGCCCGGACCAGGGACGTGGTCAGGATGGCTCCGGCGTTGATCATCGGATTGAGCGGACGGCCGCTGCCCGGCTCCAGGCTGATGGCGTTGAAGGCCTCGCCGCTGGGCTCCACGCCCACGCGGGAGAGCACCTCGTCCAGCCCCAGGTCGGCCAGGGCCAGCGCGTAGACGAACGGCTTGGACACGGACTGGAGGGTGAAGGGCACGTCCGCGTCGCCAGCCTTGTAGAGGCGCCCGTCCATCGTCGCGAGTGCCAGGCCGAACAGCCCCGGGTCCACCTTCGCCAACTGGGGGATGTACGTGGCCAGGGCGCCGCTCGAGTCGGACGCGAGGCTGTCGCGAATCTCCTTCAAGGCGGCCGTGATGGGGTCGGACGCCCCCTTCGGGGTTGCCGCCTCGAGCGTGGGTTTCCCCCTACGCATCGGCGCCTCCGGTGCTCGTGGTGACCTTGGCCATCCCACAACGCTCACCACGCACCGCGAGGCGTGCAATCGCACGCCGGGGCAAGATGGGGCCACTCAGTCGGGGCGCCAATGGGCACGCGTGCGTTCGACTGTCGTACGCCGGCCACCCTGGAAGATCGCGCTGACGCGCTCCGCCTCGGTGAGCAGCCGGCGGAAGCACTCTCGCTCCGGAGCGCCGTGGGCCCTGGCGTCGGCGAGCACGCGAGCGAGGAGCGCGTGTGCCGCCGCACGGTCTTCCTCGTCGCGCGCGGCCAGCCCCACGACGAGCGCTATCTGGAGCACCTCCTCGAGCACCTCGGGATTCCCCATCCCGTAGTGGAGGGGGCCGTCGACGGCGAGGAAGAGGAAGTCGCGCAACCGCGTGGCCACGACGGAGACGCGCGCACTGCCGTCCGGGTCGACCACGTTCCAGTCCCCCAGCGGCAGGCACGCCAGGCGGCGCATCACCGAGCGGACCTGCTGCAGCGCCTGCCGGGCCGTGTAGGGGTCGTTCGCGGACGAGGACAGCGCACGGTTCGCGACGTCGACGAGGATGCGGATTCCGAGGGCGGGGTCGCAGCCGGGATCGCGCGCCGCGGTGATCCTCAGGGCGGCGGCGAGAGCTCTCAGGGTGCGGTCGTCCACCGGCCCCCCACCGTCCGCCACCACCCATCCGACGACCTCGCCCTTGTCGACGTATTCGCCCACGGTGAGGTAGACGCGTGCCCGGACCCCCCACTTCCGCGCACGAAGCGCGAGCCTCCGGAGGTCGATCTCCGCGAGGTAGCCCGACTCCGGAGCGCCGAGCGCGGTGGCATCCGCTGGCAGCACCAGGGTCGCCGCCGGGTCGAGTGGGAGCCGCCTCAAGCGCGCCCGGATGCGGCGCTCCGTCGCCGAGACGATCAGTTCCTGGACGAGCCCGAGGACACGCTCCACCCGCATGAAGCGGAAGGTGCGGATCATGCAGAAGACGAGGGCGAAGAGCGCCCCGAAGACCAGGACGAAGGCGCCCGAGAGCACGGGGCGCGGCCGCACTCCCGTGTCCGCGATGAGACCCAGCTCGCGGGTGGCCGCGATGAGGTACCCCATGGAGAGGGCGAAGAGCGGCATGGCGCGGCGCAACGGCGCCTTCTTCAGGTAGATGGGGACCAGACGGGGTGAGTACTGGTTGGCCGCGGATTGGATGACCGGCGCGTTCAGGGACAGCACGAGGGTGAGGACGGTGAACTGCATTCCGAACAGGGTCGTGAGCGCGGAGCGTGTCTCACTGGGGTCACCCTTCCAGGCCAGCCCGAAGTAGCCCGGGGCGGTTTCTGTCTGCTGGCGGGCGAACCAGACGCCCATCACCAGGCCGAGGGCGAGCAGACCGAGCAGGAGCAACCAGTACGGCTCACGGAGGTGCTTGCCCAGGCGGCGGATGAGCATGGGATTCCTGGGGGCCCTCAGCGCACGAGCTTCACGGCGGAGACCACCAGGCCCACGAAGAGCGAGACGCCGCACAGTACCAGGCCCCCTCGCGCCATGACCCGGGTGGTCGCCAGCTCCACGTGCCGCGCGGCCGCGTCCGCCTGGTACCGGGAGTCGAGCAGGTTCTGCTTCAGGTCGGAGAACAGGTCGTCGGCGACCACGCGGGCGTGGAGGCCGAGGAGCTGCGGAAGCCGCCGTCCCAGGTAGAGCGCGCGGTCCCCCAACAGCCGCGCCGACTCGGCGGTCTGCATTCCCCGCCGCATGTCCCCCAGGAGTCCCCGCGCCGCGTCTTGCGACTGCTGCACCCTCGCGCCCGCGAGCGGGCTGAAGGCCGACAGGCGCACGGTCTCGACGTGGATCTGCTCCGGGTTGGCCTCACGCCAGTCCGCCAGCACCCGCGCGAAGCGCGCGGTCTGCGACGGCGTCATGTACTTCGCCGCGACCTCCCGGATGTCCTCGACGGCGTCTTGGAGCGCCTCCTCGACGGGGCGGCCGGAGTCGCCGAAGACATTCGGCCGCCAGTGCTCCTCGAAACGCTCGCTGCTGAGCTCGACGAAGGTGAGCATGTCGAGCAGGTTGGCGACCGGGTTGTCCCCCGCGGCGATGTCCAGCGCCGCTGAGAGCCAGGCGAGCTCGCGCTCCAGCGCGCTCCTCCGGGCGGCCGGGCTGCCGGACGCCTCGAGGGGAGCCAGCACGTGGCGAAGGCGGTCGGCGAAGCGGCCCTCGAAGCGCATCACGTCGTCCTGGAGCTCGGCCTGCGTCGTCGTGTCCGGCAATGCGCTGGTCGTCATGCGGTGGGCCCCCCGCCAATGGTGCGTTGCTCCTGAAGGCCGTCAACGGGCTCACAGGCATGCGGCGCAGGGACTCCCGACCCGGGAGCGCCCTTCCTGGAAAGGGGGCCGAGCGCCCGCTGCCGGGTGCATTCCGAGGGCCTACCCTCGGGTGAGCGCCTCGAGGACGGGGCGAGCACCGCGGGCGCGGCCCGAGGGGCCTGCTGGGAGCTTCCGGACAGGCGGTCCCGCCCATGCGCCGTCGCCAGGGAGGCCGTCATGGAGCCATTGCAGGCAGCACCGCGCCCGGACCCCGTTGCCCACCTGATGGAGGGGGCGGAGGAGCTGCGGCGCCACTGGGGGTGGTTCCTGGTGCTCGGGATGGCGCTCGTACTCGTGGGTGGCTTCGCGCTGAGGGCGTCGGTGGCCACGAGCCTCGTCTCGGTGGTGATGCTCGGCGTGGCGGTCATCATCGGCGGGGTCGCCGAGGTGGTTCACGCCTTCGGCGGGCGTCACTCGCGTGGATTCACCCTGCACCTGCTCGCCGGGGTGCTGTCGGTGGTGGTGGGCGCGCTGATGGTGCGCTCCCCCGTGCAGGGCGCGGTGTCCATCACCCTGCTCGTCACCGGCTGGCTGGCCGCCTCGGGGCTCTTCCGCATCGTCACCTCGATGACCACGCGCCAGGAGGGCTGGGGCCTGGAGCTGGCGAATGGCGCCGTCTCGCTGTTGCTGGGCGTCATCGTCTGGGGACAGTTCCCCGGCTCCGCGATGTGGCTGATCGGCACCTTCGTGGGCATCGAGATCCTCTTCCGGGGGTTCGCGTGGATCACCTTCGCGGTCACCCTGAAGGGGCTGCACCGGCGCATGGCGCCGGGTGCCCGGTGAAGGCAGGCGCTCAGCGGCGCTGGTCGCGCCGCGTCTGGGTCCGCCGGCCGCGAGCGGACGCATGGGCCTGGCGCTTGACGGAAGCGAAGCGCTGCTGCTTGAGGGCCCCACCCTTCTTCTGACGCGAGGCCGCGCCCGACACCTTCGCGGTGCGCCCCGCGGTGCGCGTGCGCCGGGCGGGCTTGCGTCCTCTCGTGGCCACGCGAACCGTCGTCCGTCGCGTCGCCCGCCCGGTGCGCGTCCCACTCACGACGCGGGTCCTGCTGACCGTCGTCGCCTTCCTTTCGAGCTGGGCGAGCCGCTTCTCGAAGCGCGCGAGCGTGAGCGCGAAGTACTCGGCCTTCTGGCGGGTGTTGAGATTGCCCTCGGCGCGCCGGGTCCGGGTGGGCGTCTTCCTGCCAAGCGCCACCCGGCGCTGCAGCCTCGCCTGGTCCTGGTATTTCTCCATCAAGCGGCGCGTGCGCAGGATGCGGCTGCGCAGCTCTCGCGGCGACAGCTCGGCCAGGTTGCGTGGAGCGCTGGACAGCACGAGCTGCGCCTCGCGCTCGGTGAGAAGGGACATCCTCTTCGACGGGATTGTACGCATGGAACTCGACCTCTACTCATGGGATTGCCTGGCGGAACATCAACACCCTCCTCCGGGAAGCAACCTGCTCCAGGGGGCACTTGCTCTGTTCCCGAAGCGGCTCAATGCGGGCCCTCTTCGTCGCCCTGCTCCAGCGCCTGGCCGCGGGTCAGTTGCTCCGCGGTGAGCAGCGCGGAGACCTGCTCCCGCGTCAGCAGCCCGGAGGCCACCACCAGGTCGGAGATGTTGGCGTTCGTGGCGAGGGCCTCCCTCGCCAGCCGCGTCGCCGGGGCATAGCCGATGTGCGGGATGAGCGCGGTGATGACACCCACGAAGGAGCCGACCTGGTTCGCGAGCCGCTCCTTGTTGGCGGTGATGCCCGTCACGCAATTCGAGCGCAGCGTCTCCATGGCGGCGGTCATGAGCTTGAGGTTCTCGAACAGCACGTGGGCCATGACGGGCCCGAAGGCGTTGAGCTGGAGCTGACCCGCCTCGGCGGCCATGGTCAGCGCCACATCCCCCCCGGCGACCATGAACGCCACCTCGTTCACGACCTCCGGAATGACGGGGTTCACCTTGCCCGGCATGATGCTCGAGCCCGCCTGCCTCGGCGGGAGGTTGATTTCGTTGAGCCCCGCCTGGGGGCCCGAGCCGAGCAGGCGCAGGTCATTGCAGATCTTCGACAGCTTCATCGCGCTGCGCTTGAGCGTGGAGGACACCTCCATGAAGACGCCCACGTCGGTGGTCGCCTCAATCAGGTTGGGCGCGGTGAAGATGGGGTGTCCGGTGATGGCCGCCAGATGCTTGCGCGCAGCCTCCGCGAAGCCCGGGGCCGCCGCGATGCCGGTGCCAATCGCCGTCGCCCCCAGGTTGACCTCCGCCAGGCGCCGGATGACGCCCTCCAGGCTCGCGTGGTCCTCGGCCAGCGTGACGGCGAAGCCCTCGAACTCCTGTTGGAGCGTCATGGGCACCGCGTCCTGCATCTGCGTGCGGCCAATCTTCACGATGCCAGCGAACTCCCGCCCCTTGTCGTGAAACGCGCGCTCCAGGTGTTGGAGCTCCGTGAGCAGCCGCTCGAGGGACAGCATCAGCCCGACCTTGAGCGCCGTCGGATACGTGTCGTTCGTGCTCTGACTCCGATTCACGTGGTCATTCGGGTCGAGGTGCTCGTAGCTGCCCTTGGAATGGCCGGCCAGCTCCAGGCCGCGATTGGCGATGACCTCGTTGAAGTTCATGTTCGTGGAGGTGCCAGCGCCTCCCTGCATGACGTCCACGATGAACTGCGCGTGCAGCCTGCCGCCCTTGATTTCCTCACAGGCACGGTCGATGAGCCCGGCCCGCGTCTCATCGAGCGCACCGATTTCCGCGTTCGCACGCGCCGCGGCCTGCTTCACGCAGGCGTAGCCGAAGAGGAAGTCGGGATACACGGAGATGGGGCGTCCGCTGATGGCGAAGTTGTCGAGCGCACGGCTGACATTGATTCCCCAATAGGCGTCGGCCGGAATCCGCTTGGAGCCGAGACTGTCGGTCTCGACCCGGAAGGCCGCGCCGTTCGAGCTCTGCGTGTGGATGCTCTTCTGGAACGTCTGCTCCGCGCGGGGGTCGGCCATCGTCGGGGTTCCTCGGAAGCTCGGGACACACTGAGCGGCGCCCTATGTGGTCATCGCCGCGCGTGCTGGCCATGGGACGAGGGGGCGGTGTCCAGGCGGGCCCAGGACAGTCCGCGCGGACGGGAGTCAGCTCGCCCAGTGGGCCTCGACCGCGTCGTGCTCTGTCGGTGCCCGGGTGGCCCGCAGCAGGGGCAGCGCGAAGGTGAAGGTGGAGCCCCGCCCCATCTCGCTGTCCACCCAGATGCGCCCACCGTGGGACTCCAGGATGTTGCGGCACAGGTACAGCCCCAGCCCGAGCCCGCCATAGGACTGCACGGGGGTGTTGCTGCCCCGGAAGTAGCGGTCGAACACGTGCTCCCGCTGCTCGGGAGGAATGCCCACGCCCGGGTCCGACACGGACACGTGGACCTCGTCTCCCGCCACGTCGAGCGTCACCCGGAGGGTGCCTCCCTCCGGGCTGTACTTCACGGCGTTCTCCAGCAACGTGAGCAGCACTTCTTCCAGGCGGAGCCGGTCTCCCAGCACCCAGACCTCGCGGCCTCCCGTCTCCATGTCCAGCCCGTGCGAGGCGCCCAGGCGCGAGAAGCTCGACGCCGTCGAGCGCACCATCGAGTGGAGGGCCACGGGCGCCAGTCGGATGGAGAGCTGCCCCGTGTCCACCTGGGCCGCCTCGAGCAGGTGCTCGATGAGGCGCTGGAGGCGCCGCACATGGGAGCGGAGGCCCTCCAGCGTCCTCGCCTCCGCCGGGTGGTCCGAGCGCAGCCGGCTCGCGAGCGACTCCATGCGAATCGCCAGCGGGGTGAGCGGCGTCTTCAGTTCGTGTGCGGCCAGGGTGAGGAACTCGTCGCGCGCGCGGATGGCGGTCCGGGCCTCACGCAGAAGCCGGGTGTGGACGCCCTCCACGCGCTTGC